>JBKPHP010000030.1:0-21917 GCA_046729895.1 Actinomycetota bacterium
GCACCTTCGGGCCCGCCGGTCCGCACGACGCGGCGCCGTTGGCGGTGCTGCTCGCATTCCCGGTCGCGATGGCGCTCGCGACCGGCATCGAGGCGCCCTCATCGGCGATTGCGCAACTCGGCCAACTCGACGACGATGGCCGTCGACGGTTCGGCCGTATCACGCTGTGGCTGATGCTGGCCATAGTTGTAACGCTGACCCTCGGCCTGTCGCTCCTCGCCGTTGCCCTCCACGTCGGGCTTCCGCCGGCGAACTCGACTCTGACGGCCGAGATCGCCCGCGCCGCCGCCGGCAATGGAGCGATCTTCGCGGCCTTCCAGGTCACCACCGCGGTCCTGCTCCTTGCCGCTGCCAGCTCGTCGTTCCAGGCCGGGCCGGGGCTGCTGAAGGCGCTCTCCGGGGGTGGGGGCGGCGTCGGCGTGCTGCCGCCCCGGCTTGGGCGAACAAATCACCACCACACCCCCTATTGGGGCGTCGTCGCATTCCTCGTCGTCGCGGCGGCGATCGTCTTGGCTGCCGGCGCGCGCGAGCAACGGCTCGTCCTCTTCTATGCAGTCGCCGTGTTCGTGGCGTTCCTCTGTGGCCTACTCGCGATGGCAAGGCTCTTCCGAGCCGAAGGGCGCCGGCTGCTCCGAGCGACGAGCCTGCTGGGTGCCCTGGCGGTCGCGGTCACGCTCGGCGCAGATCTCGCCAGGGGCTATCCCATCGTCTCGCTCGTCTGCGCACTGCTCCTCGCGGCCACGCTCTACGCGTTGTGGGCGCGGGCCGGGCGGCCGGGCAGGGTCGCCGAAAGCGAGCGCCTCGCCGAGGCCTCGCCCGACGCGGCCGATTGAGCCTGGGTACTTGCCCGATGCTTCCGACGCCCGTAGGGTTCGACGCGTACGAGCTCAAGTCGCGGGCGGCATTCGTATGCATGACGTTGCAGAGTTCCTGAAGGCCCACGAGCCGTTCAGCGGCCTCGACGCAGCGGACCTGGAGCACCTGGCCGAGCGCACCAAGGTCGAGTTCTTTACCGCGGGAACGGTCATCTTCAAGCAGGGCGAGCGCCCTCCCGACGAGATCCGGGTCATTCGCAAGGGAGCCGTGGAGCTGGCGCAGCGAGGTCGCGTGCTGGACCTGCTCGAGGATGGCGAGATGTTCGGGCAGGCCTGGACGTTCTCCGGCTTGCCGACCGGGTGGGAGGCACGGGCTCGCGAGGACACGCTCTGTTACGCGCTTGCCTCCGACGACGTGGTGCCCTTCCTGAGCAGTCCGGCGGGCCTTCGCTTCGTCGCTCGCTCGCTGTTGATGTTGCCGCGGCCGGGCGATACGAAGGCGCCCCGTGTCGGCGAAATCGACCCTACGCAGCAGCCGGCGGGCGCCCTGGTGCGCGAGCAGCCGCTGATCTGTGACTCGGGGATGTCGCTGCAACAAGCGGCTCACCGCATGGTCGAAGCCGGCGCCAGCTCGCTGCTGGTTGGGCTCGAGGACGGCGCGTTCGGGATCCTGACCGACCATGACCTCCGTGCTCGGGTTGTTGCCAAGGGCCTCTCGCTCGAGACGCCGGTGCGCCATGTGCTGACCACTCCGGTCTTCACCGTGCGGGCCGATCAGGCGGCCGCCGATGTGCTGCTGGCGATGCTCGATCACGGCATTCGCCACGTCCCGGTTCTCTCGGCGAGCGAGGAGGTGCTTGGCGTCGTCACCGACCTCGATCTGCTGGCCGCTCAGGCGAGGAGGTCCTTCGTGCTTCGCCGGGCGATCGCTGAGGCGGGGAGCGCCGAGGAGCTACGCGATGTCGGGGCCCGTCTGATCCCCACGGTGGTCGCGCTGCATCGGGGCGGCTTAGCCGCGGAGCAGCTCGGAGCGATCATCTCGGTGGTCGTCGAGGCCATCGTTCGGCGGATGGTCGAGCTCGTCGGCGAGGCGACGGGACCGCCACCGGCTGAGTTTGCGTGGCTCTGGCTTGGAGGTCACGGCCGGCGGGAGGCCGCTCCATCCTCGGATGTCGACTCCGGGCTGGTCTGGGAGGACGGGGGAGGTGAATCGGCTGCCGCGTACATGCACGACATGGCCGAACAGGTGGGTGATCTGCTCGCGGCTACGGGCTTCAAGTCCGACCCGCACGGAGTGACCGCCGCCGGCTCGGTGATGGTCCATCCGGCGGGCGAATGGCGCGACGAGATCAAAAGCTGGCTCGACGCTCGGACGAACGAGACCCTGATGGCGATTTCCATCCTGCTCGACGGACGCAGCGTCGACGGGCGCGGCAAGGCCTTGGATGTGTTCTCAACCGTGCACGACGCGCGAAAGCGCCCGGTCGTGCTCCGGCTGCTGCTAAGGCTTGCGCTGGCGAGCAAGCCTCCAACGGGGTTTCTCCGCGATATCGTCGTCGAGCATTCCGGCGAGCACCGCGGGAGCTTCGACATCAAGCAGGGGGGCCTGCTGCCGATCGTTGGGATCGCCCGCTACGCGGGGGTCGCGGCCGGGGCCACGAGCACGAGCACGGTCTCGCGGCTGCAGGCCGCGGGAGCGGCCGGGATCTTGCCCCAATCGGACGCGAGCACGCTGGAGGAGGCCTGGCGGCTGATGACCGAGCTGAGAATGGAGCACCAGGTTCGACAGCTCGAGGCGGGGACCTCCCCCGATGACTACGTGGATCCGAAGGGACTCGACGCCCTCACGCGTCGGCATCTGCGCGAGGCGTTTCGCCTCGTCGCGTCCACCCAGAAGAGGCTGGACACCGGGCTGGTCTGGAAGGGAGAGCGTTAGCCGAGCCTGTTGCCCGTCCGAGGAGCTTCCACGCCTACGCGGAGACGCCGCGGCCCGATCCGTCGACTCCCTGGCGTGAGGCCGACTTCTGCGTGGTCGACCTCGAGACGACCGGACTGGATCCGGGTGCTGACGAGATCATCTCGTTCGCGGCTCTGCGCATCACGTGTGGACGACTGCGGCTCGACGACGCCCGGTACGAGCTGGTACGGCCTCGCCGCATGCCCGACCGGGAGACGATCCTCATCCATGGCCTGCGCAGGGCCGACCTCGTGGATGCGCCGCCACTCGCGGAGGCTCTGGATGGCTTGGTGGAAGCGCTGACTGGCACGGTGATGGTGGCGCACGTCGCCTCGATCGAGGAGAGGTTCCTCGGCGCAGCGCTCCGCGAAAGCGGCATCAGTTTGATCAACCCGATCGTTGACACAGCAGCTCTGGGCGCCGAGCTCTTCCGGCTGCGGGAGCGGGGTTCAGCCGCCCCACTCGGCCTCACGCCGCTGGCGCAGGCGCTCGGGCTGCCGGTTCACCGCCCGCACGAAGCGGACGGCGACGCGCTGACGACCGCGCAGGTCTTCCTCGCGCTGGCCACCCACCTGGATCGGTTCTCGCCTCAGACCGTGGGCTCGCTGGAGCGGCTCAGCCGCGGTGGAAGTGGCAGGATGCCGCTGCGTCAAGCGCTGCTTCGATTCCCCAGGCGGCTGGCCGGCTTGGTCGCTCGACGGTAGGTCGCGCCGCTACTCGACCTCACGGGCCCACGACACCGCGACCAGCCGTTGGCCGGCTGCGGGAGCCCCGACCATGGCAGGATCCGCTGGTGCGAAAGATCGAGCTCGCGGAACGGCGAGCCCGGCTGACCCGTCACCACCGTTTGGGCTCGGGCCATCGGGCGGGCGACGTCGTGGAGGCGGCCAGGAGCATGGTCTGCCTGCACGGGACCGACCCGGCGACGGTCTACCTCTCCGTCTGGGCGCGCGTCGACGGCATGGTGGTGTCCGATTTGGAGCGTGCGTTGTACGTCGACCGGTCGCTGGTGAAGCACCTGGCGATGCGCCGTACCCTGTTCGTCTTCCCGCGCGAGACCGTGAGCTTCGCTCAGGCGGGGGCCAGCAACCGGATCGCGGAAGCGGAGCGGCGCAGGCTCATCCGCGACGTCGAGAAGGCGGGGCTCCACCGGAACGGTGGGCGCTGGCTGTCCGAGGCGTCGAAGCAGGTCCTGGCGGCGCTTTCCGAAGGCCGGGAAGCCACCTCGTCGGAACTGCGCGAGGAGATCCCCCTGCTCGAGGGCTCCATCGCATATGGGGAAGGGAAGTCCTGGGGTGGTCAGATGCCGGTCGGTCCCCGGGTGTTGACGACGCTGTCCGCGGCGGGGCAGATCGTCCGGGCTTCGAACGACGGCAGGTGGACCACCTCTCGACCCCGCTGGGCGTCCGTGAAGTCCTGGCTGGGGGAGGAGATCGCGCCGCGGCCGGAAGCCGAGGGCGTGGCGAAGCTGGTCGAGCGGTGGCTGCGCGTGTTCGGCCCCGGTACCGCGGCCGACATGAAGTGGTGGCTCGGGTCGACGGTCGTTGCCGTGCGGAGGGCGCTGGCCGACCTCGACGCGGTCGAGGTCGACCTCGACGGGCAGACGGGATACCTGCTACCCGACGACCTCGAGCCGACCGATCCGGTCGAGCCTGGGGTCGCGCTGCTGCCTCCACTCGATCCCACCACTATGGGCTGGTTCGAGCGGGCCTGGTACCTCGGCCCGCACAAGGAGCACTTGTTCGACACGAGCGGCAACGCGGGACCTACCGTGTGGTGGGACGGGCGGATCGTGGGCGGCTGGCGCCAGAGCGACGCCGGCGAGGTGGTCGTGCAGATGCTCGAGGACGTCGGGGCCGAAGGAAGGAGGGCCATCGAGCAGGAGTCGCAGCGTCTGACGGCGTGGCTGGGTGGCACGCGAGTGCTGGCGAGGTTCCCCTCAGCGCTGTCGAAGAGCGCTATCGCCGCTGGTAGCGAACGTAGATGACCCGAGAGCCAAACGTCCGTGTCTCGACGAGCTCCAAATCGATCCTCCCGTCCACTGCAGGAAAGAAAGGAGTGCCGCCGCCCAGGACGACCGGGCTGACGAAGAGCCGGTACTCATCGACGAGGCCCTGCTTGATCAAGCTGGAGGCCAGACCGGCGCCGCCCACGGACAGGTCCCCTCCCGGCTCTTCCTTCAGCCTGGCGACCTCCTCGGCAGCGCTCTTCTTGACCAGTCTGGCGTTGCCCTCGACCTGCTCGAGCGTCGTTGAGAACACGACCTTCGGCGTGTCCTTCCAGATGCGGGCAAACTCGAGCAAGTAGTCGACCGACAGCTGCTCGTCGGCCGTCTCCCAGTAGCTCATCTCCTCGTACATGCGCCGCCCCAGGAGGTGCGCCCCCATCTGCCGGGCCTGCTGGTTGTGGAACCGGTGCAGCTCCTCGTCCGGTGCCGACCAGTCGATCTCTCCGCCGGGCCCGGCGACAAAGCCGTCCAGGGAGACCCCCATCGAGTAGATCAGCTTTCTCATCTTCACCCTGTCGGCGAGGGGGACGTCCGTCTCCCTACGAAGAAGTCCGCCAGCACCGGCGCCAGAACGTTCATCTTCACGTTGTGGCTGACTCCCTCCAGCTCGCGCAGCTCCGCGTTCGGCAGCACCTCCGCCAGCGCGCGTGAGCCATCCCGCAGCACGGCCGGGCTCTTGGCGCCGGAGACGACGAGCGTCGGAGCCGTTACCGACGCCCACTCCTCGGCGTTCAGAGGCGCACCGTACATATTGTGCTTGCCGAGCGCCGCCCAGTCGTAGGGGAGGGTGTGCGCTGTGGCCTTCAGGCCCTTCCACATCGGCATCAACCGCATCAGCGCCACTACCGGTGCGGGGATGCCGATTGAGTTGCGCATGAAGTGCTTGACGGCGCCGCTGCGGTCGCCGTCCGCGACCAGCTGGTCGAGCCGCTCGCCGTAGTCCGGCGTCGGTCGCTTGGCATCGGGTGTGACCATGAAAGGCACCTCGTAGACGGACACGCGCTCGACGCCAATCTGGGTCCCGGCCGCGCGCAGGGCCAGCGCGCCGCCGGACGACCAGCCCCAGAGCGCAGCCGAGCCGCCCTCGGCCTCGATCAGGGCCGCGATGTCCTCGATCTCCCGCTCGAGCGCGAACGGCTTCACCTCGGTCGAGTCACCGCGCCCGCGACGGTCGTAGTTGATCACCGTGCAGCGCTCGGCGAGCAGCTCGGCGAGCTGCTCCATCTTCTTGAACTTGCGGTAGCTGAGCGCGCCGCCAACGAGGATCACCGTCGGACCAGACCCGAAGCGGTCATAGGCGATGCGGCTGCCGTCCTTTGAAGTCACGGTCTGCATGCTTCCTCCATCCGGTATCGGTCGTCAGCGGTACAGACCGTTGCGACCGCCGAAACTAATCCCTCGCGGGGTCATCTTGCTGATGTGGTGCCGGAACTGGTGGCTCGCGAGCTGGCCCGCACGCCCGTTGGGGGAGTATCGATCTAGGCAGGAGGGAGCATGTCGAGCGCCTCGAGCTCGAAGCGGAGCTGCTCGAGGATCGGATGGGAGCGCCCGAGCGGTCGCTCAAGCATCGTCAGGCTCGCTCGGTAATGGCTGAGCTTCAGGCCTGCGTCCTCAGCCGGCAGCCCGCGGCTGAGTCGTAGCCGCAGCTCGCGCGCCTTGGACACCTTGTCCGCGGCGAAGACGGCTGCGGCTGCCACCGGGCCGCTGGCGACCTGGGAGCGCAGTGCGGCCTTACGCGCCCACTCGTCCTCGATCGAGGCGTCGTCGCTGACGGCCTGCACAAGCGCACATACCTCGGCGCCGAAGCGTTCCTCCAGCTCGGTCTCGTCGGTTTCCGTCTCCTCGAGCACCTCGTGCAGGACTCCCGCGGCGACGATGCGGTCGGGGTAACCGGCCTGGCTGAGGAGTGAGCCGACCTCGAGCGGATGAAGGACGAACGGCGCCCGGTCGCCCTCGCGCCGCTGGCCCGCGTGGCGTTCAAGAGCGAACTCGAGCGCCGCGCCCGTGAGCGGGAGCCGCTCGACGAAGGAGGGCTGAACCTCGCTGAGCCCGGTGGTCGGCACCCGCTTGATTGTTCACCGGGTGGAGGCCCCGTCCAACGGCCCACCCTGGAATTTGCGCATTTACATTTGGTGGTGGCCGACCGCGCAACTACGTCGTCTTAACGACGTACACCGAACAAGGCGCTTTGTGTGTGACGGTGTTGGGCACGCTGCCGAGCACGCGACGATGCATGCCCCGATTGCCGATCACGAGCAGGTCGGCCCCGCACTCCTCCGCCAGCCGTATGACGACGTCGGCGGGGTCGCCCTCATCGAGCATCGTGGTGCAGTCGATCTTTCGATCCCGCAGGTCCTGCTCGGTCCTGTGCAGGATCTCCCGCACCCGAGCATCCTTGTTGAACACCCACTGACGCTCGTCCAAGCGCCCCTTCGACCCGGCAGGGGGGTTGTGCGAGGACTGGGAGGCGCTGAGGAGAACCAGCTTCGCGTCGAAGCGTCCCGCGATCTCAGCGGCCGCCTCCACCGCCTTCGACGCGGTGGCCGATCCATCTGTACCCACAGCAACGACTGAGAGCATCGGGGGCGAGCATCCCAAACGGCTGCCCCGAAGTCCATCGATTCCAACCTGCGCCCGGGCGGCAGCTGCAGCCCAGCCCCGTCGTTAGCCGCTCTCACCGGGCGGCACAGTGGCCGCGAGCTCGACCAGGCCCGCAAGCGCTGCCGGGATCGAGCGTTCGAGGCGAGCGCCCACCGTGTGCCGCATCAGCGGCGTAGCGGGACCCGTCATGCGTACCCGGAGACTGATGCGCAGCTGCCCGCCCTGCACGTCCGCGAGCTCGTGCTCGAAGCGCAGCCGCATGAACCGCTCCGAGGCCTCCGTCACGAGGCGCTGCTCGGGCTCGATCTCGAGGATCTTCAGGTTCGAGGTCGGACCGCCCGCCGCACGTATCGTGCCAGTCGCACCCTCCCTCACCGGTCCCTCGAGTTCGGCGCGACCCACCCCCGGGTTCCAGCGCGGCCAACCCGGGACCTCCATCAACAGCGCCCAGATCCGCTCACGAGAGGTAGGCGCCTGTACTGAATCCTCGAACTCCCACATCAACGAATCTCCATCGTCGGCGCGCGGAAGTCTCTCACGGCCCACCGGTGATGCGGCCGCACCATACGCCCGCCGGGCCAGGCACGATCAATGCCGGCAACTCATACGGCCTCGGCGTCGCGACTGGTCTAGCGGATGGCTTGGCCGATTCCGAGCATGTTGCCCTCACTGTCGCGAAACCAGGCACCGCGCTCGCCCTTGGCGCCCTTGCTCGGATAGTTGCCGGAGATCTCGGCTATTCCGTCGACCGTCCTCAGACCCGGCAGGTCCACCTCTTCGAACACGACGCCCCGCTCCCTCAGCGCGCCGACCGTTGCTTGGATGTCGTCGACCTCCCAGGCCATTTGCGTGAACGTCCCCGGCGCCGCTCCAGCGGACTCGAACAGAGCAAACTCGCCGGTCTCGCAGCGGTAGAGCAGGCCTCCCGGCCGCTCGTCCGCCGGCTCGAGGCCGAGCTTCTCCGCGTAGAACCTACGCGCTCGAGTCAGGTCCCGTGCGGGGAGCCGCGCCGCCACGCGACCACTCTTCAGCATGATGTCTCCGTCTCCGGGTGTCTGACTTCTACCGAAGACCTCGCTCGACCCTTGAAATCATCGAGGCGGATGCCGGGGCCGTCCCTCGGTCGTGCTCGGGGACAATCGGTACCGCCTGTCGGTGGGCTCCCGCTGATCAGGCCGGGTCCGATGCCGCGACCGCCGCGTCCGACTCGGCTCGCAGGCGCGCGCTCTCCTCGAACTCGCCGCGGAACTCCTTGAGGCTCTCAGCCAGGGCCGAGAAGTCGGACCCGGGAAGCACGAGCACGTCGAGCGGTGTCAGTGCCCGAGTCGTGGCGGTCCGGGGATGACGCCCGAGCAGCGCCATCTCCCCGAAGTACTCGCCCGGCCCGAGCGTCCTCACCACGCGCGGCCCGGCGTCGAAGCGCTTCGAGACCTCGACCCGGCCGGAGAGGATCATGAACAGGCTGTCGCCGCTATCCCCCTCGGCGAACACGGTCTCCCCCGGCTCGTAGTGGCCTTGCGTAGCGCCACTGCCCCCACCCAGATTGAGCTGGACGGGGTTGGGCTGGAGCACCACGTCGCTCACCCACGAGATGGCGACACGTGTCTTGCGACTCGCGCCTGGAAGCTTGGACCAATAGAGGCCGCGCCACATCAACCATGCCGGTAGGCCCGCCAGGCGCACCCCGCCGGGCAGCTCGGCGACGGCGTGGTGGTGGCCGAGAACGCTGAGCTTTCCGCGACCGGTGAACGCGAACCGGCGCAACGGCGCGCCGGTGTGACGAGCGACGATGTTCGCGGCGAGCTGCTTTGCCTGACGGATGGCGTGCTGCGCGGTGGGCGGGCACGGCTCGCCGTTCGGCATGGGGACCAGTCCGCAGTCCCCGACGGCCCACACTCCATCGGACCCCTCGACCGCAATGGTGCCGTCGCACTTCAGCCGTCCGTGGGTACTGGGCAGCCCGAGCTGCTCCACGACCGGGTTTGGCGAGGACGGCACGGTTGAAATGAGCGTGCGAGTCGGGATCCGCCGCCCACCCGAAAGCGCCGCGCTCCTGGGGCTCGCCGCCACGACACTCTGACCGAGCATCAGCTCGATGCCCTGCTCGGCAAGTGCCGTGGTCGCGTAGCTCGCGAGTCGTGGCGTGAGCTCGTGCTCGAGCAATCTCGTACCTCTGTGCACCAGGATGATCCGGACGTCGCCCTGCGGGATCGACCGGTAGTCCCGGGCGGCCCGCCGCACGAAGTCGTTGAGGCCCGCCGCCAGCTCCGTGCCCGAGAAGCCTCCACCCGCCACGACGAAGGTCAGCATGGTTCGGCGCAGGTCCGGGTCGCGCTCCACCGACGACTGCTCCAGCACGTGGATGACGTGGTTGCGGATGCGCACCGCGTCGGCAAGGGTCTTGAAGGGCAAGGCGTGCTCGGGAAGGCCTGGGACTCCCCGGAAGTCGGTGACGCTCCCGAGCGCGACGACAAGGTGATCGAAAGCCAGCTCCTGCTTTCGGGGCCTGAGCCCCGCGGCAAGGGTCACCACGCGTCGATCCAGGTCGACGCCCTCGATCTCCCGTACGAAAAGACGCGTGCCCTTCAGCAACTGCCGCAGTGGGCTGACCGTGTCGAGAAGGCCGACATCTCCAGCGATGACCTCTGCCAGCATGGGTTGGAAGACCAGGTAGTTCTCGCGGTTGACCAGCGAGACGTCGACGGGTGCGCCCTTGGCGACAAGGCGTTCGAGGTGCAGCGCGGTGTAGACCCCGCCGAAGCCACCGCCCAGGACGACTACTCGGGCGGGCCTCACCTAGCGCGGGCCTTTGCCGGCGTCAGCACCCGGCGTTCCCTTGTAAGGCGCACGTCGGGTCGAGTCTCTGGTGGCCGTCGTCGATCCCGGAGTTCGTGGTGAGCCAGAGTAGCCCGCGCGAAAAGCGAGTTCAAACGAGCGATGATCCATCAGGACCTAGCGGCGCATGTGCTCGATCAGCGCCGGGACGATGCGCTCGTGGGCGTCCTCTTGGAGGTAGTGGCCGGCGTCGGCCAGTCGCAGCACCTCGGCGTCCGGGAAGGTCTGCAGCCACAACTGCTCGAGCACCTGCCTCCTGAAGGCGACGTCCTTCAGGGCCCAGGCGATGCCGACGGGCTTGTCGCGGAAGTGCTGGCTCAACTGCCGCTCGACGTCGGCACAGAGATCGGACACGGCCCCGCTTGGGCCGGCCGGGATCTCACGGGGGAAGACGAGGATCGGCGTCCGGCTCGCGGCCGTCGGATGCGGGGCGCGGTAGGCGTGCTTGACCGTTGGGGTCAGGCGCTCACGCCTGACGACGCCGGCTCGGAAGAGGAAGACCCGCTTGAACAGATCGAGGCGCTTGACCATCACTTCGCCGATCCCCGGCATGCGGAAGAGCCTCAGCGGCAGGGGCAGCGAGACATCGCTCCGTGGGCGGTGGGCGAACGTGTTCAGGATGAACAAGGAGCGCACACGCTGGGGATGCCGAGTCGCCCACCAGAGCCCGATCGGACCGCCCCAATCCTGTGGGACCACGATCGCGCCGGTGAGATCGAGCGACTCGAGCAGTGCCTCCATCCGCTCCGCGTGCCTCCTGATCGTGTAGAGCTCCGGGCGGTCGGGCTTGTCCGAGCGACCGAACCCGAGGTGGTCGGGAACGATTGCCCGATGGCCCGCATCCACCAGCGGTGGGATGAAATTGCGATACAGGTAGCCCCAGGTGGGATTGCCGTGGAGCATCACGACCGGCGCGCCGTCGCGGGGTCCGGCGTCGACGTAGTGCATCCGCCCGTCGTCGGTGTGGAACCAGCGCGGCTGGTGCGGCCAGGTACCGGCGAAGGTCCAGTCCACCGTCAGCTTGGTCCTGGCGTGCCGGGTCGTGAGTTCACCGCGGCGCAGCATTCCACCTGGGCCCGCTGTTCGCAGTGAGCGACACCTTGGACCAAGTCCAGGCGGCCGACTACCGGGCTGGTGGTGGGCGGCCCCGGCCGCAGCCCCCGAAACGCAGGACCGACGAGTATGGTCGTTCGGGGCATGAGCACGCTCCCATCCTCTGCACCCGCTGCTCGGGTCGAGGCTGTGGCCAAGCGCTTCGGATCGACTGTGGCGCTCGCGGGCGTCGACCTCGCGGTGCCCGAGGGAACGGTGTTCGGGCTGCTCGGCCCGAACGGGGCGGGCAAGACCACGCTCGTCCGGATCCTCGCCACGCTGCTCAGGCCCGACGCGGGCCGGGCGGAGGTCCTCGGGCACGACGTCATGCGCGAGCCCGCCGCTGTTCGCGAGCTGCTCGGGTTGACGGGGCAATTCGCGGCCGTCGACGAGATCCTGACCGGGCGCGAGAACCTGGAGATGTTCGGCCGCCTGTTCAAGCTCTCGCGGGACGATGCTCGCCGCCGCGCCGACGAGCTGCTCGAGCGCTTCGACCTGGCCCACGCGGCCGACCGCCCGGCGCGGACGTACTCAGGCGGCATGCGCCGCCGGCTCGACCTCGCATCGAGCCTGCTCACGCGCCCGCGGATCCTCTTCCTCGACGAGCCGACCACAGGCCTCGACCCGCGCAGCCGCAACCAGATCTGGGCGATCGTGCGCGAGCTCCGGGGCGAAGGCACGACGCTTCTGCTGACCACCCAGTACCTCGAGGAGGCCGACCAGCTCGCGGACCGGATCGCCGTCATCGACCGGGGCAAGGTGATCGCGGAGGGAACCGGGAACGAGCTCAAGGACCGCGTGGGAGGTCAGATCCTGGAGGTGGCGCTCTCCAGCGCGGCGCAGCGCGATCAGGCGCAAGCCGTGCTCTCCCGGGTGGGCTGCGGCGAACCGGAGCCCGACGAACGCCCGGACCGGCTCACGCTTCCGGCCCCCCGGGACGGTCTCGAGCTCGTCGAGGAGGCAGCCGCGGAGCTACGCCGGGCGGGGATCGCCGTGAGCGACCTCGGCCTGCGGAGGCCCACGCTGGACGACGTCTTCCTGCAGCTGACCGGCGCGCCGCCGAGCGAGGACGGCGGCCCGCCCCCGGTGGCTGCCACCGAGCCGACCAGCGAGTCGGGCGCGCCAATCCTGCGGCTGCAGCCCCCATCGCCGCGGGCCCTGCGCTTGGCCCTCGGCGACGCCGCCGTTGTCACGGGGCGCAACCTGCGCCATTTCATTCGCCAGCCTCAGCTGCTGATCTTCTCGACCATCCAGCCGATCATGTTCGTGCTGCTGTTCGTCTACGTGTTCGGCGGCGCGGTCAGCGGCTCGCTGCCTCCGGGGGTCGATTACGTCGACTTCCTGCTGCCCGGAATCTTCGTGCAGTCGGTGACCTTCCGCGCGACTCAGACGGCCATCGGCTTGGCCGAGGACCTGGAACGCGGGGTGGTCGACCGCTTTCGCTCGATGCCGATGGCGCGTTCGGCCGTGCTGCTGGGCCGCACCGTGGCAGACCTGGTGCGCAACGTGCTGATCATCGGGCTGATGATCGTGGTCGGCTACGCGGTCGGCTTTCGCTTCCACGGAGGCGTGTCGGGGGCGCTTGCCGCGATAGTGGTCGTCGCCGCCTTCGGCTTCGCGCTCAGTTGGATCTTCGCCTTCGTGGCCCTCACGGTGCGGGGTGCCGAAGCCGCGCAGTCGGCGGGCTTCGTAGTGGTCTTCCCGCTCGTCTTCGCGAGCTCGGTGTTCGTGCCGGTCTCCACCATGCCGGACTGGCTTCAGGCCTTTGCGAAGGTAAGCCCCGTGACGCTCACGGCGGATGCCGCCCGCAGGTATGCGCTCACCGGCGGACCGAATTCGCTGGGAGGGGCCGCGGCGTGGATCTTCGGGGTGCTGGCCGTGTTCATTCCGCTGTGCGTATGGCGCTACCGGCGAATGAGCTAAGGCTCGAGGCGCTGGACCGACCGTGATCCAGCATCCCGCCTTCGTTGTCGAGCCGTGGGCGTTGCGTGAGATCGAGCTCGAGCTGGACACCCTCGCTCAGACCGAGTCGGTCTTCGCGCTTGCCAACGGACACCTCGGGCTGCGGGCAAACCTCGACGAGGGCGAGCCCTACGGCCTGCCGGGGACCTATCTGAACGGGTTCTACGAGGTACGTCCCATGCCCTACGCCGAAGCGGGCTACGGCTACCCGGAGGCCGGCCAGAGCGTGGTGAACGTGACGAACGGAAAGATCATGCGTCTCTTGGTCGACGATGAGCCCTTCGACGTCCGTTACGGGGAACTGCGCAGGCACGAACGCGTGCTGGACCTGCGCGCAGGCTTGCTCCGCCGGCACGTCGAATGGGTCTCCCCGACCGGGCGCCCCGTGCGCATCAGCTCGATACGCCTCGTTTCGTTCTCGCAACGGGCCGTAGCCGCCTTTCTCTACGAGGTTGAGCCGCTGGAGGGAACGGCGCCCGTTGTCGTGCAATCCGAGCTCGTGGCCAACGAGCCCCTCCCGGCCCCGGACGGCGATCCGCGAGCGGCTGCCGCGCTCAGCTCGCCCCTGCGCTCCGAGCTCTTCTACGACCGCGCAAACCGCGCGATGCTCGTGCACGTTACGAAGGCGAGCGAGCTACGCATGGCCGCGGCGATGGACCACGTCGTGGACGGCCCACCCGGTACCGAGATTGCGTCTGAGAGCTTCGATGACCTGGCCCGCGTGACGGTCACCGCGGAGCTCGGCGACGGGGAGCGCCTGAGGGTGGTGAAGTTCCTGGCCTACGGCTGGTCGAGCCGGCGGTCGACGGCGGCGGTCCGCGACCAGGTCGCAGCGGCGCTGGCCGAGGCACGGCACACCGGCTGGGATCGGCTGGTCGCTGCCCAGCGTGACTATCTCAACGACTTCTGGGATCGCGCCGACATCGAGCTCGCAGGCGATGCGGAGCTCCAGCAGGCGGTTCGCTTCGCCCTGTTTCACACGCTCCAGGCCGGGGCCAGGGCCGAGCAGCGAGCCATCGCAGCCAAGGGGCTGACTGGGCCGGGCTACGACGGGCACACCTTCTGGGACACCGAGACCTTCGTGCTACCGGTGCTGACGTACACGGCGCCGGACGCCGCGAGGGATGCCCTGCGCTGGCGACATGCCACGCTCGATCTGGCCCGCGAGCGGGCCAAGGTGCTCGGCTTGGAGGGCGCGGCTTTCCCCTGGCGCACGATTGGCGGCGAAGAGTGCTCGGGCTACTGGCCCGCCGGGACGGCCGCGTTCCATGTAGGGGCTGACGTCGCCGACGCGGTGGCGCGCTACCAGGCGACGACCGCTGACGAGGCCTTCGAGCGAGAGGTGGGCCTGGAGCTCCTGGTCGAGACCGCGAGGCTGTGGCTCTCACTGGGCCACCACGACACCCGCGGGCGTTTTCGCATCGACGGCGTGACGGGGCCGGACGAATACAGCGCCGTCGCCGACAACAACGTCTACACCAACCTGATGGCCCAGGGGAACCTGCGGAAAGCCGCGGACGCCGCCGAGCGCCAGCCCGCGCGCGCGGCCGAGCTCGGCGTCGACGAGGAGGAGACGACACGCTGGGGCGACGCCGCCCAGGCGATGCTCGTTCCCTATGACGAGGCGCTCGGCGTCCACCCCCAGGCCGAGGGTTTCACCGACCACGAACACTGGGACTTCGAGGCCACGATGGCTGACCAGTACCCGTTGCTGCTGCACTTTCCCTACTTCGACCTCTACCGCAAGCAGGTGGTCAAGCAGGCGGACCTGGTGCTGGCCTTGCACCTGCGCGGCGACGCGTTCGGTGAAGAGGAGAAGGCGCGGGACTTTGCCTACTACGAGCGGCTGACGGTCCGCGACTCGTCGCTGTCGGCCTGCACGCAAGCGGTGGTGGCCGCCGAGGTCGGGCACCTCGAGCTGGCTTACGACTATTTCGCTCAGGCGGCGCTGATGGACCTGGACGATTTCGAGCGCAACACGCGCGACGGGGTCCATATCGCAGCCTTGGCAGGCGCGTGGATCACGGCGATCGCGGGGTTCGGGGGAATGCGCGACCACGGTGGTGTCCTCAGCTTCAAGCCCCGCCTGCCGGAGGCGCTGACGCGGCTGGCGTTCCGGCTCTGCTTCCGCGGGCGGAGCCTGCATGTGGAGATCGCGCGCGGGCAGGCGACCTACTCGCTCAAGGGTGGGCCGCCGCTCGAGATCACCCATGACGGCGAGGCGGCGACGGTCAGCGTGGAGCGGCCGCTGCTGTGTCCCATCGAGGCCTCACCCGCGCGCGAGGCTCCCGAGCAGCCGCCCGGGAGAGCGCCGCCGCGGAGACGCCCTCAACGGTGATGGCGAGCCGCGGCGGCGTCCCAGCCGAGCCGCGCCGCTCAGTCCGGGGGGGCGAGCACGGCCTTCAACTTGCCGGGGATGTCATCCCGGGCGCCGGCTGCACGGAGGGACCGCCTGCGCGCCGTAGCGACCGTGCTCTCGAACGCCCCGGCATCTAGGCCCGGAACGCGGCCCTCAGCGTAAAGGTCGACGGCGGTCAACTCCCGATCCGGCGGCGGGCCCGTCATGGTGCAGGCCGCCTCCACGACGATCTCGTCAGCCGGCGAGCCGGCCCGGGTCAGGGCGTCCGCGAGAACCGCGGCCATGAACATCGCGTGCGTGATGGCCAGCAGCTCGCCCGGCGTCGCCTCGTGAGGCACCGGGTCGCCGGCAGGCACCGACACCGGCAAGGCGCCGAAGGCGTGGCTTTCCACGGCGATGTGTGCCGCCCCCGCAGGGGGGTGCGTGAGCCAGGAGACCCGCCCATGGCGAACCACCTCGTGCCCGGCGCGGTTGGAGCGTGGCTCACCGTTCATGGACGCTGGGCTACGGGATGTCGCGCGGGACGTCCGGGTCTGGTGCGGGCTCGTCCGTGTGGACGCCGTGCTCGAGGTGCGGCGGCTCGGGCTCGGGTCCCTCGAGGTCGTTCGGGGGGTCCGGCACGCGCGGCGGTACCTCCGGGGCGTTCGGATTGGCACGACGGCGGCGCAGCAGGTCCCAGCAGCCGTCGAGCTCGCCGCGAATCGCCTCGAGCCGGCTGTGGCCCGCCTCTTCGAGCCGACCCTGCTCCGACGCTTCCCAGAGGCGGTGCTCCTCGTCCACGAGGGCGTCGATCCGGTCGAGAATGGGCCCCTCGGTCATGGCCAGGATCAAGTGTAAGCGCGTCCTGCCGGCCCCCGTCCGGCTCGGGCACGACGTAGCTGCCGCCCAGTGCCCGGCGGCCGGGTCATACATCCGCCGGTCAGGACACTTGTTCGCGCTCGGCGACTTGCCGACCAGCGGCATCCGCCGGGGCCCCCTCGGCCGCAGCGACTCTTGCGATGAGCCGCGCCCCTCGGCCACGGGTCACGAAGCTGAATGCCCATCGGATGAGGACCAGGATCCGATTCTGGAAGCCGATCAGGTACCAGAGGTGAACCACGAGCCACGTCGCCCAGGCCGCAAATCCACTTAGGTGTACGCCCTTGATGTCGGCGACGGCATGGGCGCGCCCGATCGTGGCCAGATTGCCCTTGTCGCGATAGCGGAATGGACCGGTCCCTCGAGCGCGCAGGCGGTTGCGCACGACCTCGGCCGCGTAGCGGCCTTGCTGCATCGCCACGGGCGCCACCCCCGGATAGAGCGTCGACGTGCCGCTCTCGTCACGCACCCGGACCATGTCGCCGAGCGCGAAGACTTCTGGGCGGCCTGGCAGCGTGAGATCTGCCTCCACTGTGACTCTCCCGGCGCGGTCGAGCTCGGCGCCGGCCAGCTCCCCGAGCCGGGCGGCCAGGCCCGAAGCGGTGACTCCCGCCGCCCAGATCACGGTGCGCGCCTCGATGCGCTCGCTGCTCCGGTCCGGCGCCTCGATCGTGACCCCATCGGCATCGATTCCCACCACTGTCCTGTTGAGGAGCGGACTGACTCCCAGCTGCCCTAATGACCGCTCCGCCTTGCGGGAGAGCGACGGCGGAAAGGTGGTTAGCACGCGATCAGCGGCCTCGACGAGCACGACCCGGCCGTCGCCAGGGTCGATCGCCCGAAAGTCTTGGCGCAGGGTGTCGCGTGCGAGCTCGGCGATCTGGCCGGCCATTTCGACACCAGTTGGCCCGGCACCGACGACCACGAACGTCAACCAGCCGCGGCGGCGAGCGGGCTCGGCGTCCATTTCGGCCGCTTCGAAGGCACTGAGAATTCGCCGGCGGACTTGGAGCGCACTCTCCAGCGATTTCACCTCCGGCGCGAGGCTCTGCCACTCGTCGTGACCGAAGTACGAGTAGCGTGATCCTCCCGCCGCGATCAGCGTGTCGTAGGGAACCGACTGCGGGTTAGGGACGCCAGCAAGAGGCTCGAGATGCACCCGGCGTGCCTCGAGATCAAAGTCGGTGACCTCGGCCATGAGCACTCGCACATTCCGGTAGCGCTTGAAGATCGCTCGCAGGGGATAGGCGATCTCGCCGGGCGACAGCGCGCCGGTCGCCACCTGGTAGGTCAGCGGCTGAAAGAGGTGGAAGTTGCGACGGTCGACGAGGGTGATGTCGACTGGCGCATGGCGGAGATGCTTCACGGCCTCAAGGCCGCCGAAGCCGCCCCCGAGGACGACCACACGGTGTCGCCGCGCGTCCATCACTTCCGGGGACGGCTCCTGCCGCCCACGCCGTTCCGGTCGCCGCTTGGGAAGGGCAAATGACCGCTTCCAGTCATCGCTGGCGATCGTAGCCCGAACCGAGGTGTGAGTCAGACCCCGTGCGGACGCGCGCGTGTGCTGTCCTCGTCCGATGTCGAGCCCTGGCTCGACGGTCGGCAGGTAGAGTCGCCGCGGAGCTAGCGGGCTGCCCTCTACGCGCTCGCGCGCTTCTCATGGCCGGCCGCGCGGCCCTCCACCACCAGCACCGTGGGGCTGTTCGGATGGAGGGAGTCCGGCCTCCGCACGCCTCTCAGTGCGTGACGCTGACCAGCTGGAACTGCTCGTGGTGCCCCTTGACCACCCGCTCCTGGATCTCGCCCACACCCGCGACGTAGTACTTGTTCTCCGTCTGTGGCTCCAGCGGGCTGAACTCGCTCGTGACCAGTGACCGCTTGAAGGTGCCGTACGGCACCTTCACGGTTCCGCTATTTCCGAGGACGCGTGCCTGGTCGAGGGCTTCACCGGGCGGGTAGTACTCCTGCCGGTAGCTCTCGCCCCGCTGCGGGTTGCCGGGCATGATGATCCCCGGCTTGGCACCGTGTACCCCGGACTCCCAAGAGTCGCTTGCCTTGACGAAGCGTCCGTGCTTCAGCTCGAGGGAGTCCTCGCCCATGTACCAGACGTTGCCCTGCTTGTCCTGCGCATACCAGTCGAACGTGCGCTCGATCGGGCGACCGTGCTCGGAGACCGTGTCCCGGACGACCGTGCATTTGACGCCGAGGATCTGCTTGCTTTGATGAGTCACGATCTCATCGTCGGTCTGCGGCGTCGTCCCCTTCGCGCCCTTGTAGTGGAAGCCAGTGCCGGGCTTGAGGGGCCAGTACCGATTGTCGACCGTGGAGACGAAATTCCCCGGGTCGATGGACGGGGAGTACGTGCCGTGGATCGGGGCCAGTCTGGACGCCGACTTCGACCTCGTCGTCGCAGACGAGGAGCTTGCTCCGCCCGATGAGCCGCAGCCGCCCGCAAGCACGGCGATTAGCGCGAGCCCGGTCGCCGATGTCGCCACGATCGGCGGGAGCTTCCTGAGTCGTCCGAGCATCTGCGCCTCCAGCATGTCGCGGGTATGGCTCTCCTGTGCTTCGTAGCGGGCGGCGATGAAAGGACGATGAGAGAGCCGGCGGTTTGGTTTCATGACACGGGTGCGATGAGCCAGGCGGTCGAAGAGACCAATCGCCGGATGCTCCGCGCTCGCGACGCGATGGATCGCAGCTACGCGGAGGAGCTCGACGTCCCGGCCCTCGCGAAGATCGCCTACGTCTCGGAGGCGCATTTCATCCGCACCTTCCGCGCCACCTTCGGCGAGACGCCGCATCGCTATCTCCAGCGTCGCCGCGTCGAGCGGGCGATGTTCCTGCTGCGCGAGACCGACCGCAGCGTGTCGGAGATCTGCCTCGACGTCGGGTTCGCCAGCCTGGGAACGTTCAGCCGCACCTTTCGCGACATCGTCGGCGAGCCACCAACGACCTATCGCTGGCGCGCCAAGGACCTCAGAGCCGTTCCGGAGTGCTTGGCCAAGGCCTGGACGCGACCGAGCAGTTTTGGAGAAGCGGGCGACGGGACGGGCGGCTAACGTCGCCCGCATGATCAACGCTCTCACACATTCACAGATCTACGTACTCGACCAGGACGAGGCGCTGGATTTCTACGTAGGGAAGCTGGGGCTCGAGCTCCACACCGACGCAGACCTCGGCTTCATGCGCTGGCTGACGGTCAACGTCCCGGGTCAGCGCGACCGCGAGATCTTCCTCGCGAAGCCCGGCCCGCCGGTCCACGACGACGCTACGGCCGAGCAGGTCCGCGAGCTCGTGACGAAGGGGGCGATGGGTCTCGCCGCCATTCTCACGACCGACGACGTCCGGAAGGACTACGAGAAGCTGGTCGCCCGCGGCGTCGAGTTCACCGAAGAGCCGACCGAGCGCTTCTATGGCACCGACTGCGGCTTCCGCGACCCGTTCGGGAACGGGCTCCGACTGACGCAGCCGAAGCCCGGACCGATCGAGGTGCCGGAACCCTCGGAGCTCGCCGAGGAGCCGCGGACGAGGACCTGAACGCTGAGAGTCCCGGGCGATCGACGTCTGGCGTGGCGTATCTGCCTGGCGATCGGGGCGTCCATGCTTCAGACTCCCAGTAGCCCCTCTAGAGGGGCCGAAGGCCGTCCGCAGGACCATGCCCTTCGAGGTCGACATTTCCCCGATGAGCACCGAGCGATTCAGCTCCGTGCTCGCTCCAGATCGCTATGCGGCGTTCGAGCGATCCACCCGGCAGGCGCAAGAGCTGCTGGACGGAAGGGTCGTCTGGAACGTGAACTCGACCGCTATGGGCGGAGGCGTGGCCGAGCTGTTGGAATCGCTGATCGCCTACGCCCGGGGCGCCGGGGTAGACGCCCGCTGGATCGCCATCGATGGCACGTCGGAGTTCTTCGCCGTGACCAAGCGAATCCACAACCGCTTGCACGGCAGCCCAGGCGACGGTGGCCCGCTCGACGAGGACGCCCGCCGCAGCTACGAGGCCGTGCTCGCCGAGAACGCCGACGGGTTCGCCGGGCGCGTGCGCGACGGGGACATCGTGATCATCCACGATCCCCAGCCTGTGGGCATGGTGCAGGCGATGCAGGCCGCGGGTGCCGCGGTCATCTGGCGCTGCCACATCGGCCTCGACCGGGCCAACGACCTTGCCCGGGAGGCGTGGACGTTCCTGTATCCCTACGTGGTCCAGGCCGACGCGTACGTGTTCTCGCGTCAGGCGTTCGCCTGGGAGGGACTCGACCGCGAGCGGATCGTCGTGATCCCGCCATCGATCGACGCGTTCTCGCCCAAGAACGAGGAACTCGACCCCGAGACGGTTCGTGCCGTGCTGCTGGCGAGCGAGATCGTCGTCGGCGATGGACAGCGGGGACCGGCCACATACGAGCGCCACGACGGCACGCCCGGCCGCGTCGAGCGGCCGGCTCAGATGTTCGAGGAGCAGGCCCTGCTCGCGGACGCGCCCGTCGTACTGCAGGTCTCGCGCTGGGACGCGCTCAAGGACCCGCTTGGGGTAATCCGAGGCTTCGCCGAGCACGTGCCGGCGGACTCCGGGGCCCACCTGGTGTACGCCGGCCCGGCGGTAGAGGCGGTGGCCGACGACCCAGAGGGCACACGCATTCTGCATGACGCCTTGGCGCTCCGGGAGAGCCTGCCGGACGAGCCACGTCGGCGCGTGCACCTCGCGTCGCTGCCGATGGAGGATCGCGAAGAGAACGCCATCATCGTCAACGCCCTCCAGCGCCACGCCCGCGTGATCGCCCAGAAAAGCATCGCCGAGGGGTTCGGCCTCACGGTGGCGGAGGCCATGTGGAAGGGCCGGCCGGTCGTCGCCTCGCGAATCGGCGGCATCCAGGACCAGATCGTGGACGGTGAAAGCGGCGTTCTGCTCGATGATCCCCGTGACCTGGCGGCGTTCGGCTCCGCGGTAGGCGGCCTCCTGGCCGATCCGGCGCGCGCGCGTGCGACCGGCGAGAACGCGCGGGAACGAGTGCGCGACAGATTCCTGAGCCCACGCAGCCTGCTCGATTACCTCGGCGTCATCCAGAACACGCTCGTTCTGCCGGAGGCGGCGCAAAGAGCTCCGGCCGCGCCTTGACTCCGGTGGCTGTGGCCTGGGCTCTATCGATGGACTAAACGACCGCGCGCAACCCAGCCGCGATCGCGGCCGCAGCGACGATGGCGACCACGGGTGACCGACCGACCAGGGCCGCGGCCCCCGCCGCCGCTACACCGGCCGCGCGTGCGTCTATGCCGAGTTCGGCGTGAGCGGTGCCGAAGGTCTCCACCACCACCAGCGCGGCAAGCAATGAGGGTGCGAGCAGGCCGATGACCGCCAGCGCGCGATCAGGCAGCTCCCTCCCGCCGACGGCCACCGGGCCGCTCGCCTTGATCGCGAACGTCGCGAGCGCCAGGACG
>JBKPHP010000031.1:0-11289 GCA_046729895.1 Actinomycetota bacterium
CGCTAGACGACAAGCCGGCCGAGCGTGGCTGCCACGCGGTCGGGATCGTCGACGACCTGGCGCCAGGTGAAGCGGAGGACTCGGAAGCCGGCGAGAGCGAGTTGCTGATCGCGGAAACGGTCGTTCTCGAAGGCCTACCGCGTGCCGTGGGTCCCGTGGCCGTCGGTCTCGATCACCAGCCGCCGCTTCCGCCAGAGGAAGTCTGCCTCGACCCAGTCATCGTCGAGCGGGATCCATGCGTTCACCTCCGGCTGGGGGACACGCGCGCGGCGGCAAAGGAGCAGGAAGAGCTCCTCGAGCTCGTTTTCGGGTCAGCGTCGGCTGCCAGGCAGAGCCAGAAAGGGGGGTTCCGCACCTTCTGGGTCACTATGACCCACTTCGTGTGGATCCCCCGGCTTGGCCCCGACCATGGCAGCCCCTGCGTTACAGGTGAGCGCGTTACGTCACGGTTACGACCGGCCTTACACGCGGGCGCCGCACGCAACGGTTACGCCGGCGTCTAGAGGTGGCGCGTTACCTAACGGTTACGCCGGCGTCGCCGCCACGCCGTGGTGCTCGGCCACGAGGTCCACGATGTCGCCCATGATGCGGCTCACCTCGAAGTCCTTGGGCGTGTAGACGCGCGCCACTCCCGCGTCCAGCAGGGCGCGCTCGTCCGCGGGGGGAATGATCCCGCCAACCACGACCGGCACGTCGGCCCCGGCCTCCTCCAGCTCGCGCAGCACGGCAGGGATCAGCTCGGCGTGCGAGCCGGACAGGACCGAGAGCCCCAGGACGTGCACGCCCTCGTCCACGGCCGTGCGCGCGATCCGCGCTGGAGACAGCCGAATCCCCTCGTAGACCACGTCCATCCCCGCGTCCCGCGCGCGCACGGCGATCTGCTCCGCGCCGTTCGAGTGGCCGTCCAGGCCGGGCTTGCCGACCAGGATCTTGATCCGGCGACCGAGCGCCTCGGACACTCGCTCGACGCGGTCGCGAAGCTCGGCCAAGGCTGGGTCGTCGGGAGCAGCGGCTGCCGCGTCCGCCACCCCGGTCGGCCCCCGATACTCGCCGAAGACTTCTCGGAGGACGGCCGCCCACTCGCCCGTCGTGGCTCCGGCCCGGGCGCAGGCGAGGGTGGCGGGCATGACGTTGGCGGACTCGTCGGCCGCGGCGTCGGCCAGAGCGCGGAGCGCCGCGTCAACGGCCGCCTGATCGCGCTGGGAGCGCCAGGCTCGCACGGCTTCGATCGCTCCCTGCTCGATCTTGGGGTCGACCCTCAGGATGCCGCCGTCCTCACCGTCCTGGAGCGGCGAGGGCTCGTGCTCGGTGTAGCAGTTCTGTCCGACCACCCGCTGCTCGCCCGACTCGATCCGCCGCACCCGAGCGCGGTGCGACTCGACGAGCTGCGTCTTCATGTAGGAAACCGCCTCCACCGCGCCGCCGTGCTCCTCGACGATCTCAATCTCCGCCCGGGCCCCCTCGCTCAGCTCCTCGACCAGGCCGTCCATGACCTTGGAGCCCTCGAAGATGTCGGGGTACTCGAGCAGGTCGGTCTCGTAGGCGAGGATCTGCTGGATCCGCAGCGACCATTGCTGGTCCCACGGCCGCGGCAGGCCGAGGGCCTCGTTCCAGGCCGGGAGCTGGATCGCGCGGGCGCGGGCGTTACGGCCGACCGTGACACCGAGCGCCTCCAGCACGATGCGGATGACGTTGTTCTCGGGCTGCGCCTCGGTGAGGCCCAACGAGTTGACCTGGACGCCGTAGCGAAAGCGCAGGAACTTCTCGTCCGAAACTCCGTAGCGCTCACGCCCGATCTCCTCCCACAACCGAGCCATCGCCCGCAACTTCGCGTGTTCCTCGATGAATCGGATGCCCGCATTGACGAAGAACGAGATGCGGCCGAAGACCCGCGGAAAGGCCTCGGAAGGCACCCGCGGTCGGACGCGATCCAGCACCGCGATCGCCGTCGATAGCGAATAGGCGATCTCCTGGACCGGCGTGGCCCCGGCCTCTTGGAGGTGGTAGGGGCAGATGTTCACCGGGTTCCACTTCGGCACCCGGTCGACCGTGAAGGCGATGGTGTCCGCGATCAGCCGCATCGAGGGCTCGGGCGGGAAGGCGTAGGTGCCGCGTGAGAGGAACTCCTTGATGATGTCGTTCTGGGTCGTGCCCTGGAGGCCCTGGACGTCGAGCCCGTTCTCCTCCGCGACGGTCATGTAGAGGGCGAGCAGCCACGCGGCCGTGGCGTTGATCGTCATGGAGGTGTTCATCTCATCGAGCGGGATGCCGTCCAGGAGCGTGTGCATGTCGCCCTTGTGCGCGATCGACACGCCCACCTTGCCCACCTCGCCTCGGGACAGCTCGTCGTCCGGGTCGTAGCCGGTCTGCGTGGGAAGGTCGAAGGCCACGGAGAGCCCGGTCTGGCCCTTCGCCAGGTTCTTGCGGTACAGCTCGTTTGACTCCTTGGCCGTGGAGTGCCCGGCGTAGGTGCGCATGACCCACGGCCGGTCGGGCTGCGGAAGTCGATGGTCGCTCACGAACCAGATTCTATGGCGGCCAGTCTCTGACGCTGCCGCTCCGGGCTGATCAGCACCACATTCCAGGCGAGCCCCACGCGACGCATCGCCCGGATCAACAAGGCCGAGGGATCGAACTCCCACCAACGCAGGCCATGGGCGGCCGAGCGGGGGAAGGCGTGGTGGTTGTGGTGCCAGGACTCGCCCAGCGAGAGGGGCGCGAGCCACAGGACGTTGCCGGACCGGTCCCGCACCTGGAACCGGCGCTGCCCGAAGAAGTGGCAGATCGAGTTGATGCTGAAGGTGGCATGGTGGAAGAGGAAGACCCGCACGAAGCCGCCCCACAGAAGCCCGCTCGGCCCACCCGCGACGAACGGCAGCGCGAACGAGAGCGCCACGAAGGCCACGAAGAAGCGGTCGATCGCGCGCATCCCCGGGTCCTCGAGCAAATCGGGGGCATAGCGTTCGTGGTCGGCCTGGCCCTGGTTTCGGAACAGCCAGCCAACGTGAGCGTGCCAGAGGCTCCGCAGGACGCCCTCATCGAGGTGGGGGGAATGGGGGTCGCCTGGGCGGTCGGCGTTGGCGTGGTGCTTGCGGTGGTCCGCCACCCAATCGATAACCGAGCCCTGGAGCGCCATCGACCCCAGCCCCGCGAAGAGGTAGGCAACCGGTCGGTAGGTGGCGAAGGAGCGATGGGTAAGCAGTCGGTGGAAGCCGACTGTGATCCCGAAGCCGGTGAGCAGGTACATGCACGCCAGCAGGGCGACGTCGCGAGCGCCCAGCGCTTGCTCCCACAGCGCCAGGACGAAGGCGCCCAGCGGCACCAGCAGCCCGAACAGGTGGGCGAGCCGCTTGCGGCTCACCCCGCCCCGAGCTCGCCGGTTGCGAGGGCGCGGAGCCCCGCGATCCCCGGCATGTAGAAGTAGTCGCCTCCCTTCGTGGTGACGAACGAGGGAAGCGAGGCGAGGAAGCTGGGCGGCCGCCCCTGAACCGTCATCTTTCCGGCGTCGTCGCCGGCCACCAGAAGGTCCTTCTCGGAGCCGAGGCCGAAGGCGTCCCCGTCCGCGAGCCAGTGGGCCTGGATGAACTCGAACTGGCGCTCGATGCTCGCCTGGTAGCAGACGAACATCAAGCCCCGGTCCGCGTCGCGCACGCCTGACCTGTCGTCGAACCTCGAGCCGTACGGCATCCCGCGCCGGATGATGCGGTGCCGCTTGCTGAGCAGGCCCCCCCATCCCAGGGCGTCGCGCGGGTTGGCTCTGCGGATGTGCGCCCCGACCGGACACTTCAGCCCCTCCCGGTCGTCGCCGTAGCGGAAGTCGTTCAGCTCCTCCTCGCGCTTGCCGCCAATGGTCAGGGTCGCGTCGTCGCGGAAGGGCGCTAGTGACAGTGGCGCCCCGTTCCTCCAGCGGCCGACGATCTTCGCGGCCAGCAGCTCCTTCGACATGCCGTACCGGGAGGCGGTACCTCGGAGATACGACTCGAAGGCGCCCACGTCCTGGTACAGCTTGCGCACCACCATGAAGGTCCCGTTGCGCCGGAGGGGCTCGGGCGGGGCCGCGGCGATCTGGCCGTCCTCGTCGCGGTAGCCCAGCACGAACTCGCCCGGGGCGACGTCGTCCCATCCCCGGAGGCGCCCCGGGGTGCCGCGGCCGGTGCGGTCGTTGGGGCCGGCGCGCGGATCCTTGATGGTGGGCTGCGAGAGCCCGTCGGCGAAGCCGAAGTGCTCCCGGACGGCCTCGTGCTCCGCCGGCCTTCCGAGGAGGTCGGCGTCCTGCTCGTGCACGATCGAGAGGCCGGAGGCGGCCTCCGCGACCCGCCGGCGGAGCCAGTCTCGGCGGTCGTCCCGTGAGGTCTCGGTCTGGGCGGCGATGGTCACGAGCACGTGCGCCCTGCCGGGTAGCAGCCCCTCGTCCCAACGGCCTGGCGCGCTGTCGCCGGTGTCACCCAGCAACTGCGCCCGAGCGCCCATCCCCGCCCGGAACTCTGCCGGGAAGCTGCGGAGGACCTCTTCGCGCACGCCCAGCGCCTGCAATCCGCGGTGGGTGAGCGCCACGTTGAGCGTGTCCTCGGGCTTCTCCGCCCAGGGCAGCGCGTTGGTCACGCCCTCCCCGAGGTCCGCAAGGAGCTCCCGCCCGGCGCCGCTCTCCCGGACGTGGAGGAAGGTGTAGAGCGCGTGCGCGAAGCGGTTGCCGTAACCGCAGAGCACGTTTCCCTGCAGATCGCTTTGATCGACGCTAGGGGAACCCGGCAATCCGCTCCTCCTGGAAGGTCGCCTGAAGCTCCTCTGGCGCCATGGACTGCGCGCGCGGGACGAACGCGGACAGGCGGCGCCGTGCCGCCAGGGCCTCCCGCACCTCGTGCAAAGTCGCGTCGGGATAGGCCGCCACGAACAGGTTCGCCTTCATGCGATGCTGCTCCATGTAGCCGACGAAGGCCTTTCGGTCGTCCGCGCCGGGATAGTCGGCGCAGTGGGCCCAGATCGCGTCCGCCTCGGCCGGGATCCGCGTGCAGATCTCCTCCAGATAGTCACGCCGACCCGCGTCGAAGGTGCTGCTGAAGAGGAGCCGCGCGGAGCCCAGATCCGGGACGATCACAAAACGGGCGAAGTGCGTCGCAGGCAGCCTCGCGAGCGGGCTCTGTTCCCCGACGGGAAGCCGCTCGAGCACCTCGCGCAGGGCCTGCTCCCTTCCGCGAGCGATGGGCGTGAGGACGGCGAGGGTCCGGGCTTGACCGCACGCGTCGGCCACCTAGATCTCCAGCTGCAGGTCGGACACGAGTCGCTCGTACTCGGCGGCGAACTCATCGGGGCCCATCCCAACGACTCTGGGGGCGAACTCGCGGAGCCGCCGCCTGACCTCTAGCGCCGCGAGAATCTGCTTCGTGCTCGCCTCCGGGTAGGCGCAGTAGTAGTGGGACTCCTCGCGCGCCCAAAGCCGGATCCAGGCCCTCAGCGACTCCACCGGCACCGCACCGGGGAAGCCTCGGGAGCTGCGCCAGATCGCTCGCATGCCGCGCGGGAACACGTAGGAAAACGCCTCGACGTAGGCGTCCGGGGTCCCGTTGAAGTTGCTCTCGAAGAACAGGTGGGGAGCCGGGCGGGAGACGATCGTCCAGCGCGCGTAGTGGATCAGCCTCAGCCTCAGCAGCGTCCAACGGGCCAGCGGGAGGTGGCTAGCCAGCCAGAAGATGAATCGCAGCTTTACCCGCCCTCCGGGCCGCAGCGGCGTGACGAGGGTCAGCGCCGCGGCACGGTGGCGCGTATCGCCGTCGGGGCTCACTGGGGGGCGATCGGTGTGTCTTCCGCCTCGAGCGCACGGGCGTGCTTCTCCAGCAAGCCCAAACCGAGCTCATCGGCGGTCTGCAGCGCGTGCTGGACCAGTTCGGCGGCCCGCCGCCTGTCGTCGCCACGGTCGCGAACGCGCAGCATGCGCGCGTAGTCGCACTCCGTGAGCCCTAGCCAGGGGCTCGTCCCCATTCGCCTGTTCATCTCGAGCGCGGACTCGAAATGGTCCACGGCCTCGTCGAACCGAGAGAGCGTGGTGGCGAGCTGCCCCAGGTGGCGGGCGGCTGATCCGATCGCCATGCTGGCAACCCGCCCGAGCACCACGTTGCGGGACGCGTAGGGCAGCAGGAGCTCGTAGAGCGTCTCCACGCCCTGCGCGGGACCCAGCATCGCGCGGGCGTCCGCCGCGCGGCAGAGGGTCAGCAGCCATGCACTGTCGCGGGGCAGCTCTTCCCAGCCGCCCGCTCCCACCATCTCCAGCTCGGCCTCTGCCTTCCCCTGACGACCAAGCTCCGCGTAGAGCAGGGCGAGTGTGGAGCGCCATCCGTGCAGGTGCGGGTACTGCTCGACGAAGGCGCTGATGATGGGCTCGAGCTCCTCGATCCGACCCTGCGCGTACCGGAGCGTCGTGAGCTGTATGCCGTACAGGTGACGGGCGATTCGCTCGTCGGCGTGCCGGCCGGCCTCCAGGGCCTCCTCCATGAGCGACTCGGCGTCCGCCAGCCGTCCTGCCATCAGGGCGCGCAGCGCCCTCAGTCCGGTTACGTGCCACAGATAGCGCGGCTGACGCAGATACTCCGCGCGCTGGCGGGCCGCCTCGAGCTCGGCGTCCGAGCTCGCAACGTCGCCGGCCTCCAGCAGGCAGGTGACGTGGAAGGCCCGGACTCGCAGGGCGGTCTCCTTGTCCCCCGCCCGCTCGGCCAGCTCCATGACCTCCTCCGAGACGCGCAGCCTTTCGTCCAGGTTGTCGGGCGCCCACGTGGCCCCGAGCCGGGCGTCGAGCACGGCCGCCAGGGCCCCGTCGTCGCCTATCCGCCGCGCGATCTCCACGGCCTCGGCGCTGAGCGCCTCGGCGCGCTCGCGCGGCGGGGAGTAGTAGACCTCGGTAGCGAGACGAGCGAGCAGAGCGGCCCGCAGCAGCGTGTCCTCGTCGCCGAGCGCCGCCAGGGCATCCTCCAGCATGCCGATCACCGACTCGTCGACGACGCCGGTGGTCCAGTAGCGGCCCGCGAAACCGAGCGCCGCCTGAGCCTGCTTCTGCGCCTCGCCGAGCCTCCCGGAGAGATCCGCGGCGTCGCGGAACGCCGCCTTCGCCTCGATGGGGTCACCTGCCTTTCGCAGCGCCGCTCCGAGCTCGAGCAGCAGGTCCCGCCGGGCGGCCGGATCGGGGGATTCGCGGCGCTCGAGCGCGTCGAGGGCGCGCTTGTAGTGGAGCACGGCCTCCTCGAACGCCAACAGCGCCATGGCTCGGTCGCCCGCCCGGGCGGTGTAGTCGATCGCGCGCTCGAGATCGCCCCCGGGGGCGGCCAGCAGGAAGTGGTGAGCGAGCTCGGCCAGGTGCGGCTCCGGGTCGTCGGCATACAGCGACTCGAGCCCCTCCGCCACCCGTCTGTGCAGCTCGACCTTCGCGCTCGAGCCGAGGCCGTCGTAGAGCACCTCCCGAACCAGGGCGTGGACGAACCGGTAGCGACCGAGCACAGTCACGACCTCGGCGACCAGGCCGCTTGCCGTCGCGCGATCGAGTACCTCCAGGAGCCGGTCCGGGGGCAGGTCGGAGACACGCTCGATCGCGGCGAAGGTGAACTCCTTGCCTAGCACAGCGGCAAGCCGCAGCACGCCGACGACGTCGTCGGGGAGCGGCGCGAGATGCCTGTTGATGGCCTCCCGCACGCTGTCGGGGACCGGCACCTCGCCGGAAAGGAGGGCGCCCGGCCGCTCCAGTAGCCCCTCGGCCACCAGCAGGCGCAGGAGCTCCTCCACGAAGAACGGATTACCCTCGGTGGCGTCGTAGAGCGCCCTGGCGAGCGGTCCCGAGGCCACCCCCGTGCGCTCCTCGATGAACCGCATCACGTCGGGCTCGCCGAGGCCCGCGAGCGGGATGACATGACCGTCGCGGGCGAGCCGTCCGATCAGCTCTCCGCTCGTCTCGAGCGGCCGGTAGGTCCCGATCGCCAGGATGTCCGCGTCCCGCAGCTCGTGAGCGAGGAAGTCGAGCAGCAGGAGGGAAGGCTCGTCGGCCGCATGCAGGTCGTCGAGCACCAGGACGAGAGGGGTCACCCGGCTCGCCTCGCGCAGGAAGCCGGTCACGGCGTTGAAGAGGACGAAGCGCGCGTCCTCCGACTCGATCGGCTCGCCGGCCTGCTTCGCGACGCGAGGGCCTAGCTCGGGAACGAGCTGCACCAGAGGGTGCGCGACCGGACCGAGCCGCTCGAGCACCGCCTCCGTCTCACCGTTGCGGGCGTATGCGCGGAGTATCTGCAGCCAGGGCCAGAAGGCCGGAGCTCCGCCGCCCTCCCAGCAGCGCCCCCACAGCACCAGCGCGTCCTGCTCGCTCGCGGCGACGGAGACGGCGTCGGCCAGCCGGGTCTTCCCGACCCCGGGCTCGCCGGAGATCAGGAACAGCGATCCCCTGCCGGCGTCGGCGTCCTGGAGCGCTCCTGTCAGCTCCTCGAGCTCTCGCTGGCGGCCGAATAGGCTGGCGGCCGGACGCCCGGGAGCGTCGACGAGGGGCTCGGCCGCCGGCCCGGCGGCTTCGCCGGTCTCGGTCGCCTCGGACTCCCCGGCCTCGGTCGCGACCGGAGCGCCCACTTCGAGCCCCGGGCGGCTGAGAGCGAACAGCCGCCACTCGCCCGGGATTCCCTTGAGGTCGTGCTCGCCACGGTCGACGAGCTCGACGTCCGAGCCCGCGACGAGGTCGCGCACGGTCCTCGACGCCAGCACCTGCCCCGGGCCAGCCAGCGCGCTCACCCGCGCGGCGACGTGCACGGCCATGCCCACGAGCGCGTCCTCGAGCAGCTCGCATTCGCCGGTGTGGAGGCCCGCTCGCAGCCGCAAGCCGAGCGGCCCTACGGCCGCGAAGGCGCCTTCGGCGCAGGCGAGTGCCGGCCGCGGCGCCTCGAAGGCGATGAAGAAGCCGTCACCCGCCTTACCGACCACGGTGCCGCCGTGCTCGCGCACCTGATGGCGCACGAGCTCGTCGTGACGCCCCAGCAGATCGCGCCAGCTGGCGTCCCCGAGCCTCGCCACGTGGCGGGTCGACTCGACGATGTCCGTGAACAGCAGGGTGCGGAGGGCGCGTCCGGCGGTCTGGACTGGTGGGCCGGGTGCGCTCGGTACGTCACCCTCGCGGCCTGGTACGCCTACGTCGGCCGGCGCTGCGTCGCCCGCCGGCTCCGCCCGCTCGCCCACGACCACCTCGAGCCCCGGCACGGGACGGTAGGAGCAGAAGGTGCCGGTCTTGACCGCCGCCTCGAGGCGGCGCCCCAGCCCCGGTTCGTTCTCGCCGATTCGCCTGAGCGCCGACTTGATCGCACGCGTCACGTTCACGCGGGCGCGCTCCGAGGCCGAGGCAGCCCTGCGGTCGCGGCCGCCCAGCCCAACCGCCGAGGCGAGCTCCCGGGAGAGAAAGTCCAACTCCTCGCGTGCCGCCGCGGCTCGCTCAGGGTCGCCCCACGACTCGGCCTCCTCCAGCTCCTCGCGGAGCTCTTCGAGACGATGCCGATAGGCGGCCTTCGCCTCCTCGTCGAGCATCGCGCCCGCGTCCCCGGTGTCGGCGGCGACGCGGAGGCCTTCCTGCGAGGGCGAGGCCGCGGCCGCCGAGGACGATCCGCTGCCTCCAACCAGGTCGGCTGCCGCCAGTTCTACGTCGGGGTTCGCGAACAGCGTGGCGAGGTAGCTCAGGCCCTTGCTATCTCGAAGCCGAAGCGCGCCCTCGCCGTGGGCGATGGTCCAGTACTCGCCTTCACGCCGGAAGACCACCCGCCCCCTGCGCGCCGACTCGGGCGCGGCGGACCCCGTTCTAGGTTTGGCAGCCAATCGACCTGCCGCGAATCCGTTTACCGGACAAGCGTAAACCGGATGACGGCAAGGCGGAAGGGAGCCGCGTTCGCCGGGAGGCGGAGACGGGAGCTGTAAGGTCCGGATGGCTGTGAGCCGCCCCATCGACGTAATGCATCTGGGACGAGACCGCGTGATCTGCGCGTACGACGTCGGTGGCGCGATTGTCGACCCGGGACCGACAGCTTCGGTGGAAACCCTGGTGGACGGGCTCGGCGGCGTGATACCTCGTGCTCTGATGGTGACGCACATCCACCTCGACCACGCGGGAGCCGCCGGGGTGCTATGCGAGCGGTTCCCGGAGCTCCTCGTCTACGTGCACGAGAGCGGCGCACCACATCTGGCGGACCCCTCCAAGTTGCTGAAGAGCGCCGCGCGGCTCTACGGTGACGACCTCGAACGGCTCTGGGGCGAGGTCGCTCCCGTCCCCGAGGGGCGGCTCCGGGTGCTGAGCGGCGGCGAGGAGGTGGAGGGCTTCAAGGTCGCATACACGCCGGGTCACGCCTCCCACCACGTCTCGTACCTGCACGTCGACACCGGCGACGTCTACGTGGGTGACACCGCGGGGATCCGCATCCCGCCCCACGAGCACACCGTCGCGCCGACGCCGCCGCCGGACATCGACATCGAGGCGTGGCTCGATTCCCTCGAGACGATCGCCCGGTGGAACCCCCTGGCTCTCTGCCTCGCTCACTTCGGGCGGGTGACCGACGTCGGGGACCAGCTGGTGCGCGTCCGAGCCGAGCTCCTGGAGCACGCCAACATGGCGCGCCGCGGCGGCGAGGAGGACTTCGTGCGAGCCATGGACCGCGAGCTGCGGGACGCCACCGACGCCGAGGCGGCCGAGCGCTACGTGCAGACGGCGCCGCCGGAACAGCTGTTCCAGGGGCTTGAGCGCTACTGGCGCAAGCGTGCCGAGGCGGCCGTCCCGTCATGAGCTCCACCGTCGAGCTTCCGAAGACCCGGGACCCAGGCAGCGACGTCGGCGGCGAGTGGCGCGTGATCGTCCTCAACGACGACCACAACACCTTCGACGGCGTGGCCAAGGCCCTGTCCCAGACGCTGCCGGGCGTCAGCTACGACCAGGGCATGTCGCTGGCCAACAAGATCCACAACACCGGCCAGGCGATCGTCTGGTCGGGCGCGCGCGAGCCCGCGGAGCTCTACTGGGAGCAGCTGCGGGGTACCGGCCTGACTATGGCGCCGCTCGAGCGCGCGTAGCGGACTCCCGCATGTAGAGCAGCACGCTCACAACCAGGACCCAGAGCCCCAGCGCCAGGAGGACGAAGAAACCGACCGGTGTGAGCGCGAGAACGCCGAGGACCACGGACACCCATCCGAGCCACTTGGGCAAGGCTCGCGTCTGAAGAATCGACGCGCCCGCACCGATGAGGAAGATGGCCATCCCGAGCGCCACGGGGAAGAACATGTCCGAGTTGAGGGCGTTCA
>JBKPHP010000032.1:0-10002 GCA_046729895.1 Actinomycetota bacterium
GCGGCGGCCCGGCGCTGGGCGAGCCGGCTCGGGCTCGACCGGCCGCGCGGCGACGCGCCGTCCGGCCCCGCCGTGCGGCTGCTGGCGGCGGAGGGCTCGGAGGAACGGCTGCTCGCGACGCTTCTGTACGAGGCGGCGTCCTGCTCGGAGGAGGAGGCGGTGGCGGCCGTACGCGCGTTGCTACCCGAGGAGCGCGCGGCGATGCTGGCGGAGCTCGTAGGCGAGCGGCGGAACCGCCGCCACCGGCCGGGGCGCGGCCTCGAGTCGCTGCGCTACCGGTTCGAGATCGTGTCGGACTACGGTGCCTTCAGGGACCTCCAACGCCATCGCATGCTCACCATTCAGTGGCAGACGCTGACCCCCGAGCTCGGCGCGGGCGTACCGGAGGAGCTCGAGGACGCCGGGGTGGCTGACGCCTACCGCGAGGGGCTTCGGCGCTCCCGGGCCGAGTACGCGAGGCTGGTGGACGCCGGCCGACCGGAGCTCGCGCCCTACGCCCTCTGTCTTGGCTACCGCATTCGTTACCTGCTCGACATGAACGCACGCGAGGCCATGCATTTGATCGAGCTGCGCTCGGGGCGGGAGGGACACCCTGGCTACCGGGCGGTGGCGCACGCCATGCACGCCGAGATCGCGCGCGTGCACCCTGCGGTGGCGACGGCAATGACGCACGTGGATGAGGACATCGAGCCTCGCCTCGAGCGGATCCTCTCCGAGATCCGGACGCACGCGCGCCAAGCCGCAACTACCGCCTCCTGAAGCGGTTAGAGGGGCACCCACCCACAAGGAGGATGCCCCTTGAGGCAGCGTAGCAACACCATCCTGCTCGCCATGGTGGCGGGCGCCGCGGTCTTGCTGATCGCCGCGTCCATTGCGCTGGCGGCGAGCATCGTCGGTACCGCGGCGAGCGACAGGCTCACCGGCACGCCCGACGCCGACTCGATCAGCGCGCTGGCCGGGAACGACGGCGTCCGCGCGCTGGCCGGGGGTGACACGGTCGCGCTCGGCCGAGGCCGTGACCGCGCCAACGCCGGCGACGGCAACGACCGCGTCGGCGGCGGGAGTGGCAACGACCGCATCCGCGGCGGCAAGGGCGAGGACACGCTCGACGGGAACGCCGGGCGGGACGTCATTCTCGGCGGCGACGACGCGGACAAGGTCCGTGGCGGTAGCCGCGGACGCCCGGGACGTCGCGGCGACGCCTTGTTCGGCAACAAGGGCAACGACGACGAGCGCGGCGGAGCCGGATTCGACTTCCTGGCCGGCAACCTCGGCGACGACCTCCTCGTCGGCGGTCGCGGCCGCGACCGCCTGTACGGCGGCAAGGGCGACGACAAGCTCTACGGCGATTTCGTGTCGGCCGCCAGGGCCTCGGCCGCCCGGAGGGGCGACCGTATCCACGGAGGCGACGGCGACGACGAGTCCTTCGGTGGGACCGGCCGCGACAGGATGTCGGGCGGTCCCGGCGACGACGTCCAGCACGGCGGCGGCGGCAGGGACGTGATCTTCGCCAACCGCGGAGCAGACACCTCCTTCGGCGACGGCGGCAACGACGTCCTGTGGGCGCTCGCAAAGGCCGACGTGACCGCTCCCGGCGACCCGATCGGGGATTCCCTGACCGGTGGCAACGGGAACGACACGTTCCGCGTGCGCGACGGCGAGGTGGACACGATCACGTGCGGCAACGGCAACCGCGACCGCGTGTTCGCTGATCAGTACGACGTGATCTCCGACGCCACGCCGGCCGATCCCACCGGCTCGTGCGAGGTAGTGAATCGCATGGATGCCAGCACGGAGACCGCGAGGGACGAGGACAGGACCGAGTCGCCCAAGGACGACTCGCGGGAGCACTAGGGGGTTTCCCGGGGGGCGGCATGATGCCGCCCCCCGGGTCCGGCTTCACCCGTCGTGCGCTAGCGTCGTCTCGCTTTGGGTGCAGAGCTCATGCAGGCGACGCGGGTCGCCCCCTCCATCCTGTCCGCCGATTTCGCGCGGTTGGGGGCCCAGGTGGAGACCGTGATGGAGGCAGGCGCACGGGTCATTCACGTCGACGTGATGGACGGCCACTTCGTGCCGCCGATCTCGATTGGCGCGCTCGTCGTGGAGTCGCTCCGCGACCAGGTCCACCACGCCGGCGGCGTGCTCGACGTCCACCTCATGGTCGAGCGCCCGGAGCGGCGGATTGACGAGTTTGCGGCGGCGGGCGCCGATTCGATCGCGGTCCACTGGGAGGCTACGCCCCACGTCCACTACGCGCTCAAGGCGGTCCGGGACGCCGGGCTTCACGCGGGCCTGGCCATAAACCCCGCCACCCCGCCGGAGGCGGTGGTCGGTCTCGCCGACATGTACGACCACCTGCTCTGCATGACGGTGAATCCGGGCTGGGGCGGCCAGCCGTACATCGAGACCTCCACGCCAAAGGTGGCACGCCTTCGCGAGCTCCTTCCCGAGGGCATGCCGATCGAGGTCGACGGCGGCATCGACCCCGAGACCGCCCGCCCCTGCGCCGAGGCGGGGGCCACCCTCTTCGTCGCGGGCTCTTCCATCTTCGGCGAGCCCGATCCGGTGGCCGCATACCGCGAGGTCGCGGCGGCGGCCGGTGCCGAGTAGGGTCGGCACGATGAGGGATCAGACAGTCAAGTACCTCCTGTGCGAGTCGAAGATCCCGACCCATTGGGTCAACCTCCTACCGGACCTCCCCGGCGATCCGGTGCCGCCGCTCAACCCGGCGACCATGGAGCCGGCCGGCCCGCCCGACCTCACCCCGATCTTCCCCAGGGCCCTGATCGAGCAGGAGGTCTCGCCGGAGCCGGAGTTGGAGATTCCCGAGCCTGTCCGGGAGGCGTACAAGCTCTGGCGCCCCACGCCGCTGCACCGGGCCCGCCGCTTCGAGCGCGAGCTCGGCACGACGGCGCGGATCTATTACAAGTACGAGGGCGTCTCCCCGGCCGGCTCGCACAAGCCCAATAGCGCCGTGGCCCAGGCCTACGCGAACCAGCAGGCCGGCGTGCGGCGGCTCGTGACCGAGACCGGTGCGGGCCAATGGGGATCGGCGCTGGCTCTCGCCTGCCGCATGTTCCAGCTCGACTGCCTGATCTACATGGTCGGCGTCAGCTACGACCAGAAGCCCTACCGGCGCTCGATGATGGAGGCGTGGGGGGCCACGGTTCTCCGCTCACCCAGCGACTCGACCGAGGCCGGACGCGCCCAGGCCGATCACACCACGGGGTCGCTCGGCATCGCCATCTCCGAGGCCGTGGAGGTCGCGGCCAAGGACGACGAGTCGAACTACGCGCTGGGCTCGGTGCTGAACCACGTCTGCCTGCACCAGACCGTGATCGGCCAGGAGGCGACCCAGCAGATTCCGGAGGACCCGGACGTTGTCGTCGGCTGCGTGGGCGGCGGCTCCAACTTCTCCGGAATCGCGTTCCCTTACGTCCGCCGCGTCCTACGGGGCGAGGCGCAGACCCGCTTCGTGGCCGCGGAGCCGGCTGCCTGCCCGACGCTGACCCGGGGCGTCTACCGCTACGACTTCGGCGACACGGTCGGCACCACCCCGCTTCTGCCCATGTACACGCTCGGCCATGACTTCGTTCCGCCGCCCGTGCACGCCGGCGGGCTCCGCTACCACGGCGACTCCCCCATCCTCTCCGGGCTGGTGAAGGCCGGTGTGGTGGAGCCGCGCGCGTTCAGGCAGAACGAGACCTTCGCTGCCGCGGTGCGCTTCGCGGGTTGCGAGGGAATCCTGCCGGCCCCCGAGCCGGCGCACGCCATCCGTGCCGTGATCGACGAGGCCGGGGCCGCCACGACCGCCGGCGACGACCGCGTGATCCTCTTCAACCTCTGCGGCCACGGCCACTTCGACATGTCGGCCTACGAGGCCTATCTGGCCGGCCGCCTCGAGGACCCCGAGTTCTCGCAGGAGGACATGGACGCGGCGCTGGCGAGGCTGCCGGAGGCCCCGGCGATCGCGTAGCGCCGGAGGCCCCGCTCCCCCGCCCTCAGCGGCGGCGTTTCCGCTTGCGCTTCTTCGAGACGGGGTGAGGCGTGGCCGGCTCCTCCTCCGGATCAGGCCCGGGCTCGTCGGCGGACTGGGAAGAGGACACCTCGGAAGATCCTCCCGGCTCGGGCAGCCCGGCCCTCTGCTGTGCGGTCGACCAGGGCGCCGGCTCGCCCGTCTCCCAGGCCGGGCCGCGGCCCCCCGGCCACACGCCGAGGAACAGCATGCCAAGGCCGCCAAGCCAGAAGATCTGGACGATGGGAATCCCCTGCGGCAGCAGCGGCAGGACGATGAGGGCGCCGACGATGATCCCCAGGATCCCCATGAACCGGCTCAGGAGGCCGGCCCGCATCGCGTTCAGGGCGATGATCACGTAAGAGAAGGCGAGCGCGATCGTCCCGCCGAACAGTGTGGCGGCGCCCAGGGGGCCCTGGTTGTCCTGGACGAGCTTCTTCGCCACCGCTTCCTGCCGGGCGCGCGTCACCCGGCATTGCCGCCTCGCAGCGGGCCGCGCGTGCGTCCTGCAGAACGAGGCCACGTCCTTGCGCTGCTCCTGGCTCGGAGTGGCACGCACCTCGCTCGCGCCGCTCGGCGAGGTGTACCGGTCCGCGGCATCCTTCAGTCCCACCCAGTTGGAGATCACGGCGATCGTCACCAGCATCGGCGCGATCACGAGCAGCCATTGCACGATCTGCGGCAGCTCGCGGCGCCGGTGCCGCGTGGCCCGGAAGAGGTAGAACAGCGCCCCCGCGGCCAGGAAAGTGGCAATGGCCTGCGTGACGGCCGAGCCGAGCAAGACACCCGCGTGCTCGTGGAAGTTCAGGAGCGTTCGCCGGTAGCGCAGGGGGTCGTCCCGGCCCGGCGCGTCCTTGAGGGCGGGAAGCTGGACGAGGAAGCTCGTGGCCTGGAAGGCGATGGCGCCAAAGGCGCTGCCCGCGGCGAGACGCCCGAAGCGCGCTTCCCAGGAAAGCTGGGCCTGGTTGTCCACGGTCGGGCGGGTCAGCCCTCCGTGCCGCCGGGCTGGGACGGTGGCGGCGGGGGTCCTTCGCGGCTCGCGCGGGGCGGGTAGTACTCGGTGTCCTCCGGCTCCACCAACCGCGAGACCCGCTCCCCCACCGCCAATAGCACGTCGAGCGCCGGAGCCGCCAGCCGGATCAATGCCTCGAACCGCTCCCGGGTCCGGAGCTGGTCGGGGGTGAGCGGCGCCACGCTCAGCCGCCCCGCTGATGGAAGTAGAACTCCGGCAGCGCGGCCTTGGCCACCTCGGCGGTGATCTGCTGGGCCTGGGTGAGGTCGCCCGCGCGCACCGCAAGGTCGTCGATCGTGACGATCCCGGCCAGGTCGTCGCCCTCGGTCACGGGGAGCCGGCGGATGCGGTGCTGGATCATCAGCGCGACCGCCTCCTCGATGTCCATGTCGACCTCGCCGGTCACGAGCGGGCGCGAAGCCTGTCCGCCCGCGGCGGCCTCCGGGTCTACGCCATCCGCCACCACGGCGAGCGCCAGGTCGCGATCCGTCATCACTCCAACCGGCCTGCCCCGCTCGCAGATCACCACCGAGCCCACGTTTCGGTCCCGCATCAGGGCCCCCACGCTTTGCAGGCTCTCGCCTGCCTCGGCGGTGACCACGCCCTGCGTCATCACGTCCCGGATGCGCACGGCGCGACTGTAGCGGCTCGCACGTCCGCGAATGGCCGCTACCCGGCGGGAGGGACGATCCGCAGCAACCTGTCGTCTCCCTCGCGCGGCGAGCCGCGACCGTCCCGGTTGTTCGTCAGCGCGTAGAGGGCGCCGTCGGGTCCCTCGACGACCGTGCGCACACGCCCGAACCGGCCCTGGAACAGCGTCTCGTTCACCGTCACTCGCCCTCCCTCCAGCCGCACCCGCCTGATCTGCTCGCCGACCAGGCAACCGATCAGGAAGTCGCCGCTCCACTCCGAGCCGGGCAGGGCGACGAAGCTGGCCCCGGAGGGGGCGACCGCGCTCGAGTAGACGACGACGGGAGCCGTGAAACCGTCGTGGTCCCGCCCACGCACCTCCGGCCAGCCGTAGTTGGCCCCGCGCCGAAGCACGTTCACCTCGTCGTCGCCGTCTGGCCCGTGCTCGGAGGCGACGAGTCGCGCCGTGCGCGGCTGCCAGTCGAACCCCTGCGGGTTGCGGTGCCCGAGCGTGAAGACCTCCGGCCGGCCGCCATCGCCGCGGTAGGCGCGAGGCTCCATCCGGAGCACCTTCCCGTTGAGCGAGCTCTGCTGCTGGGCGAGGCCGTCCTGGCCGGCCTCGCCGGTCGTGAAGTAGAGGCGCTCGTCGGGCCCGAAGTGAACCCGACCGCCGTCGTGCATGACCCCGGCCACGATCCCGCGGGCGATCACCTTCTCGTCCTCGAGTCGGTCTTCGCGGAACCGGGAGCGGACCAGCTCGTTGCCGCTGTCCGTGGTTCGGTACAGGTAGACGAACCTGTTGCGCTCGAACTCCGGGTCGAGCGCGGCTCCGAGGAGGCCGCCCTCGCCGACCGCCGCGACGTCGACCTCCGCGACCGGCTCGCGCCGCAGCCGAAGCCTGCGCGAGAGCAGCCTGACGCGCCCGGGCCGCTCGGTGATCAGTGCGCGTCCGTCGGGTAGAAAGGCGATCTCCCACGGAGTGTCGAGGCCCGTGGCCACCGTCTCGACACGCGGACGTCCCTGGCTGCGGGCCAGGCCACGCCGCCCGTCCTCCGTGGAGGGGCGCGTGTCGGTGGCGGTCGTCGGCCGCGGCGGAGGTGTCTCCTGCTCGCCGTCGCCTCCGCAGCCCGGTACGGCCACAGCCAGGACCACCAGAACGGGTGTCGGGCGCCTCACCGCCTCACGGGCGTGACCCGGCTCCCGACGCGGAGGAGCAGGCCCCGCGGCGCGTGCTGGCCGCCCAGCGCCGTCGCCCGGTTGAGCTTGCCCGGGACCACCACGCGTCGCCCCTGTTCCAGGCCCCTGACCGCCTGCTCGGCCACGTGGTCGGACTCGGTCCAGAACATCTCCGGCACGCCGGAGGCGGCCTCGTCGATTCCCGCGGTGGCGGCGAACTCGGTCTTCACCGGCCCGGGGCAGAGGGACGTGGCCGTGACGCCCGTGTCGTGGAGGTCGGCGTGCAGCGCATCGGTGAACGCGAGCACGAACGCCTTGCTGGCACTGTAGGTGGCCTGCCGCGGAAGGGGCTGGAAGGCGGCGGTGGAGGCCACGTTGAGCACCGCCCCGCAGCCGCGCTCCACCATCCGCGGCACGAAGCGGCCGCAGAGCGCCACCACGGTCTCCACGTTCAGCCTCACCATCTCTAGCTCTCGCTCCTGGTCGAGGCGCTGGAACAGCCCGCCGCTGCCGAACCCTGCGTTGTTCACGAGCACCTCAACCGTCAGTCCCAGCTCTTCCAGGTGCCGCACGAGCCGCTCTCGCGCCGCCGAATCGGCAAGGTCACAGGCGCGGATCTCCGCCCGCACCCCGTGCCGGCTGCGCAGCTCGTCGGCCAGCTCCTCGAGGCGCTCGGTGCGGCGCGCCACGAGGGTCGCGCCGTGGCCTCTGCGGGCGAGGGAGCGGGCGACGTCGGCGCCGATGCCGGAGGAGGCGCCGGTGACGAGGCAAGTGGATTCGGGTGCGGGCGAAGGCAGCGCCATCGTGGCCGCACACTAGCCGCTGGAAACGCTCCCAGCGGAAGCGCCGGGCGCCGCGCCGGGGCGGCCGAGAGCCCGGCCGGGCCGGGCGCCTCACTACCATGGTGCACATGTCCTCGGAAGATCCCTTCGGCGGCCTGTTCGGGGACCCGGAGGAGTTCCGCCGGCGCCTCGAGGAGCTCGGCGAGCAGATGCAGGGCGCGCAGCGGGTGGCCTGGGCGGACAACGCGATCAGGCTCGCCGTGGAGATGACGGTGGCGGGCCTCAACCGGCTCAACCTGCAGGGCAACTCCCAGCAGCAGACGGAGGAGCTCCTGCAGTCGATGCGGACCCTCTTCCCGGAGGCGGTGATACTCGTCCGCGAGGCGCGCGAGGGCTTCGGTACCTGACGGCGTCAGCCCGCCCCGGCCGGATCGGCCCGGGCCTGCTGCTCCGCGGCGCGGTCCTCGCGGCCGAGCCGGATCGCCTCCTTGAAGCTGCGCACCCGGAAGATGAACACGAGCGAGGCGAACCCGATCCCGAAGGTGAGCGCCCCGATCGCGATCTGCTGCCCGACGGAGTAGGCCGCCACCGTGGAGGCGGAGGCCGTTCCGCCGAACACCTTGACCAGGAGCGCCTGCTGCACCCCGGCGCCCTGGGGCGTGAAGGGCACGGCAGCCGACACCGCGTTGACCCCCAGCACGAGCAGCACGTTCCTGACCGAGCCTCCGACATGGAAGGCCTCGAGCAGCATCCAGAACGCCGCGAACCGGAAGCCCCAGCCCGCGAGCTGAACGGCGAACACCTCGCGGATGTAGCGCTCGCGGTCGCGAAGGATGGTCAAGCCCTGCTTGACCCGCTGCCAGAACGCCCTGACGCGCACCGAGAGGAGCGCGAAGCCGGCGAGCGTCCCCACGGCGAGTGCCGTGAGCAGGAACAGCGTGAAGCGGGGGTGCTGGGCGAAGTAGGAGAGGTCGAAGGCGTCGAGCTTCGCGAAGTCGGGTGGCTTCGGGAAGACGCCCTGCGTGAACGCGAACAGCAACACCAGGGTCCCGATGCAGACGTCGAAGACGAGCTCCACCGCGAAGCTCGCCGCCACGGCCGGGTAACTCGAGTTCGGGACCGAGGTTTTCGTCAGGAAGAGCCGCACGATGTCACCGCCGCGCGCGGGGATCACCGAGTTGAAGCCGTACCCGGCGAAGTAGGCGCCCCAGATGTCGAGCCAGCGGAAAGATTCACCGGGGTAGGCGGCACGCAGGATGTTGAACGACGCTCGAGAGCGCAGCGTCAGGTACACGGTGAAGAAGACGAGCGCCAGCAGCAGGGGGCCGAGCCGCAGCGAGGCGACGCTCGACAGGAACTCGTCGACGGCGTCGAAGAACGAGCGGAAGGAGTCGCCGAGACTGGCGGGGGCGAGCACGGCCCTAACCGTAGGGGCGCGCCACGCTCGTCGCATCGAGCTCGGCGGCAACGGGCGTCCCCGCGAGCGCGAGCGCGACGTCGAGCTCGGCTAGGAGGATCTCCAGCGTCCGCCGCACGCCGTCGGCTCCGGCCACGGCGAGGCCCCAGATCACGGGTCGGCCGACCATCACAGCGTGAGCCCCGAGGGCGAGCGCCTTGAGCACGTCGGTTCCGCGGCGAATGCCGCCGTCCACGATCACGTCCAGCTCCCCTCCCACCTCCTCGACCACGGGGGGCAGGGCCTGCGCGCCGGCGGCGACCGTGTCCAGCTGGCGGCCGCCATGGTTCGAGACCACCACGCCGGCCGCACCGCCGGCGGCCGCCCGGCGGGCGTCCTCCGGGGTGAGGATGCCCTTGACGAGCACGGGGAGCCGGCTTTCGTCGACCAGTCTCTCAAGGTCGTCCCAGGTAAGGCTCGCGTCGAACTGCGCCACCATCTCCGGAAGCGACATCCCGGCACGGCCGCCGACGCTGGGAACCGAGGCGTCTATTCGGAAGGCTGCGCGCAGGTCGCGCTCCCGCCGTCCCTGGACCGGGAGGTCCACGGTGAGGACGAGGGCCTCGTAGCCGTGCTCGGCCGCCGCCTCGACAAGGTCCGAGGTCACCCCGCGGTCCTTGAAGACGTAGAGCTGGAACCATCGCGGAGCATCCGGCACCTCCTCCGCGAGCTCGGCTGGTGAGGTCGTCGCGAGCGTCGAGAGGCAGAAGGGCGTGCTGGTCGTCGCCGCTCCGCGCGCCGTCTCGGGCTCCGCGCTCGGGTGGACGAGCCGGTGGAATGCCATCGGAGCGACGATCAGCGGATGCTGCCTCCGCACGCCGAAGAGCGTGGTGGAGGGATCGCGCTCGGCTACGTCGACCAGCACCCGCGGCCGGATCGCTATCCGGCGCCACGCCTCCTCGTTGGCGCGCAGGGAAAGCTCGTCGGCGGC
>JBKPHP010000033.1:0-4687 GCA_046729895.1 Actinomycetota bacterium
GGAGCTCATCGAGGCGGACCTCGCGCGATGCCGGGTACGACCACGACACGACTTGGCCGGACGGATTCGTCCCCGAAGCGTCCGGCGCTCGCGAAATCAGTCTGAGCAGGTGCCTTTAGTGGCCTCGCACGTCTCGCCGCACTCGCGGCAATCGGGGCAGCGGGCGTCGAAGGTGCTTCCGTACCAGTGGCGGCTCCAGTGGATGCCGACGCCGCGCTCAGGCGTGCCGTAAGGCTGGGCCGATCGCCGCGGTACGCACCGAGCAGGAGCACAGGGATACCTGTTCTTAGCCCTCATGCGACATCCTCAGCAAGGGGACCGATCTGCTGGTCTGCGGCGACAAGGCGACGGTCGAGCGCGCGCTCGCCAGACCGCCACGGGACGGTTTCATCCAGCTGCCCGGAGTAATCAGCCGGAAGAAGCAACTGGCACCGCAGCTCCTGGCGGCCAGCTGACGCGCTTAGCGCCGGCGGGCCATACCCCAAACCGTCCCCGATGTGCACACTGGCTTGACTCGCCCCCACGCGCGGTGTGAAATCGGCGCGGTCGGCAGGATGCGCAAGCGGTTCGCAGAATCGGTTCGAGCGTTCTCGGCGACAGCGCGGAACCCCGGCCTGCTCCGCACACAGCTGTCGTTCGGCGCGACCTGGACAGCGGAGTGGGCGTTCACCGTAGCCCTCGGCGTCGTGGCCTTCCGCGACGCCGGTGCAACGGGGGTGGGCGTCGTGGCGTTCGTGCGGATGGCCCCCGCCGCACTGCTGGCGCCGCTCGGAACGACGCTCGCCGACCGGTTCCGGCGAGACCGGGTGCTCATGTGGTCATGCCTGATCCGGGGCGCCGCGACCGCCTTGGCTGCGGCGATCCTTGCCGCAGGCGGGTCGCGCGTCGCTGTTTACGCGCTCGCGGTGCTCGCCACGGCCGCGTTCACGGTTTTCCGTCCGGGCCACTCGGCGTTGCTGCCGGGCCTCTGCACCACGCCGCTCGAGCTGACAAGCGCCAACGTGGTCCGCGGGCTGCTCGACTCGCTGAGCACGCTGCTTGGCCCGCTGGTGGCCGCGCTCCTTCTGGACATCGGCAGTCCGGCGGCGGTGTTCGCGTTCACGGCGGCGCTGTCGACCGGGTCAGGCCTGCTGCTACTGGCACTGTCGTACGAGGCGCCGCCGCGTGGCCCGGCGCAGCCGCTGCGGCGGATCGTGCATGAGACCGCGGAGGGGTTTCGCGCCCTGACGCGCTATCGCGATGCCGGTCTGCTGATCGGTCTTGCCCTCGTCCAGACAATGACCCGGGGCAGCTTCAACGTATTCGTGGTCGTCATGGCGCTCGAGCTGCTCGACATGGGCGCGCCGGGCGTCGGCCTGCTGACCGCCGCTGTCGGCGCCGGGGCCGTGGCGGGCTCGCTCGGGGCCTCGATGCTGGTCAGCGGTCGGCAACTCGCCACGCTTGAAGGGGTCGGCGTGGCGCTCTGGGGCCTGCCGCTGGCCCTGAGCGGCGCCGTACCCCACGAGCCGGTAGTGCTCGCACTCATGTGCGTGATCGGCGTCGCGAACGCCATCGTCGACATCGGCCTGTACACGCTGCCGGCGCGGCTTGTGCCCGAGGAGCTGCTCGCGCGCCTCTTCGGTGGAAAGGAGAGCCTTACCGCGCTCAGCGTCGCCCTCGGGTCGCTCATCGCCCCACCCACCATTGACCTGCTCGGTGTCCGCGGCGCCCTCGTCTTGCTGGGGCTGGTGGCCCCCGCCCTCGTTGCGTTCGCCTGGCGGCGGCTGCGCGCGATCGACCGCTCGATCGCGCACCGGGACGAGGAGGTTGGCGTGCTCAACAAGGTCGGCCTCTTCCGCCCGCTGCCTCTGCCGGCCATCGACTCCCTCGCCCTCCACGTCGCCCACGCCCAGGTGGCGGCGGGCCAGGAGGTATTCCATCAGGGCGACCCGGGCGATCGCTTCTACGTGATCGACGAGGGCGAGGCCGAGGTGATCGGCGAGGGGCGCTTGATCCGCACGATGGGCCCCGGCGATGCGTTCGGGGAGATCGCGCTGCTCCGCGACACCGTCCGAACGACGACCGTGCGAGCGCGCACGTTGCTCCTGCTCTACACGCTCGACCGCCAGCACTTCGTGAGCGCCGTCAGCGACTACCCGTCGAGCGCGTCTGAGGCGGAGGTCCTCGTGCTCGACCGGCTCGGCACGTTCGACCCGCGCGGCGGACCGGCCGCCTGACCGCTCAACCGAACTCGAGGGTCGTGACGCCGAAGACAAGCGAGCACGAGCACCAGCGACTAGACGGTTGATTCCACGTCGTCGCTAGACGGCGAGTTCGGCGAAGGCTCGGCTGGAGCGGCCGAGTAGGTGGTTGAGCCAGACTCTGGCGGCGAGCGCGAGCAGCTTGGCAGCGATGCGTGCGCGGATGCCGGCGAGGGTGCGGGCCCCGGTGGCGCTCGAGTCCGAGTCGGTCTTTGAGGGTCCAGAAGACCGACTCGACCAGCTGGCGAATGCTCGAGAGGTGGAGCCCGTTGGCGGGTTCGTCGGCGCGGTTTGGGCGCAGCAGCTTGGCCCCGAAGCGTTCGGCCACCGTCTGCTCGAACTCGTGGCCCGCGTAGCCCTTGTCGCAGATGAGCGCTTCGCCGCCGCGGAGCCGCGAGCGGCAACAGCCGCAGCGCGACCTCGCGTTCGGTCTGGTCGGCGGGAGCCAGGATCGCCGCCCTGGGCGTCCCGCCGGGCGCGCAGGCGAGGTGCAGGCGCATGCCCCAGAACCAGCGCGAGTGCGAGCGGCAGTAGCCATAGCCGCAGGCGTCGGGGTGCTCGGAGCGGCGGGCGGTCTCGAGCGAGCGGCCACATCGAGTGGCGGCCTGAGCGTCTGGACGATCCCTTCTCCTCGCCGTCACGGATGGCGCGGGGCAACCGAAGCAAGGCGGTCGGGTCGGCGGGAGGCGCCTGGGCCGTGCGGCTGTGTGAGCCCGACTGGCCTGGTTTCCTCCCGCCGCCACCTCGAACCGTGCATGCGGTTCTCCCGCACACGGCTCACCGACGTCCTTCACCGCCGGCATTCGGCTTGACCCGCCAGGGCTTGTTGGCCCTGGGTGAGACGACGGTTCCCTGGAGGCTGAGCAGCCCTAGGCTGTTCGGCGACAGATAGGCCACGACCGTGAGGCCGTAGCCCGCTTTGCGCTGGTGGCGCTCAGCCATGAACAGCGCCAGTCGCTTGAGCGCGTAGTTGCCGATCCGCTCGAAGTGGTGGGCGGAGTGTCCGTAGCGGAAGTAGCCGCCCCAGCCGCGCAGGAACCGGTTGAGGTCCTGCACGATCCACTCGACCGGCAGACGCAGCCGCTTGCGGTGCGTGATCTCACGGATCCGCTCGCGGGCGCGCCGCATCGCCTCGCGTGAGGGCCAGCGGGCGAGGAAGTGGATGTGCCGCTGGCGCGGGCCCTTCAGGCGCACCTGGCGGTGGTGGAAGCCGAGGAAGTCCATGCCCTCGCCTCCTTCCCGCAGGTGCACGATCCGGGTCTTGGCCTGCTTGAGCTCGAGGCCCAGCTCGGCCAGGATCGCCGTGAGCGCCCCGAGGGCGTTCTCGGCTTCCCGCTTCGTCCGGCACAGCACGACGAGATCGTCCGCGTAGCGGACCAGCACCCCACTCCCGCGCGTCTGCCATTGCCGGTCGAGCCGGTGCAGGTAGACGTTGCAGAGGACGGGCGAGATCACCCCACCCTGCGGAGTTCCAGCCACTTCGCGGCGAACCGCACCGTCCTTCATCACCCCGGCGCGCAACATGGCGCGCAGGAGCTTCAGGAGCTTGCGGTCCACGATCCGCTCCTCGATCGCCGCCATCAACCCGTCGTGCGGAATCGCCTCGAAACAGTTGGCGATGTCCGACTCCAGCGCCCAGCGCCTGCCACCCCAGGACTCGTCAAGCAAGACCTGGAGCGCGTCGTGCGCCGAGCGCTTGGGCCGAAACCCAAACGCGCACGGCAGAAAGTCCGCCTCGAACACTGGCTCGATGGCCAGCTTCGTTGCGGCCTGCACGACGCGGTCGCGGACAGCGGGAATCGAGAGCGGGCGCAGCTCCTCGCGGCCGGGCTTCTCGATGAAGACCCGGCGCGCGGGCAGCGGACGCCAGCGCCCCTCCTTGAGGTCCGTGGCCAGCTCGTCAAGCAAACGGTCAACCCCGTAGCGCTCGACGTCGGCGATGGTCTGGCGGTCGATGCCGGCCGCACCTCTGTTGGTGCGCACCGACTCCCACGCGCGCTCCAGCAGGTCCCTGCGATGGACCTTGTCATGGAGCGCGTGGAACCTTCGTCCGGGGTCGGCCTTGGCCGCCCGGTAGAGCGTTCGCTGCAGATCACGGACCTTGTCCTGCTTGGTGGCACTAGCCATGATGGGCACTCACCGGTCCTTCCCTGTGCGCGACGCGCAGACGAAGCAGCGGCCCTTCCCTCGCCGCGGGTTCTGTTGTCCCGTCGGCTCAAGCGGTACTACGGCCGCCTCCGACTCCCTCCCGACGCCCCTCCACTTCCCGGCTCGTCACCGCTTATAGGACGGGCCCGCTCCGGCGGAACATCTCGCAGCCGCCGGGCCGGGGAGGGCCTCCCCAGTTCTCGCCGCCACCCTCCGAGCGTTCCGCGCCCCCTACGCCGGGAGGTCCCTCGGGGCTGCGATCCAGGCTCTACACCCCTTCCGTGGCCTTCGCCGTGACA
>JBKPHP010000034.1:0-5840 GCA_046729895.1 Actinomycetota bacterium
GTGGCGGTTGGTTCCAGGTCTCCCAGCGCTGGACCGTAGAGGTGGAGGGCGCCGAGAAGCCGGCCTGTGTTGCGGAGAGCGTGGGCCGCGCGCTCGTCTGAGCCGGCCCCGGCGGGGCCTATCCTCGGGGGTCGAGATGGCGACGACCGCCGAGCTTGCACAACAGCGCAAGGCGCTCCCTGATGCGCCTGGCGTCTACCTGCTCAAGGACGAGAGCGGGAAGGTCCTCTACGTCGGCAAGGCGAAGTCCATCCGCAAGCGGGTGGCCTCCCACCTCTCGAAACCCGGCACGCGCGGGGCCGTCGACATGTCGAGCCAGATCCGCGAGGTCGACTTCGTGGCCACCCAGACCGAGGCAGAGGCCCTTCTCAGCGAGCAGCGCTTCATCAAGCAGCACCGGCCGCTCTTCAACGTACGGCTGCGCGACGACAAGTCCTATCCCTACATCGGCATCTCGCTCGACGAGGAGTTTCCGCGCGTCTATTTCACGCGGGAGCGCCATCGTCGCGGGCGGGCCTACTTCGGTCCGTTCAGCAATGCCAAGCGAGTGCGGGAGACCCTCGACCTGCTCGGAAAGGTCTTCCAACACCGGACCTGCGACGGCCCGGAGCCCGGCCGCGCCTCGGGTAGCCCCTGCCTGGACTACTACATCAAGCGCTGCCAGGCGCCCTGCGTCGGATACATCACGAAGGACGAGTACCGGCGCAACATCGACACGATCATCGACTTCCTCTCCGGCCGCTACCGCCAGATCGAGCGGGAGCTGCAACAGGCGATGAAGCAGGCGGCCGAGGAGCAGGAGTTCGAGCAGGCCGCCATCTACAGGAACCGGTTGAAGGCGGTTCGCTCGCTGCTCGAGCGGCAGCGGGTGGCGAACGAGGCCGTCGGCACGCTCGACGCGATCGCGGTGGCGGGGGAGGACACGGACGCCAACGCCCAGGTGTTCCAGGTTCGCGACGGCGTGCTGGCCGACCGCCAGAGCTTCTACCTCGAGAACGCCGCCCGCCGGGAGGAGGCCGAGGTGGCCGAGGAGTTCGTGCTCCAGTACTACGCCACCGCGCTGTCAACTCCCCCGCAGGTGATCGTCCAGCGCGCCGTCGGGTCCACCGACATGCTCTCGGAGGCGCTCGGCGAGCGACGTGGTGGACCGGTCGACGTGCGCCACGCCGAGCGCGGCGACAAGCGGCGCATCCTGGAGCTGGCGGAGCGCAACGCGCGGCTGGCCCTCGACCAGGACCGTCTCCGCTCGCAGCGGCGGCGCTCGCAGCGGATCGAGGCGCTGGACGGCCTCCAGCGCGCCCTGCAGATGGAGGTGATCCCGATGCGGATCGAGGGCTTCGACATCTCGAATCTCATGCATGCGCACACCGTCGCCTCGATGGTCGTGTTCGAGGGTGGGGCTGCGAAGAAATCGGACTACAGGCGCTTCGGGGTCCGGGAGGCGGTGCAGGACGACTTCGCGGCGATGTCGGAGGTGCTCGGGCGACGGATGGCGCAGTACGTCGCGCAGCGCGAGCGCTCGCCACACGATCGGGAGTACGACGCCAGCTTCGCCAGCGTGCCGGCGCTGATCGTGATCGACGGGGGAAAGGCCCAGCTGTCCGCCGGCCTTCAGGAGCTCCAGCCCTTCAGGGACCTCGGCACCACTGTGGTGAGCCTGGCCAAGCGGATCGAGGAGGTCTTCCTGCCCGGTCGGGCGCGGCCGCTCGTGCTCGACCACCACACGCCCGAGCTGCAGCTCCTGCAACGGATCCGTGACGAAGCACACCGCTTCGCGATCGAGTTTCACCGCGGACGGCGGGATCGGGCCATGACGCGCTCGATCCTCGACGAGCTACCGGGCGTGGGCCCCGCCCGCAAGCGCCTCATCCTCCAGCACTTCGGTACTCCGGAGCGGTTCCTGGAGGCCAGCCGGGACGAGCTCGAGGCTGTGCCCGGGCTGCCCGGCAAGGTCGCCCGCGACATCCACGCCTACGTGAACAAGGTGCGCTAGTGGGGCTCTTGGCAAGACATGACCGAAGTTGTCGGAGGCTCCGCTGATGCTGCGGGACTTCGTGGTGATCACAGGCTTCTCGGGCGCGGGCAAGTCGCAGGCCATGGCATGCTTCGAGGACGCCGGCTACTTCTGCGTGGACAACCTGCCCCCGGAGATGATCGGATCGCTCGCCGACCTGTTCGGCCACGGCGGGAGCAAGGTGGAACGCGCCGCGGTCGTCTGCGACGTCCGCGGGGGTGATTTCTTCGAGGGGCTCGTCCAGATGCTGGGCGAGCTCGAGCAGCGGGAGCTTCCATTCCGACTCCTCTACCTCGAGGCCTCCGAGGAGGCGCTCGTCAACCGCTTCAAGGAAACCCGTCGCCGCCACCCGCTCGCCGAGGGTGGCCGGGTGAGCGAGGCGATCCGCCAGGAGCGCAAGCTGGTCGCGCCCCTGAGAGCGCAGGCCGACGTCTCGATTGACACGACCGACCTCTCGGCGGCGCGACTGCGCAAGGTCGTGGCGGACAAGATGCTCCCCCATGGGTCCCTCGGCAAGCTGGCGGTCACCTTCCTCACGTTCGGCTTCAAGCACGGGACCCCCCGGGACGCGGACCTCGCCTTCGACGTTCGCTTCCTGCCCAACCCGCACTACGAGTCCGAGCTTCGCGACCTGTCCGGCCGGGATCGCGAGGTGATCGACTATGTGGAGAGATCGGACGGCATCCGGGAGTTCTATGACCGCCTCGTACCGCTCCTCGACTACCTGCTGCCCGCCTACGAGCAGGAGGGGAAGGCCCACCTCACGGTCGGGATCGGCTGTACTGGGGGGCGGCACCGATCGGTGGTGATCGCAGAGCACCTCGCGGGTATCTATGCCGGACGCGGCGACTACCTGGTCGACGTGGTCCACCGGGACATCGACAAGCCGCCGCGCAGACCGTAAGGGAGTGGAGTGGGAATCACGGGGTTTCGGTCGAATGGCCGAGTCCCCCCGCGGCCGGTAGATTCAGCCGGACAAGCCCCGAGGAAGGAAAGCGAGCCTGGATGCCATTGACGGTCGGAATCAACGGCTTTGGCCGGATCGGACGCAACGCTTTCAGGGCGGCCCACGCCCGCGGCGCCGACATCGACTGGGTCGCGGTGAACGACATCACCGACACTCAGACGCTGGCGCACCTCCTCAAGTACGACTCCATCCTCGGGCCATTCCCCGGCGAGGTCGACGCCACCGACGCCGGCATCCTCGTCGACGGCAGGGAGCTACGCGTTCTCAGCGAGCGCGACCCGGCCGCGCTCCCGTGGTCCGACCTCGGTGCGGACGTGGTGATCGAGTCGACGGGCCTCTTCACCGACCGCGACGACGCCTCCAAGCATCTCGACGCGGGCGCAAAGAAGGTGATCATCTCGGCGCCGGCCAAGGGTCCGGACGTGACCGTCGCGCCGGGCGTCAACGACGACGCCTACGACTCCGAGCAGCACCACGTCATCTCGGGCGCCTCCTGCACCACGAACTGCCTCGCCCCGGTGGCGAAGGTGCTCAACGACGCCCTCGGCATCGAGCACGGCGTCATGACCACGATCCATGCCTACACGGCCGACCAGCGACTCCAGGACGCCCCGCACAAGGACCTGCGCAGGGCCCGCGCCGCCGCGGCGAACCTGGTGCCCACCTCTACGGGCGCCGCCAAGGCGATCGGCCTCGTGATCCCGGAGCTCGAAGGCAAGCTCAACGGGATCGCGGTCCGGGCACCCGTGATCACCGGTTCCGTGGTGGACCTCGTCTGCACCGTGGAGCGCCCGACCAGCGTCGACGAGGTCAACCGGGCCTTTGCCGAGCGGGCGGGCCGCGGCTCCCTCGAGGGCATCCTTCAATACACGGAGGACCCCATCGTCTCTACGGACATCGTCACGTCGGCCTACTCGTCCATCTTCGATGCGGGGCTCACGATGGTCATCGACGAGCGGCTCGTGAAGGTCGTTGCGTGGTACGACAACGAGTGGGGCTACTCGAACCGGCTCATAGATCTCGCCGAGCGAGTGCTGGCGGGAGCGCCGGTTGCCTGAGGCGTCCGCGCCGGCGCTAGGCAAGCGCACGGTCCGCGACCTCGAGCTGGGGGAGGGCACTCGGGTACTCGCCCGGGTGGACTTCAACGTCCCGCTCGAGGACGGGCGGGTGGTCGACGATTCGCGCATCCGCGCCGCTCTGCCAACGATCGAGCTGCTGCTGAAGGAGAGGGCCAGGCTGATCCTCTGCTCGCATCTGGACAGGCCCAAGGGCCGCGACCCGGGGACGTCGCTTCGGCCGGCCTCCTTGCGGCTGGGTGAGCTGGTCGACGCTCAGGTTCACCAGGCTCCGGAGGTGATCGGACCGCAGGTCCGCAGCGGCGTGGAGCGCCTTCGGCCAGGCGACGTGCTGGTGCTCGAGAACACGCGCTGGGAGCGCGGCGAGACGAAGAACGAGTCGGCGCTGGCAAAAGAGCTCGCGTCGCTCGCGGACGCCTACGTCAACGACGCCTTCGGTTCGTCGCACAGGGCGCATGCGTCGACGGCCGGCGTGGCGGAGCACCTGCCCGCGGTCGCCGGGCTCCTCTTGGAACGGGAGGTGCTCACGCTCAGGGGAATCGTGGAAGCCCCGCAGCGGCCCCTGCTCGTGGTGCTCGGAGGGGCGAAGGTCTCGGACAAGATCGCCCTCATCGAGCGCTTCCTCGACGTGGCCGACACGCTCCTGATCGGCGGCGCGATGTGCTTCAGCTTCTTCCGCGCCCAGGGCAAGCCGACCGGCGACTCGCTCGTGGAGGAAGAGGGCGTCGAGCTCGCCAGGCGAGCGCTCGAGAAGGCGGAGGACTCCCGTTGCCGGCTGCTGCTCCCGCTCGGCCTAGTGCTCGGTGACAGCTTCGACGCGGATGCCGACCGCCGCGACCTTGACGGGACTGAGGTGCCGGAGGGCTGGATGGGGCTCGACGTCGGGTCGCGCACAACGGAGGCGTACGCCAAGGAGATCGCCGCCGCCGGCACCGTGTTCTGGAACGGTCCAATGGGGGCGTTCGAGCTGGAGCCGTTCTCGAGCGGCACCCGGGCCCTGGCCGAGGCGGTGGCGGCGGCGCCCGGGACCACGGTGGTGGGCGGCGGCGACTCGGCCGCCGCGCTGGCGGAGTTCGGGCTGGCGGACGACGTGGATTGGCTCTCGACCGGTGGCGGCGCGGCCCTCGAGCTGCTCGAGGGCAAGCGGTTACCCGGGGTGGAGGCGCTCGATGACCCGTAGGCCCTTCATCGCCGGCAACTGGAAGATGTGGGGAACCCGCGCCCAAGCGCTCGCCTACTGCGAGCGGTTGCTCGAGCTGCTGCCCGACCCCAGCCGTCGCCCCGTCGACGTGGGCGTTTGCGCACCCTTCACCGCGCTCGACGTGCTGGTGGAGAGGGTGCGCGACCGCGAGGTTTGGGTGGCCGCCCAGAACTTGCACCAAGAGGAAAGCGGCGCCTTCACCGGCGAGGTGTCGGCGCCGATGCTCGCAGAGGTCGGGGTCGACGGAGTGGTGCTTGGCCACTCGGAGCGGCGCCAGTACAACTGCGAGACCGACCGTGCGCTCCAGGAGAAGGTGCCCGCGGCCCTGGCGGCCGGCATCGAGCCGATCCTGTGCGTGGGGGAGACCGAGGAGGAGCGGGAGGCCGGCGAGACCGACCGCAAGCTGCGCCACCAGGTCCAGGAGGACCTCGAGCGCGTCGAAGACGAGCGGCTGGCCGACGTGGTGATCGCCTACGAGCCGATCTGGGCGATCGGCACCGGGCGCACGGCCACGCCGGAGCAGGCGCAGGAGGCGATCGCGTTCGTCCGCGCGCTGGTCGGGGACCGCTCAAAGGAGGCGGC
>JBKPHP010000035.1:0-4674 GCA_046729895.1 Actinomycetota bacterium
GCCCTGAGCGTGGCGAGCTGTTCGATCGGCTGGTGGGTGGGTCCGTCCTCGCCCAATCCGATGGAGTCGTGCGTGTAGACGAAGATCGACGGCAGCTCCATGAGCGCCGCCAGCCGCACAGCGGCCTTCATGTAGTCGAGGAAGTTGAAGAAGGTCGAGCCGAAGGCGCGCAGGCCATGAAGATTGAGCCCGTTCACGATCGCACCCATGCCGTGCTCGCGAACGCCGTAGTGGACGTTGCGGCCCGAGTAGCTCCCCTTCTCCACGGCGCCGCCGTCCTCGATCAAGGTGAGGGTTGACGGCTCGAGGTCCGCCGAGCCGCTGACGAGATGCGGCACCTGCTCGGCGGCCCACTGGATCACCTGGTGCGAGGCCTTGCGAGTGGCCACCATCCCGACATCGGGCCTGAACTTGGGCACGTCGCGGTCCCAGCCGTCCGGGAGCTTGCGGTCGATGATCAGCGACAGCTCCTCCCAGAGGTCGGGGTGCTCCGACCGGTAGGTCTCGGCTAGCTGTTTCCAGCCGGACTCGGCCTCTCCCCGAGCCGCCGCCGCGGAGCGGAAGTGCGAGAGTGCCTCGTCAGGCACCAGGAATGGCGGCTCGGTGGGCCAGCCGTAACCCTCCTTGGTGAGCTTGACCTCCTCCTCGCCCAGCGGCGAGCCGTGGGCCTTGTTCGTGTCCTGGAGGTGCGGAGCTCCGTAGCCGATGTGGGTCCGCAGGATGACGAGCGACGGCCGGTCCGGCGCCCCCTTGGCCGTCTCCACCGCTCCCTCCAGGGCGTCGAGGCCGAGGTCCTCGCCCAGGTTCTGAACGTGCCAGCCATAGGCCTCGAAGCGCGTGCCGACGTCCTCGCTGAACGCCATGCGGGTCTCGCCGGCGAGCTGGATGTGGTTGTTGTCGTAGAAGACGATCAGCTTGCCGAGGCCGAGGTGACCCGCCAGTGACGAGGCCTCCGAAGCGACGCCCTCCTGGAAGTCGCCGTCGCTCGCGATCACGTAGGTGTTGTGGTCGATCAGCTCCTGCTCGGGGCGGTTGTAGCGGTCGGCGAGCATCGCCTCCGCGAGCGCCATCCCCACCGCCATCGATACTCCCTGGCCCAGGGGCCCGGTGGTGGCCTCGATGCCGGCGGCTGCGCCGTACTCGGGATGGCCTGCCGTGGGAGAGCCGAGCTGCCGGAAGCGCTTGATGTCGTCGAGCGTGAGGCCGTAGCCGGCGAGGTAGAGCGAGGCGTAGAGCAGCATCGAGGCATGGCCCGCGGACAGCACGAAGCGGTCGCGGTCGAACCAGTCGGGGTCGGCCGGGTTGTGCTTCATCACGCGCGTGTAAAGGACGTAGGCGAGTGGCGCCAGCGCCATGGGTGCGCCCGGGTGGCCGGAGTTGGCGTTCTGCACCGCGTCCATTGCCAGCGTGCGGATGGTGTTGATGCACAGCTCGTCGAGTGCCCGCGTGTCCACCTGGGTGGTCGTCATCTCGCTATCTCGCTCCCTTCATGATCGATCTTGGGCCTCGTGGATGCCCGGCAAGCCGAAATCGGTCATGACGCTGTTTTCGGGGTTCACATGCGCAGTATCCCTTCCCCTCTCGTGCGCTGCGAGCAGGCCGGCCCCGATCACGCCTGCATCTTCGGCGCCGCGGGCCAGGGAGACGTTGACGCGCTCCCACAACGCGGGGAGCGCCCGCGACGCGGCCTCCGCGCGCGCCCTCTCCAGGAAGAGGTCCGCCGCCTGCGACACACCCCCGCCGATCAGGAAGTGCTCCGGCTCGAAGACGTTCACGTAGCCGGCGATCGCGACCCCGAGCCAGGTGCCCAGGCGCTCGAACAGCCGCAGTGCGTCCGCATCGCCGTCCCTCGCCGCGGCGGCCGCCTCCGGGCCGCTCACGCCCCCGCGCTCGGCGTAGAGGCGACCCAGGGCGCTGTCCGGGCGGCCCCTGGCGATCGCTGCTGCGTCGCGCTCGAGGGCCGTGCCGCTGCACAATGCCTCGACGCAGCCGCGGTTGGGGCAGTTGCCAGGGCATGGCGGACCGTCGGCCAGGACCGAGAAGTGGCCGAGCTCGGCGCCCAGCCCGTGGGTGCCTCGGAAGATCCTCCCGTCAACAACGACGCCGCCCCCGACGCCCGTGCCCAGCGTGAGCATGACCAGGTTCCTGACGTCGAGCAGCTCGGCCTCGGCGAGCGCGGCACAGTTGGCGTCGTTGTCCACGTAGATGGGCACGCCCAGGCGCGAGCCCAGCACCTCGCGCAGCGGCACCCCCGCGAGCGGGATGTTCACGCTCGAGAGCACCGTCCCCGTTGCGAATTCGATCTGAGAGGGGACACCGACTCCCACCGCCGCCGGGTCGCCGGCCTTCGAGCTCACCTCCCGCACTGCAGCTTCGATTCCGTCCAGGAGCGGCTCGCGCCCGCTCGTGTCCGTGGGGTGCTCCACGAGCTCGTCGGCCTCGGAGCCGTGGACGGCCCCCACGGCGACCTTGGTGCCGCCCACGTCCACGCCCACCACAAACGAATCCGACCCCACGCCGCCATTCTGTCGCAACGAGAAAAGTAGAAGCGGCCGCCCGGCCAGGCCCCCGTCCGGCCGCTCGAGGAACGGTACGCTGGGGACACCCATGAGGGGTGGAATCGATCTGGGAGGGACCAAGGTCCAAGCCGTGGTGGTGGACCAGGACTCCAAGGTGGTCGGCGAGGCAAGGCAGCCGACTCCCACCAGTGGGGGCCCGCCCGCGGTGGTCTCTCAGATGGCGGATACGATGAACCAGGCCGCCGAGGCGGCGGGTTTGGCGACCGCCCGGCTCGACGGCGTCGGCGTGGGCTCGCCGGGAGCCGTCGACGCGGAAGCGGGGACCGTCGACGAGGCGCGCAACCTGCCCGACTGGGAGGACCCCTTCCCGATGGCCGCGGCCCTGACCGAGCTGCTCGGCTGTCCGGTCTACCTCGGCAACGACGTCTCGGTCGGGGTGCGCGCGGAGTACGAGCTGGGCGCCGCTAAGGACGCGAAGTCGCTGCTCGGAGTGTTCTGGGGCACCGGCGTGGGAGGCGGGATCATCCTGGACGGCAAGACGTGGGTCGGCCGCGGCGCCGCCGCCGAGATCGGGCACATGGTCGTGAAGCTAAATGGCGCGCGCTGCCCGTGTGGGAGGCGCGGTTGCGTGGAGGCCTACGCCGGGCGGGCGGCCATGGAGGCGAAGGCGCGGCGGTGGGCCAAGCGCGGGAAGCACACCGAGCTGTTCGAGATCATGGAGAAGCGCGGCCGCACCCGGCTCCAGAGCGGAATCTGGTTCCGGGCGCTCAAGCGCGGCGATCCCATGGCGGTCAAGCTGATCGAACGCGCGATCGCGGCGCTCGGGGCGGGCGTGGCGTCGGCCGTCAACCTGCTGGACGTGGAGATGGTGGTCATCGGCGGCGGGCTAGGCACCCGGCTCGGCGAGCCCTATGTGCGGCGGATCGAGGCCGCGATGATCCCCCATCTCTTCGTGTCCGACCGGCCACCAGCCGTGGTACCGGCCGCACTCGGAGACCTCGGCGGGGCGATTGGCGCCGCCCTGCTCGCGCCCAAGGCCAAGAAGAGGGCGCCGCGGCGGCCGCGGGCCACCAGCGGGCGGTAGTCAGCCGCCGACGACCTCGGCCTGCTGGCAGAAGAGATCGACACCGCCAACAATGAGCAGCTGGGGAACTTCCCCAGGCGTTCAGCGACATCGGGTTGATCAAGACCGCGTACGAGATCGACAAGGCTCGAGGGGAGACCGAATGAGCGACTACGACGTGATCGTCCTCGGCAGCGGACCGGCCGGAGGGCACTGCGCGGGACACCTGGCCGACGGCGGCCTCAAGGTGGCCATCGTCGAGCGCCAGCTCCTCGGAGGCGAGTGCGACTACTGGGCGTGCATGCCCTCCAAGACGCTGCTCCGGCCCGGCGACGCGCTGCACGGCGCCCGCGAGGCACCGGGCTCGCGCGAGGCCGTGAACGGCGAGGTTCGGCCCGAGCCGGCGTTCGACTGGCGCGACTTCATCGTGTCCGACTACGACGACTCCGGCAAGGTCTCCTGGTACGAGGACAAGGGCATCGACGTCATCAGAGGCGCGGGCAGCATCACGGGTGCGGGCCGGGTCTCGGTCGACGGCACGGCTCACACGACGAAGGACATCGTGATCTCCACGGGGTCCGATCCGGTGATCCCCCCGGTGCCCGGCCTGCGCGAGCTCGACGGCGTCTGGACCAACCGCGAGGCCACCGGGCTGAAGGAGGTCCCGCGGCGCCTGCTCATCATGGGCGGCGGTCCCGTCGGGGTGGAGATGGCTCAGGTGGTCGCGCGGTTCGGCGCCTCCGTGGCGCTCGTGGAGGGGATGGACCACCTGCTCCCGCGCGAGCCGAGGCCGCTCGGGGAGAGGCTCGGGCAGGCGCTCTCAGCGGAGGGAATAGAGCTCTGCTTCGGGCAGCACGCCTCTGCGGTCTCACGTGAAAACGGCGAGTACGTGCTGGAGTTCCCGGAGCGCGACGAGCTGCGCGGCGACCGCCTGCTCGTGGCGACCGGGCGCCGCCCACGGGTCGAGGGCATCGGACTGGAGAACGTGGGGATCGAGCCCGGCGAGCGCGGAGTCGCGGTCGACGCGCGCATGAACGCCGGCGAGGGCGTCTGGGCCATCGGCGACGTGACCGGCATCTGGCCGCTGACCTA
>JBKPHP010000036.1:0-8697 GCA_046729895.1 Actinomycetota bacterium
CTGCTCGGCCCGCAGCGGCCACGGCGACAGCCCACTGCGCTCGGACTCGCGACCTCGCACGCGACGCGTAGTGACGAGCGGCCGGCAGAGTCCCGAGCTACGGCGCAGTGGGCGGAAGGCAACCGCGAGGGAATTTGGACATGCCGCGGTTACGGCGCCCGCTGGCGACGGTCGGGTGTCCGGCAGACTTGTTTGCGTTTGCGACATGCGGTCGGGAGTTCCCCCGATCCACCGGCAGGAGGAGGAGACGCGATGAGACGGTTGCTCAGGCTGGACCGCCAGTGGGTGATGAGTGAGGCCGGAGCCGGAGGGGGCATGGAGTCCCTGGGCCGCCAGGCCATCCTGGAGCGAATTGAGCGGCTCGAGGCGCTCGACGCGTTGGCCGAGCCTCTCCAGAGGGGCGTGCGCGCCCTCGTGCCGCAGGAATCCTCGCTCAAGGATCTCCTCAGCGGCACGTGGCTGGGGCATCCGCTTCACCCGTCGCTGACCGACGTCGTCATCGGCGCGTGGACGAGCGCACTGCTCCTCGACCTGTTCGGTGAGGACCGTGCCGAGCAGGCGGCGGATCGCCTCGTCGCCGCCGGCATCCTCGCCGCCGTCCCAACCGCCGCGGCCGGCCTGTCGGACTGGGCAGAGCTCCGCGGCGGGACCCGCCGCGTCGGCACCGTCCACGCGAGCGGCAACGTGAGCGCGCTCGTGCTGCACGCGCTCTCCTGGACGGCACGTAGACGCGGCCAGAGAGGCCGCGGGGTCGTCCTGTCCGCGCTCGGCTACGGCGTGGCCACATTTTCGGCCTGGCTCGGCGGCCACCTCTCGTTCGGGAAGGGCGTCGGCGTCAACCAGACCGCCTTCGAGGACGCGCCACCGGGGTGGACGGCCGTGCTGGACGAGGCGCAGCTCGGGGAAGATCAGCTGATCGGCGCACTGGTGAATGGCGTGGGCGTCTTGCTCGTGCGCAAGGAGGCCCGCATCTACGCGCTCGCCGATCGCTGCTCGCATCGCGGCTGCTCACTGCAGGAGGGACAGCTGAACGACGACACGGTCACCTGCCCCTGTCACGGGAGCACCTTTCGCCTCGACGGATCGGTCGTCAAGGGCCCCGCGACCGCCCCGCAGCCTAGGTTCGACGTCCGCACGAGCGAGGGAAAGGTCGAGATCAGACGGGCGGAGGCAACCTGACCCCAGGGGAAGGCCGGCGCCCCCCACTACGGTCGCGACCCCCGCCTTGCGGAGCCCCCTGGCTGGCGCGGCGGCGCTCCTCGCGTCGCGCAGCTGGCGCGGCTCGCCTGGACCGTGCAGTAGTTGGTCCCGACGCGCGCTTCCCGCCGATGGACGATCCGCGGCCAGGCGTCCGGATCCGGATCGCGGTCGAGCGAGTGAGCGGCATCGGGCCCTGGGCCGACTGAACGACGGCCGCCCGACTGCTTTGGCCACAAACCACTCGCGTGGGCGTGCGCTACCGCCGGGACGGCCGGCAGAATCTCGGTCCAAGGCACCCGGGCAACAGAACAGGCCTATCTGACGTAAGACAAAGGCGAGCCGGCGCCCAGCACGCAGAAGCTACTGCCCGCCGCGCTCCTCGGTTACAGGGCCCGGACTCCACTCGATACTTTCGATTAGATGGCAGTACGAGGCGTCGTGGAGGGACTTGAGAAGACCGGGGAGCGCGGCGTTACGTGGCGTTTCATCCTGCGCCTCGCAGATGGTTCCGCCGCGGTTGTCGAGCTTCAAGGCGACGAGGTTCATGGGGCCCTCCGCAATGGCGACACGGTGCGCCTCTCGGAGGCAGACCCGAAGCGGGGCGGTGAGGTGCTATCCCCGAAGTCCGTCGAAAACGAGAGCCTAGGCGTGAGAGTCACGGTTCGTCGTCCTGGTTCCGCACGGCGACTGGGGACCGAACTCGGCAAGACTGCCGCCACAGCGGTTGTGTCGTCGCTCGCGGCCGCTGCCGTCACGCTCGCACTGTCGAGCGGTGGCGGGGCGGTGGAGGGCGGTGAGCCCTCTATTAGCGTGGGCGGGCTCGCCGGTCTGTCCGTCTTTGAATTCGTCGTGCTCTGGTTGATCTGGTTCGCGATCTGGGGGCCTCGTTGGAAGAGACGAGCGCAGGCGTGGGGTACCGCGGCTATCGCTGCGAGCGCCCTGCTCGCGTTCGCCATAGGGGTCGCGGTCTCCTAGTCCCAGCTACAGCGCTTGCGAGCGGCCAGACAGGCCTAGCTGACCCGCTGCTGCTGGCGCGGGTGCGAGCCCTCGTGCGTCGCTCGAGGGGTCGGGTCGTGCCGCTAAGGCGGATCGGAGCGCTCGAGGTCGACCAGCTCCAGCGGCGGGTGACGGTCGCCGAGCAGCCGCGGGTAGCTGACCGGCTTGCGGAGATAGTCGGCTCAGCCCTCGCCGACGGCGCGCAGCTCGGCGATTTCCGAGCCGTCCGGACTGGCGACGATCACGAGCAGCCCGTCGTCGCCGCCGGACCGGATGGCGCGCAGCAACGAGAGGGCCGCGTGCGGCTGTTCGAGCTCCCCGAGCATCAGCATCCTCGGGTGCAGGTTCGCGAGTTTGATCCGCGCCTCCTCGCTGCACTGGGCACCCTCGGCTGCGAATCGATCGGCCAGGAACTGGTCGATTAGGAACTCGCGGAGTGCGGGCCGAGCAGGGCCGCCGACGACCAGCCATCCCGGCAGATGCATCAAACCGTCTTGATGTATTCTCCCCGACGGTGGTCGCCACCGGGCATGGCAAGACTTCAGCGCCGCGGTTTCTGCGGCTAGCGGGGCACCCGTTGCGGTGGCAGCTGCTGAGCGAGCTTGCCCGGAGCGATCGTCGCGTGGGAGAACTGTCCGAGCTGGCGGACCGGCGCCAGAGCCTGGTCTCCTACCACCTGCGGCAGCTGCGTGACGGTGGGCTGGTGTCGGTGCGTCGCAGCGCCGCGGACGGCCGCGACACCTACTACGTGCTCGATCTCGCGCGCTGCGGCGAGCTACTCGCGAGCGCCGGCGTCGCGCTGCACCCGGCCCTCGCGCCGACCACGCCAGCACACGTGAGACGCAAGAGTGCCTCCACGGAGGCGCACGTGCTGTTCCTGTGCACCGGCAACAGCGCGCGCTCGCAGATTGCCGAGGCGCTCTGCGAGCGGTTGTCGGACGGCGCGGTCAGCGCGGTGAGCGCGGGCAGCCATCCCAAGCCGCTTCATCCCAACGCGGTGCGCGTCATGCGCAACCGCGGCATCGACATCTCCGCGCGGCACTCCAAGCCCCTGAGCGAGTTCGCCGGCCGCCGCTTCGACTACGTGATCAGCCTCTGCGATCGCGTGCGCGAGGTCTGCCCCGAGTTCCCCGGCCCACCCGAGCTGATCCACTGGAGCATCCCCGACCCGGCGCGCGAACCCGGACTCGACGAGCAGACGCTGCCGGCGTTCGAGCGCACCGCCGCCGAGCTCGAGACCCGCGTCGGCTTCCTCATCGAGGCGATCAAGGCAACCACACAGGAGGTGATCGAACGTGCCTGACCAGCTCGTGAACGTCCGCTACATGGTCGACGACGTCGAGAACGCCGTCGACTTCTACACCACCCACTTCGGCTTCACCGTGCGCTCCAACGCCGCACCGGCGTTCGCCGACGTCGTGCGCGGCAACCTGCGGCTGCTTCTCAGCGGCCCGACGAGCTCGGCCGGGCGGTCGATGCCCGACGGCCGCACGCCGGAGCCCGGAGGCGGGAACCGCATCCACTTCATCGTCGAGGACATCGCCGCCGAGATCGAGCGGCTGCGGGGCGCGGGCGTGAAGTTCCGCAACGAGATCGTCAGCGGGCCGGGCGGCCAGCAGATCCTGGCCGAAGACCCGGCTGGCAACCCCATCGAACTCTTCCAGCCCGCGGCCGCATAGCCGCCCGTGCCCGGCCCGACGGTCGAAGCGCCCACGCCATGGCACGCGCCGCCGGCCCGCCCCGCGCGGCCAAGCCTGACGCTCGTCCTGCGCGAGTGGGGGCGCATCGGGTGCATCGGCTTTGGCGGCCCGCCGGCGCACATCGCGCTGCTGCGCGAGCTGTGCGTCGCGCGGCGACGCTGGCTCGACGACAGCGAGTTCGAGGACGCGATCGCCGCAACTAACCTGCTGCCCGGTCCCGCCTCCACGCAGCTGGCGATCTATTGCGCCTGGCGCCTACGCGGGATCACTGGAGCGCTCGTGGGCGGGGTCAGCTTCATCGTCCCCGGGCTGACCCTGATCCTCGCGCTGGCGACGCTGTTCCTCGCCGCCTCGCCACCCCAGTGGGTGCTGGGCGCCGGCGCCGGCTCGGGCGCCGCCGTGGCCGCCGTCGCGCTGCAAGCGGCCGCCACCCTGGCCCCAGCGAGCTGGCGGCGGACGGCTGCCCGGGCGCGCTGGATCGCCTACCTGCTCGTCGGCGGCGTCACCGCCGCGATCCTCGGCTCGTGGCTGGTGCTCGTGCTGCTGGGCTGTGGCGCCCTCGAGATCGCGCTACAACGCGTCCGGTCTGGCCCAGGCGTGGCGAGCGTCCACGCCTGGCCGCTACTGGCAGGCGCCGGCGCAGCCACGGGCGGGCTGCTTGCGCTGGCGTGGCTCGCCTTCAAGGTCGGCGCCCTGTCCTACGGCGGCGGCTTCGTGATCATCCCGCTGATGCAGCACGACGCCGTCGACACCTACCACTGGATGACCGATGGACAATTCCTCAACGCGGTCGCGCTCGGCCAGGTCACCCCCGGCCCGGTGGTGCAGACCGTCGCGGTTGTCGGCTACGCCGCCGCCGGCCTCGGCGGCGGGCTGCTCGCCGCCCTCGTCGCGTTCGCGCCGTCGTTCTCATTCATCCTCATCGGCGCCGAGCGCTTCGATCGCCTGCGCGCCAACCGGAGCGTGCGCGCGTTCCTCGACGGCGCCGGCCCGGCCGCGATCGGCGCGATCGCCGGCGCCGCGATCCCGCTCGCACTCGCGCTCACCGAGACCTGGCAGTTCGCCATCCTCGCGGCCGCCACCCTCGCGCTGTTCGTCCTGCGCCGCGGCATCGTCCTAACCCTCATCGCAGCCGGCGCAGCCGGCGCGCTCGCGAGCGCGCTCGGCGCGCCACTGCCGAGCTGATCCCCGCTTGCCTGCCGACCCCATGCCCCCAAGCGACCAACCAAACAGGAGCCGAACCCGATGCCGCACGTGCTGTTCGTGTGCCTGCGCAACGCTGGCCGCTCGCAGATGAGCCAGGCACTCTTCGAGCGCGCCGCCGCCGGGCGCCACACCGCCAGCTCCGCCGGAACGACCCCCGCCGAGCGCATCCACCCCGAACGGGCAGGCTCCGAGCCTCATCCCGCTCGGCCGCCGCTCGTCACCTTGCATCGACGACATGTCGTCGACACGCAAACCCCACCTCCACCGCTCAAGTGGACGTGACCGACGACCGCCACCGCCACGGGTATCAGCGAGGTCGGGACTGTGTTCGTTCCAGTTTCCGACCAAGACCGCTCGTTGGAGTTCTTCGTCGGCAAGCTCGGGTTCGAGAAGCGCGCCGACTTCGCCTTTGGTGGGCAGCCCTGCCGGATCGAGGTGGCACCGCCGGGCGCGGCGACGCGATCGCGCTGGTTCCGCCGAGCGAGGGTGCTTCCGCCGGCGGTGACCCGGCTGGCTGTGCGTTCGCGACGGCGGACATCGGGGCCGCCCACGCGAGCCTGCGCGCTCAAGGGGTCGATGTCGACGCGGAGATCGGGCCTGCCGGCGTGGGCAGGTCGGGGCTCGTCTCGACTGCCGTATCCGTCGACGATGCGGTTCCGCCGCAGGTCTTCGTCCGCGATGCCGACGGAAACCGCTTCCTGATCGTCCAGCAGGGCTGACCGTCCGCGGCGAGATCGGGCAATCACAACCAAGGGGGCTCCAATGGGATTGAGCCACTACAGGGTCGAGGCGTCGCTGGCCGTATCCGACCTCGACAGGGCGAGGCGCTTCTACGAGCACCAGCTGGGACTCGCTCCCGGCGAGGAGGAGGATGAGGGCGTGCACTACCCGTGCGCGCAGGGGACCGGGATCAACGTATATCTCTCGGCAGAGAACGCCGGCAAGTCGCCGGCGACCCTCGCGGGCTGGTTCGTCGATGACCTCGACCAGACGATGGACGAGCTCGCGTCGCGGGGCGTGGTCTTCGAGCAGTACGACCAGCCCGGCCTCAAAACCAACGAACGGGGCGTCTTCGATGCCGGCCGCTTCAGGGCGGCCTGGACCAAAGATCCCGACGGCAACACGATCGCGTTCACTGAGGTCTCCGTGTCTCCGTGATCACGTCCTCGACGGGATCGAAGGACATGTTGAGCCCGGCGAGCCACCCATTCAGGTCGGTGACCTACGCCTCGAACGCCCGCGCGCATGTGACCCTCCCGTGAAACGGGTCGTGCAGCACCGGCTCGCCAGCGAACGACCTGATCAAAGCGTCGTGCTCCCCGGCCATCAAACCGTCGTAGTAAGGCACCGCTTCGAGCCTTTCCCGCTGCCACTTCTCCTGCAGGCCCGCCAACACTGGCGCGGAGAAGAGCTCGGGCAGCCACGGCATCTGCCAAGCGTCCCACACCCCAGCCGGGCGTAGGCTTGGTGCGTGGCCGAACCCCCAACGCTCCCGGGCTTCGAGGAGACCCGTGATCGCCAGGGCGCCTTTCCGCGACTGAGCGACGACGCCCTCGCCGCCCTCGAGGAACGGGGCTCGCGGCACGCCGTCGAGGCGGGCGAGCTTTTGTTCCGTGACGGCGACGAGAGCTACGACTTCTTCGCCGTTCTGTCAGGGAAGGTCGCGATCCTCGCGAACGCCGGGCGTCCCGACGAGGAGGTCATCGGCGTCCACGGCCCCGGCAGGTTCCTCGGCGAGCTCAACCTGCTGACCGGCGAGCGGGTGTATCTGACCGCGCGCGTGGCGGAGCCAGGCGAGGTGCTGCAGCTCTCGCGGGAGCGGCTGCGCGAGCTCGTTGCCGACGATCCCTCGCTGGGTGATGTGATCCTGCGCGCCTACCTCGCCCGCCGGTCGATCCTGATCGGGCTCGGCACGGGGCCGCGGCTGATCGGCTCGCGCTTCTCCGAGGACACCCGCCGCCTGCGGGTCTTCCTCGCCCGGAACCGGCTGCCGCACGGGTTCATCGACCTGGAGGAGGACGCCGGCGCCGACGCCCTCCTGCGCGAGCTGCACGTCAAGCCGGAGGAGACGCCGATCGTCCTCCGCGGCGAGGAGATGCTCCGCAACCCGAGCAACGCCGAGCTGGCTCGCGCGCTCGGGCTGGGCGCAACCGGCAGCACGGACGCGGTCTGCGACCTGCTGGTGGTCGGCGCAGGACCAGCGGGTCTCGCGGCAGCTGTATACGGCGCCTCCGAGGGCCTCGACACGGCGATGATCGACGCGGTTGCCGCGGGCGGTCAGGCCGGGACCTCCATGCGGATCGAGAACTACCTGGGCTTCCCCGGCGGCATCTCGGGCATGGAGCTCGCGGAGCGCGCGATCGTGCAGGCGGAGAAGTTCGGCGCCCGCCTGATGGTTCCGGCCGAGGCCACGGGCTTCCGCCGGCACGAGGACCACTACCGGGTGCGGCTGGGCGACGGCGGCATGGTCGAGGCACGGACCGTGGTGATCGCCACCGGCGCGCGCTACCGGCGCCTCGGGATCCCGCGGATGGAGGAGCTGACCGGCCTCGGCGTGTACTACGCCGCGACCGCCATGGAGGCGGAGATGTGCCGCGGATCGCACGTGGCGATCGTCGGCGGCGGTAATTCCGCCGGACAGGCCGCGGTCTTCCTTTCACGGAACGTCCGCCAGGTGACGCTGATGATCCGCGGCGGCGACCTCGCCCGGACGATGTCGCGCTACCTCATCGACCAGCTCGACCGGATCGCCAATATCGACATACGCACGCACACGGAGGTCTCGGAGCTTCTGGGCGACCGCTCGCTCGAGGACGTAGTGGTCGAGGACAACCGAGACGGCACGCGCACCCGTCTCGGCGCGACCGCGCTGTTCGTCTTCATCGGCGCCGACCCGCGGACCGCCTGGCTCGAGGGCGAGGTGCTCCTCGACGCGAAGGGCTTCGTCCTCACCGGCGCGGAAGTCGAGGCCGAGGCAGCGGACGGGGCGCGACCGCTGCTACTCGAGACGAGTCAGCCCGGAGCGTTCGCGGTCGGCGACGTGCGCTCGAGATCGATCAAGCGCGTGGCCTCCGCGGTCGGGGAGGGCTCGATGGCGGTGCGGCTCGTGCACCAGCACCTGGCCGACCGCTGACCCCTCAGCCGTACAGGAGCGGCGACGGCGGAATGCGGGTCTGCCCTCGCAGATTCGGCAGCACGTACGCCACCTCGTCGATAAAGCACCACGCACACTCCTCGCCCGGCTCGAGCGAGCGGATGATCGGGTGCTCGGTCGGGGGGGCGTGGGCGGTGGCGCGCCGGTTGGGCGAATCGTCGCAGCAGCCCACGTGCCCGCACGTCAGGCAGATCCGCAGGTGCAGCCACTTGTCGCCGCTGCGAAGGTGACGCTCCGGGAGCTTCCCGAGGCTGTCGACGGCTGCGAGGGGGAGGGATTCGAACCCTCGAGGGACCTGACGGCCCCTAACGGTTTTCGAGACCTGGGCGATGGTCTCTGAAGACCGTTACGCCGCGCTGGGCGCGTCCCGCATCGTGCCTGTCGCTTTCACGCGAAAGCGCTAGCGCGTCGAGTGCGGGCGGAGATTGGCGCAGTTCGTCC
>JBKPHP010000037.1:0-10706 GCA_046729895.1 Actinomycetota bacterium
TTGATGGCACGAAACGACAAGAAGTACGCGGATCACCCCAAGGAGAAGGAGGCCGATCGCTACCGCAAGGCGGCGGAGGACGCCCTGCAGCAGCTCGACTGGGCGATCGGGTACCTGCACGGCATCCACAAGACCGACATCTCTCGAGCGCTGGCGAAGAACCGCTCCTACATACGGAAGCAGCTCATGGACCGCCCGGAGGAGTCACTGCCGAGCCAGGAGACGACGGAAACGTAGGCGAAGCCGGGAGGAGAGAGACATGGCGGTAGGAGCACCAACACCCCGCGGGTACCTGGAACGCCCCCGGCCGAGCGGCTTGGCGGACGTCGTGGACGTGATCCTGGACAAGGGCATCGTCATCGACGTCTACGTCCGCGTAGCGCTGATCGGCATCGAGATCCTGACCATCGACGCGAGGATCGTCATAGCGAGCGTCGATACGTACCTGCGCTTCGCCGAGGCGGTCAACCGGCTCGATATCGCGCACACGGATGATTCGCAGGGGCTCCCGGAGCTGATGGAGACGATGACCTCAGGGGGCGCCGCGTCGAAGACGAAGGGAGCAATCGAGGGGGCCAAGGAGAAGCTCTTCGGCGACGAGGATGATGACGAGAAGGAGAAGGAGACGCAGAAGAGCACACGACGCCGCTCGTCCTCGTCGAAGAAGCGCTCGTCCGGATCCTCCTCCCGCTCGCGCGGCCGTAAGGAGAGCTAGTGACTGGCGACGAGGGGACCGTCTACGTGTACGGCATCCTGCCGGCCTCCGAGCAGGACACGCTGTCGGTCTCCGGCGTCAAGAGCTCCGGCGTCAGGACGGTGCGCCATGGTGACCTGGCGGCGCTTGTGAGCGACTTCGAGGGCCAGGGACTCAAAGCGGCCAAAGAAGTCCGGGCTCACTGGCACGTCCTCGAGGAGGCCTCGGCGAGCGCAACGGTGCTCCCGATCCGCTTCGGGACGGTGATGGAGGGCGATAGCGCGGTTCGCGAACAGCTGCTGGCGCCCAATGCCGAGCGCCTCGTCGCTCTCTTGCGGGAGCTCGCGGGGCGCGTCCAGCTCAGCATCAAGGGCGAGTACGACGAGGAACGGCTGCTACGCGGCGTCGTAAGCGGCTCACCCGACGTGGCGGCGCTGCGTGAGCGGCTGAAGACGCTTCCCGATGACGCCGGCTACTACGACCGCATCCGCATGGGCGAGCTCGTCGCGTCCGAGATCGAACGTCGCAGGGAAGAGGATCAAGCTCTCGCACTCGAGAGGCTCGAGCCTCTCGCGGTGAGCGCGCGTACCGAGGCGCTCACGGGCACGGAGGCTGCCTTCAACCTCGCTTTCCTCGTTGAGCGTGACCGTCTCGATCGGTTCAGCGCGGCCGTTCGAGCGCTCGGCGACGAAATCGGCGAGCGGATACGAATTCGCTACGTCGGGCCGCTTCCGCCATACAGCTTTGCGGACCTCGAGCTCACTGCGGGAGGCGCGTGATGGGCCTCATCACCGGGCTATTGACACTGCCGCTCGCTCCGGTGCGCGGAACGGCTTGGATCGCCGAGCGGCTCGAGGAGCAAGCAGAGGCCGAGCTCTACGACGAGTCGGCGATACGCGCCGGGCTGCTGGAGCTGGAGGCGGCCCGCGAGGCGGGCGAGTTCGACGAGCAGGAGCTCGCCGACGCCGAGGATGCGCTGCTCGAGCGCCTAATGGAGATTCGCGGACTGGCGGGAGAGGAGGGCTATGGCGGACTCGAATGACGACGGGCGGCTGTCGGCCCACGAGCTGAGCCGGGCGGCGTTGACGACCGTCGAGGAGCTGACCGGGTATGAGCCCGAGGCCGTCACGGGCCTCGAATGGGACGGCGAGCTCTGGCAGGTGACAGTCGACGTGCTCGAACTGTCGCGTGTGCCGAGCACGACGGACATGATCGGCACATACGTCGTCGCGCTCGATGAGGGCGGCACGCTGCGCGGTTACAGGCGCACGGGCCGCTTCCAACGCTGCCAGACGAGCCGGGAATGAGCGTGGAGGAGCGATACCTCCCCACTCGCGCGCCGAGCCGCCTGCCCGGCCGGCCCGAGCCGCAGACCAACCTCGCCGACATCCTCGAGCGCGTGCTCGACAAGGGCATCGTCATCGCCGGCGACATCCAGATCAACCTGCTCGACATCGAGCTGCTGACCATCAAGCTGCGGTTGCTGATCGCCTCGGTCGACCGCGCGCGCGAGATGGGGATCAACTGGTGGGAGAGCGACGCCTCGCTCCAGAGCCTCGATCCGGGGGAGGAGGATGACCGCGGGCGGCTCGAGCGCGAGAACCACGAGCTGCGCGAGCGGCTCGATCGGCTCGAACGGCAACTTGGCGTAGGCAGCGAGGGGGGCTCCGAGGCGGAGTCGACCCAAGAGGCGAAGGCGGACGATGCCTGACGAGCTGGGCCGCTGGGCCGCCAAGCGCGCCCCGGCGCTCATCTCCCGTGCAGAGGCGGAGGCGGTGGCCGTGCTCCGAGAGGCGCTGTTGGAGGCCGCGCGGCGCCACCGGCATGAGCCCGAGCAGGCCGCGCAGCGCCACCGGGAGGAGCCCGAGCCGTCCACGCAGCGCGACCGGCATGAGCCCGCGGCCGTCCCCGCTCCTCGCCCGGAGCCGGCTACGCCGGCGCCCGTGACCGGCGACGCACTCTGGACCTACTGCGTCACGCGGGCCGGTCACCCCCTGCCGGAGGACATCGTGGGCGTGAACGGCTCCCATGCCTTCCGCGTCGAGTCGGGCGACCTGGCAGCGCTCGTCAGCCGCGTTCCCCTTGCCGAGTTCGGTGCCGAGCCGCTGCGGCACAATCTCAACGACCTCCCCTGGCTCGAGCGCGTGGCCCGATCGCATGAGTCCGTGCTCGAGCGTGCTCTTGCCACCAGCACCATCGTGCCGCTGCGACTCTGCACGATCTACGACAGCGAAGACAGCGTGCAGCGAATGCTTCAGGACGAGCGCGAGACGTTCGTCGAGGCGCTGGAGCTGCTCGCCGGCCGCCAGGAGTGGGGAGTGAAGCTGCTGGTGGACCGCGAGAAGCTCGCGGAGGCCGCGCGCTCCCGCAGCGACGAGGCGGCAGCTCTCGAGGACGAGCTCGCGGCCCGCAGCGGCGGGGGCGAGTACATGCTTCGGCGCCGGCTCGAGCGTCACGTGCGCGAGCTCGCCGACTCGCTCGCCGAGGAAGTGGCCGAAGACGTTCACGCTCGCCTGCAGGACTGGGCAACCGCTGCCGTGACGCGCCCGCCCCAGAACCGCGATCTGTCCCACCACGAGGGCGAGATGCTGCTGAATGGCGCCTATCTCGTGCAGGCGGAGCGCGTCGACGGGATGCGCGAGCTCGTGGCCGAGCTCGAGGAGCTCCACCGCCCGCTCGGGGCGCGGCTCGAACTGACGGGGCCCTGGCCGCCGTACAACTTCGTCCCCCGCGGAGGAGCCGCGACCATCACATGACTACCACGATCTCCGAGCGCGATGTTGCGCTGGTCGATCTGGTCGATCGGCTCCTCGGCGGCGGCGTGGTGATCGCGGGCGACATCACCCTCGCCGTCGCGGATGTCGACCTCGTGTACGTGAGCCTGCGTGCGCTGGTCACCTCGGTCGCGACGGCCCAGGAGAAGGAGCTCCTGCCGCGCATGGGGGAGGCCGTGTGATCGAGCTGTACGCGATCACCGACCATCCCGGGCCGCCCCTTCCCGACGTTGCGCGGCTGAACGCCGTCGCGACAGAGCACCTCGCCGCGGTCTGTGCACCGGCGAGCGACGGCGAGGTCTCCCCCGATGCGCTCTGGCGCCACGAGGAAGTGGTCGAGGCGCTCATGGAGGACCGTGATCTGCTGCCGGTTCGCTTCGGCACGCGCCTTGAGGACGAGTCGGCCGCCGTACGTGCAGTCGCCGAACGGTACGACGAGTTGGCGGTCGCGCTCGACCGGGTTCGCGGCGCCGTCGAGCTGTCGCTCCGGGTCGTGGTGGCGGACGAGCCGACGCAGCCTGCCCCCCAGGAGCCCGGTAGCGGCGCCGAGTACCTGCGTGCCAAGACCCGGTGCGGAGTGGAACGCGAGACCGCCGTGAGAGTCCTTCACGAGCCGCTGTCGATCCTCGCGCGGGCGAGCCTCCAGGTTTCGCCGCGGTCGCCGTCCGAGCTGCTGCGGGCCGCCTACCTCGTCGACCGCCCGGCCGTCGACGGCTTCGTAGGGCTCGTTGCACGCCTCCAGAGCGTCCACCCGGGGCTGCGCCTCCTCTGCACGGGCCCGTGGCCCCCCTACAGCTTCGCCGAACGATGACCGACAAGCTCCTACATGCCCCCAGGGAGCTCGACTCCTTCGCGGGCGATCTGCCCCGGCTCGAGAATGCCCTGTCGAGGCGCATCGGCGCCGATCCCGAGAACGTTCAGCGCGGGCTCGCCCAGCTCGTGCTCACCGTCGTCGAGCTGCTGAGACAGCTGATGGAGCGCCAGGCGCTGCGGCGCGTGGACGGCGGGACGCTTTCCGAAGAGCAGGTTGAGCGGTTGGGGCGCACCTTCATGGAGCTCGACAAACGGATGGAAGAGCTGCGGGAGGAGTTCGGCCTCGACGAGGAGGATCTGAACCTCAACCTCGGCCCGCTCGGAAACCTGCTCTGACGATCCGGGCAGGCGTATCCTCCCTGCGAGAGTCCGGCAACGTAGGAGGCCCAATGGCGAGACTGGTTCGGATGGATGGCAGCGGGCACACGACGCTCGCCGAGTGGACGGCGCGGGACGATGCCGCTTTTCAGGCCGCGGTGGAGGAGTTCCGCGGGCAGCTCGAGCTCGGCTACATCGGCACCGTGCCCAACGGGCCCGGCCGGGCGACGCACGTTCGTGAGCTGCCGCGGGAGGCCGGCCTCGTCGTCATGCGCCGCCCGATCGCGGGCGGTTAGCGCGGCGGTGGAAGCCGCCGTACCGGACCGGGGAGGGACGGCCCTTCCCGAGCTCTCGTCCGTCCCGTGGCGGACTCGCACAGACGAGCGCTGGCTGCGCCGCTGGGGTCGGATCTGGCTCGCCTGGACGATCCTCTACACGGTGCCGTTCATCGCGGCGGGAGTGCTGATCGTCGCGCTCGAGCCGCTCGCGGCGCCGGTCACGCTAGCGGCATTCGCGCACGCCTGGATCATCCCCGAGCTCTACGCCTACCGGGGGGCCAGCGTGGTCCGGCGCAAGGGCGCGCGCGGCGAGGCCGGCGAGGCCAACGCCCAGGGCTTCCTCGGAGACCTCCTCGGCCATGATGAGCGTGAGCTCCAGCGCCGCACCGGCCTGGCGCTCGAGCGCGGCGGGCTCGGGGTCTGGCTCGTGGGCGAGGCCGGCGCGCTGCTCGTGACGGGGCGGCGCCGCGTGCATTGCTTCTGCGTTCGGACGAGTGACCCCGAGCTGCCACCCTCGGACCGCGTGGCCCATCTGCTGCTCGCCCTCCGCGAGGACGAGGAGGGATTCGCCACGGTGGCCAATCATGCCTTCGCGGGTGCCGCGTGGCGAGTCCGCCGCCGCCTGCCGCGAGCGATGCGGCCGGCCCTGGACGCCGCCCGGCAAGCAGCGCGCTAGCCTCGCGCTCAGTGGCTTGGACCGTCGTCATCGCGGGCGGCGGGTTTGGTGGCCTGTACGCGGCTCGCCGGCTGGAGCGTCGGCTGCCGCGGCACAGCGCGCGCATCCTGCTCGTTGCCGAAGCGAACTACATGCTGTACACACCTCTGCTCCCGGGCGCGGCGGCGGGCTCGCTCGAGCCACGCCACGTCGTGGTGCCCCTCAGGGAGGAGCTCGAGTGGACCGACGTTCGACTCGCCCGCGTGGCCGGCGCCGATCCGGCCCTGGCCGAGCTCACGATCGAGACCGCGGACGGCCGCACGGAGACGATCCGCTACGACCAGCTGGTCGTCGCCCTGGGTTCCGTTTCGCGCGTGCTGCCGGTTCCAGGCCCCGCGGAGCACGCGGTGGGCTTCAAGGGACTTGCGGAGGGGATCGCGCTGCGCAACCGCACGCTCTGGAACCTGGAGGTGGCCGAGTCGCTCGCCGACCCGGAGGAGCGGCGCGAATGGCTCACCTTCGTGTTCGTCGGTGCCGGCTACGCGGGGGTCGAGGGCATAGCCGAGCTGCAGGACTTCGTCGCAAGCGTGATCGACCGCTATCCGCGCTGCCGGCTCGACGGAACTCGCTGGATCCTGGTGGAGGCGGCGGACAGGGTGATGCAGGAGGTCCCGGCCAGCCTCGCCGAGTTCGCGACCCGCGAGCTCAGGGGTCGCGGAATGGAGATCCGCACCGGGACTCGGCTCGAATCCGTGGACGAGCGCACCGCCCGGCTCTCCACCGGCGAGCAGATCCCCACCCGCACCCTCTGCTGGACGACGGGCGTGAAGCCGCCGGCGGTCGTGAGGGAGCTTGGCCTGCCGCTCTCGGCGGCGGGGCGGATCGAGGTGGACGAGACGCTGCGCGTACGGGGCCAGGAGAAAGTCTGGGCGATCGGTGACGCCGCCGGCGTCCCAGACCCGGCCAAGGGCTGGCGGCAGCCCAGCCCACCTACCGCCCAGCACGCCATCCGACAGGGCCGCGTGGTGGCGGACAACCTGGCCGCAACGCTTGCCGGCAAGTCGCTGCGACCGTTCCGCTACCGGACGCTTGGTGTCTTCGTGGACATGGGACAGCACCAGGCCGTGGCCACGATGCTGGGAGTTCGCCTGCGCGGCTTTCCGGCCTGGTTCGCCGCTCGCACCTATCACCTCGCGATGATGCCCGGGGTGCCGCGCCGATTGCGGTTGATGGCCGACTGGACCGTTGGCCTCCTGTTCGGCCGCGCCGCCGCGGAACTGGGGCAGCTCGGGCACCCGCCGCCGCTCGGCGACTACGTCGAGCCGGTCCACCGGCTGGGCGACGAGGTGGCCGAGGCCTCGGAGAGGTGAGCGGCCAGGTCGACTTCCGACAGGGTCGCCCCGGCGACCTGCGAGCCGCCTTCGCTCTTTGCGCCGGAGAGCGCGACGAGTCCGAGGTCGAGGCGAGCTGGAAGCTCGAGCGCCCGCTGTTCGAGTTCTTGGCCGCCCAGGAGGGCGGCTGCTTCTGGATCGCAGAGGAAGATGGCGGAATCGTCGGCTTCGCCCGCGTGGTGCGGTTCGGGCGATTGGAGCAGCTGACCGAGGTATCGGTGGCCCCGGAGCGCAGGGGCCGGGGGATCGGACGAGGCTTGCTCGAGCGCTGCTGGCCCAATCCCCCGACCAGGCAGCTCGGGCGTTTGGCCGTCGCGAGCGGCGTCGGCCGGGACTTGAGCCTCGACCTCGGCTTCGGAGTGATGCCCGCGACCGGACACTGGCGCCTCGCCCAGCCGGCCGGTCGCTACATGGAGCGGCGCTCGCGGGAGTCGCTGGACACCGCCGAGCCCGCGGTGCACGTCCTGAAGCCGGACCGCGCGGTCGCGCAGTGGCAGCGGCTCGAGCCGCTCGCCATCGGACACGAGCGGCCGTTGCTCCACGAGTTCTTCGGTCGCGAGCGCATCTGCCTCGCCAGCCTGGACGAGGACGGGCGGGCCAACGCCCTCTGCTGGGTCGGAACCCCGGGCTACATAGGCCCGGGGGTGGCGGCTCAGCCCGGGGGTCTGGTCCCGGTCGTGCTCGCCGCGCTCGATCGGGTGGCGAAGACCGAGGAGCCTCACGAGCTGAACCTGCTCTGCACCACGGACAGCTGGTGGCTGCTGCGCCGCTTGCGCTCGCTCGGCTTCCGGGTCAACTGGCCGAGCTGGATTCTCTGCTCGGAACCGCTCCCCGGCCTCGACCGTTACCTGCCCACGCGGCCCGCCCACGTCCTCTAGCGGGACGCGCCGCTCGCCTGCCACACTTCATGCCATGGGTGAGCTCGCATCAGAGGCCGGCAAGAAGCTGCTCGCGGTCGCCGTCCTGCTGGTCGCCGCATATGTGCTGTTCAAGGTCGTGCTCGGGTTCGTGACCGCCGTCGCCGGGATCGTGCTGGTGGTAGTGGCGATCGTCGCGGTCGTCTGGGCCTTGCGGGTCCTTTAGCCGGCCCCGGTGGAGTACGTCGTACTGGCGATTTGCTTCGGCCTCTCGGCCGGCGTGATCGGCAAGATGAAGGGCAGCTCCTTCTGGATCTGGTTCGCGGTGGGCCTCGTGCTGCCGATCATCGGGACGATCGCCGCGCTGCTCTGGCGCTGGGAGGGCCGGGAGCCGCGGCGGCGCTGCCCGGAGTGCGGGAACGTCGTGCCGCTGCACGATCAGGTGTGCATGCGCTGCGGCACGGACCTGGAGTTCCCGGAAGCAGTGGAGTCGGAACCCTCTAGCTGAGCGTTTGGGGGGCCAGGCCCCCGCAACGCCCCGGCTTGGGGCGAAGGCTGCCAGTTCCGGTCTGGAGGCGGTGGGCCGCCCCCAACCGCCCGTTGGGCGGCAGCCTCGCGCTGCCCCAAACGGACGACCTGCGGCCGATACACTCGATCGCCCATGCGTGCCGTCGACGCGATCATGGAATGCCTCAAGGCCGAGGACGTCGAGCATGTTTTCGGCATTCCGGGGGGCGCCAACCTGCCCACCTACGATGCGCTCTATGACGCAGGCGTTCGGCACGTCCAGTGTCGGCACGAGCAGGGAGCGGGGCATGCGGCTGAGGGCTACGCCAAGGCCTCCGGCAAGGTCGGAGTAGCGCTCGCCACCTCGGGACCCGGGGCCACGAACCTGGTGACGGCGATCGCCGACGCGAGCATGGACTCGGTGCCCACGGTCTTCCTCACGGGGCAGGTTCGCACGGAGCTGATCGGCACCGACGGCTTCCAGGAGGCCGATGTGACCGGCATCACGATGCCGGTCGTCAAGCACTCGATCCTGATCCAGGACCCCCGGGAGATCCCGGAGGCCGTCCACGAGGCCTTCCACATCGCGCGCACGGGCCGCCCGGGGCCTGTCTTGGTCGACGTCCCCCAGGACCTCTCCCGCGCGGACATCCCGTACGAACCGGTGGATCTGGCCCGCATCTCGCTTCCGGGCTATCAGCCCACCACCGAGGGCAACACGAAACAGATCCGCCTGGCCGCCAAGGCGCTCGCCAACGCCCGCCGGCCGGTGATCTACGGCGGCGGCGGCATCGTCAACGCGAACGCGGCCAAGGAGTTCACGGAGCTCTGCCTGGCGGACAGGTTCCCGGTGACCCTCACGGTGATGGGGCTGGGCGCCTTCTCCGCCCCCCACGACCAGTGGCTCGGCATGCTCGGCATGCACGGCACCCGGGCGGCCAACTACGCCATGGACGAGGCCGACCTGATCTGCGCGGTCGGGGCGCGCTTCGACGACCGCATCACCGGCAAGCTCTCCGAGTTCGCCCCCCGGGCCAAGTTCATCCACATCGACATAGATCCGGCGGAGATCTCCAAGAACGTTCCCGCCCACATCCCGATCGTGGGCGATGCGAAGAACATCCTGCCCAAGCTCACCGCCGAGTACCGGGCACTCGACACCGACTCCTCGCGCCTCGACGGCTGGTGGGAGCGGATCCGGGGCTGGCAGGAGAAGCATCCCCTCGGCTACGAGGACTCCGAGGACTCGGAGATCAAGCCCCAGTACATGATCGAGGCGATGCACGAGGCCACCGGCGGCGAGGCGATCATCACCTCAGACGTCGGCCAGCACCAGATGTGGTGCGCGCAGTACTTCCCCTTCCAGCGCCCGCGGCAGTGGATCAACTCCGGGGGGCTGGGGACGATGGGGTTCGGCCTGCCCTCGGCGATGGGGGCCAAGGTCGCCCGCCCGGACGACGACGTGGTCTGCCTGGCCGGCGACGGCTCCCTGATCATGACCGTGCAGGAGCTGGCCACCTGCGTGACCGAGGACATCCCGGTGAAGGTCTTCATCATGAACAACGGCTACCTCGGCATGGTCCGGCAGTGGCAGGAGCTCTTCTGGGACCGCCGCTACAAGGCGGTCGAGATGGGCGCCAGCCCCGATTGGGTCAAGCTCGCCGATGCCTTCGGCGCCCTGGGCATGCGCGTCACGGACAAGGGCGAGCTGCTGGATGCCATGAAGACCGCGCTCGCCGAGGACGGGCCCGTGGTCGTCGACATCCACGTTTCGAAGGAAGAGAACTGCTATCCGATGATTCCGGCGGGCCAAGCTGCGAGGGACATGGTGGGATGAGGTCGCTGGTCGCTAGTCGCTGGTCGCGAGGAACGACCTGCCCAGCGACCAGAGACCAGAGACCGGAGACCAGAGATGGGTGAGCCAGCAACAAAAGAAGTCCTGAATCTCGAAGAGCTACAGGCGTCCGGCGGCATGATGACCGGGCGTCGGCACATCCTGTCGCTGCTCGTCGAGAACAAACCCGGTGTGCTCGCCCGGATCGCGGGCCTGTTCGCCCGGCGCGGCTTCAACATCGACTCGCTGGCGGTCGGCCCGACGGACGACCTTCACATCTCGCGGCTCACGCTGACAGTGGACGGCGCCGCGCAGCCGATCGATCAGGTCACGAAGCAGCTGCACAAGCTCGTGAACGTGATCAAGATCCGTGATCTCGAGCCCGCCGAGTGCGTGGCCCGGGAGCTCGCTCTATTCAAGGTCTCGTGCTCGGAGGGCGAGGCACGCGCCCAGGTGATGCAATTCACCGACATCTTCCGGGGCAAGGTCGTGGACGTCTCCAAGCGCTCCGTGACGATCGAGATCACCGGCACGGACGACAAGATCGAGGCCTTCGAGGAGATGGTCCGGCCGTTCGGCCTGATC
>JBKPHP010000038.1:0-7519 GCA_046729895.1 Actinomycetota bacterium
CAGACGGTCGGCCAGCTCGCCCGTCCCGTCGGGGGAGCTGTCATCGACTATCAGCACGTGCGGCTCCGCGTCCGGCTGCTCCAGTGCCGGCAGCACGGCGCGCACGAGCGGCTCGAGGTTCTCGGCTTCGTTGTAGGTGGGAAGGATCAGCCAGACGGCGAGCAAGGTCGCCTACGCTAGCCGTCTAGTGCGCAACAGCGAGATCGCGGAGGCCTTCGAGGAGCTGGCCAGCCTGTACGAGCTTGATGGCGCGGTGGTCTATCGCGTCCTCGCCTACCGCAACGCGGCAAAGTCGATCCGCGAGGCGGGAGTCTCGGTCGCCGAGATGGCGCGAGAGGGCAGGGCGGATGAGCTCGCCGGCATCGGCAAGACCATCGCCGAAAAGATCGTCTCGCTACTCGAGACAGGAAGCATTCCCTCGGCCGACAAGCTGAAGCAGCGGATTCCGTCGGGGCTGCTCGAGGTGACCCGCATCCCGGGGCTCGGGCCCAAGCGCGCCCGCGCCCTGCATGAGCAGCTCGGGATCGAGTCGCTGGACGATCTGCGCAAGGTCGCCGAGGACGGACGGCTCAAGGACGTCCCGGGGTTTGGCGCAAAGGCGGAGGAGAACGTCCTCCTGGCCCTGGAGGCGGGGGCGGACGGGCGGGCCAAGCCAAGGGTTCTTCTGTCGAGGGCGCTCGCCGTGGGCGATGACATCGTTGCGGCGCTGCGCGGGCACCCGGCGGCCGAGCGCGTGGAGCTGGCTGGCAGCGCCAGGCGGCGGACGGACACGTGCAAGGACCTGGACGTCGTGGTCGCCTCGAGCGATCCGCCGGCCGTCACGAACGCCTTCGCCAAGCTGGCCGAGGTCGAGGCCGTCCACTCGGCCGGGGAGGCCGGTGCTCGCGCCGTCACCCACTCGGGCCTCCCGGTGGACCTGCGCGTGGTCCCCGGCGGGAGCTTCGGCAACCTGCTCCAGCACTTGACAGGCTCGGGGAGGCACAACGAGGCGTTGCGGACCGAAGCCGTGCGCCGGGGCCTCCATGTGAGCGAGTACGGAGTGTCCGATGACCACAGCGGGCAGACCCACGCCTGCGCCACCGAGGAGGAGGTCTACGGCCTGCTCGGCATGGAATGGATCCCGCCCGAGCTACGCGAGGACCGCGGCGAGCTGCAGGCCGCCCGGGAGGGGCGCCTGCCGGCGCTGGTGACGGTGGAAGACGTTCGCGGCGACCTTCACTGCCACACGACGGCCTCGGACGGCCGCAACAGCATGCACGAGATGGCGGAGGCCGCGCGAGACCACGGGTACGAGTACCTCGCGATCACCGATCACTCCGCTACGCATGCGTTCGGGAACGACGTGCCGCCCGACGAGCTGCGTCGCCAGATCGAGCGCGTGGCCAAGGCGAACGAGGAGGTGGACGGAATCCGGGTGCTGGCCGGGAGCGAGGTCAACGTGCTGCCGGATGGATCGCTCGACTACGAGGACGAGCTGCTGGCCGAGCTCGACTGGGTCGTGGCCAGCCTGCACACGTCGTTCCGATTGCCCGAGCGGGAGATGACCGACCGGCTGGTGGCTGCCGTCGAGCATCCGCTTGTCGACGCCATCGGTCATCCCACCGGGCGCATGATCGGCCGCCGCGAGCCATACTCCCTGGACCTTGGTCGGGTGATCGAGGCGGCCGCCTGCACCGGCACCTTCCTGGAGATCAACGCGAACCCCAACCGCCGCGATATCCCCGACGTGGAGGCCCGCGCGGCCGCGGAGGCGGGCGTCATGCTCGTGGTCGATTCGGACGCCCATGGCGTGGGGACGCTTGGCAACCTTCGCTTCGGGATCGCCACCGCGCGGCGCGCCTGGCTCTCGGCCGATCAGGTAGCCAACACACGCTCCTGGGCGGCGCTCGACAAGCTTCGGAAACGAGCCCGCTAGAGCTTCGCCGCCTGCCGCGGCTGGTCCGGCGCCGGCTCGATCTTACGCAGCCCTGGCAGCCGCAGCAGCTTGGGCGGTCCGAAGGGCGAGCTGCGGTCGAACCAGAACTCCACGCCGTCGCGACCCTCGATCGCGGCCACGGCCGCCGACTGCCGGCGCCAGGTGAGCGCCACGAGCAACGCATAGCCGGTTGCGACGGCCGGCACTTGCGGCACGAAGAAGCCGAGCGCTCCGGCGGCCACGGTGAGCAGCGCAAGGGGCCAGAGACGGTTGAACAGGAGCGAGCCGGGCTGGAGCTCCGGCAGCGAGGAGCCCTTCCGGGCTGAGGCCAGCAGGCTCGCTATTCCCGGTGTGGGGGCCGGCCGACGGCCGAGCCAGAGGCCGATCGCGGCGGCGGCGACCCACCAGCCGAGCGCGACGATCAGAAGCCCGCGATTGTCATCGCGCTCGGCACCCAGTATCGAGACGACCGCGAGCGCCGTGGCGGCCCCTCCGAACAGAAGCACCGAGACGCGGAGGAACTCACGGAACCTCATGCGGCAGCCAGGGTCTCGAGCACACGCGCGAAGCCCGCCACGCCGTCCACCACGAGATCGGCGCGCTCGACTATCGCGGCCGGGCCCTCGTCCGATCGGATCCCCACCCTGACCGCGGCATCCAGCACGCCTCCGGACACGAGCGCCTCCAAGGCATCGAACGCGTCCAGATCCGTCACATCGTCGCCGCCGAAGAGCGCGGTCCTGGGTCGCTTGGCGGCGACGAGCTCGCGAACGGCCTGGCCCTTGTCGAGCGGGACCGGCGGCCGCACCTCGAGCACCTTGCGCCCCCAGTGGGTTGCCAGCCCCGCGGCCTCCGCCTCCCGAGCGATGCCCTCGACGTGCGCGAGCGCCGCTTCCTCGTCCGGCACGCCGCGCCAGTGGAAGGCTGCGATCGGGCCCTTGTCCTCGATCCGCACCCGTAGCTGCCGCAGCTCGCGCGTGTCATGTGCGACGGCGAAGTCGCGAACGCGGCCCTCCCAGCTTTCGAAGTCGGGTATCAGCCGCGGCCTCGACTGCCCCGGCTCCAGCAGCTCGGCGCCGTGCGAGCCGGCGTACGCGATGCTCCCGACGCCCACCAGCCGCCTCGCCTCCGTCGCCGAGCGCCCTGAGATGCACGCGACGCACGCGTAGCGCCGTCCAAGCCTTCCGAGCAGGCGGGAGATCTCCTCGGGCACGTGAGCCTCCTCGGCTCGCTGGACGATCGGTGCCAGCGTGCCGTCGATGTCGCAGAAGACGGCGCCGCCGCCCGGGTCGTCGGTCAGCGGCCGCAGGCTCTCGGCAAGCACGTCTGCCGTGGGAGCGGACACGCCCCTAGTATGCCCGCCGATGTCGTCCCGACTCGTTCGTCTCGCCGCCATCGCGACGGGGGCCGGCGCCTTCAGCGGTCTGTTCGGGATAGGCGGGGGCACGATCATCGTTCCCCTGCTGATCCTCTGGCTCGGCTATGAGGAGCGGGAAGCCACCGGAACCTCGCTCGCGGCGATCGTGGTGATCGCCGCGATGGCGGCCGCCGCCCAGGGCGTCTACGGGAACGTCGACGTGGGGAAGGCGCTCCTGATCGGGGTGCCCGCGGTCGGAGGGGTGCTGATCGGCACGGCTCTTCAGCAGCGGGTCCCGTCGCGCGCCGTCTCCGCGGTCTTCGCCGTGCTGCTGGTGACGTCGGCGATCGTGCTGATCGCCTGATGGAGGCAGGCGACCTGGCCGGGGCGCTGGCGATCGGCCTCGCGGCGGGGGTGGTGAGCGGGATGGTCGGGGTGGGCGGGGGCGTGCTGTTCGTACCGGGTCTCGTGCTGTTCCTCGATGAGAGCCAGCTTCGCGCGGAGAGCACTTCGCTGCTCGCGATCGTGGTCGTGGCTTTCGTGGGCGCCTGGCGCCAGCACGGCTACGGAAACGTGCGGTTGCGGGACGGCGTAATCGTGGGGCTCCTTTCGCCGGTAGGGGTCCTGGTCGGGACCGGGCTGGCGAACGCCGTCTCCGAGCGCGTGCTGGAGCTCTCCTTCGCCGGCGCCCAGCTCTATTTCGCCTGGCAGCTCGCCGAACGTGCGCTCGGCCCCGCCGAGGGTTGATAGCTTCCGTGGCGGTGACCATCCTCGAGGTTGAAAGCGAGGAGCGGGACGGACTCGTACACGTGGCTCTTCGGGGCGAGCTCGACCTCTCCACGGTGGCGAAGGTCCAGGAGGAGCTCAGCCGGGTAGAGGCCGACGGCCCGCCGATCGTCGTCCTCGACCTGACGCAGCTGAGCTTCCTCGACTCCACGGGCCTGCGCTGCGTGATCACGGCCGCTGAGCGGGCACGCGAGGCCGAGCGCAGGTTCGTCGTAGTACGCGGTCCGGCTCCCGTCCAGAGGGTGTTCTCGATCACGCGGCTCGAGGACCGGCTCGAGATGGTCGACGACCTCTCGGCGGTGGAGCCGGACTGACCCAAGCCGGGTTTACAACTGCCGAAAATGGGTGAGACTTAGCTAGGTACGGGACGTGGGGGAAGCTGCGAGCGGCCCCCGCCTCTCGTCGGCAAGTGGTCGAGGGACGAGCTCCGATTGCGCGAGCAGTCGGAGGACGGACCTTCCCGCAGGCACCCGATCTGCGAGGAGGTTGAAGGACATGTCGGTGACCGTCACCCCAGTGACGGAGGAATCGGTCGCCGCGGAATCGCCTGAACGTAGGCGCGCGGAGGATCAACGTCTGCTTCAGCGGTATCACCGCAACGGCGATCTGGCGGCTCGTGACCAGCTGATTGAGCGTTTTCTACCGCTGGCGCGGCAGCTGGCGGCACGCTACAAGCACGCGGGAGAGCCCTACGAGGACCTGGTGCAGGTCGCCTGCGTGGGGCTGATCAAGGCGGTCGATCGCTATGAGCCCGAGCGAGGCCACGGTTTCGTGAAGTACGCGGTACCGACCATGCTGGGTGAGCTCAAGCGGCACTTCCGCGACAAGGGCTGGTCGGTGCACGTGCCCCGCGCCACCCAGGAGCTCGTTCTCAAGGTCAGCGAGGCGCTTGGCACGCTGCCGGCGAAGCTGAGCCGCTCTCCACGTCCCCGCGACGTGGCGAAGGCCGTCGGGGCGCCGGTCGAGGACGTGCTGGAGGCGATGGAGGCGGCGACCGCCTACGAGGCGACGTCGCTTGACGCTCCTCGCCCGGGAGACGACGACGACGGCGCGTGGACATGGGGCGAGTCGGTGTCGGTCGACGAGCCGGGCTACGAGCTCGTCGAGATCGGCGAGACGCTACGCGGCACTCTCGAGGCGCTGCCCGAGCGCGAGCGGATGATCCTGCGGCTGCGCTTCGGGCACGACTTGACGCAGGCCGAGATCGCCGAGCGCGTCGGCGTCTCGCAGATGCACGTCTCTCGGCTCTTACGGCGCTCGCTGGATCGCCTCGCGGCGGCCGGCGAGGCAGTCGCTGCCGCGGCGTAGCGAGTGGTTCAATCCCTGTGGTGGAAGCCCTTGCAAGACCGGAGATCGACGCCCTTCTGAGGCGCGGGGAGGAGCTGGGCTGTGTGAACCTGTCGGAGCTCGAGGACCTGACGCGCTCCCTCGAGCTATCCGAGGAGCAGGCGGCTGCGCTTCAGGACAGCATCGAGGAGCGAGGGCTGGAGCTGAGCGATGACTGTGGCCGCGCCGGTGTCGAGCCGACGCGCTACCAGAACGGCGAGCTGGCGGGCGCGACCACCGACGCGTTGCAGCTCTTCCTGAACGAGATCCGGCGCTATCCGTTGCTGACTGCCGAGGAGGAGGTCGAGCTCGCCAAGCTGATCGAACAGGGTGACCTCGAGGCCAAGGAGCGGATGATCAACTCCAATCTGCGCCTGGTGGTCTCGATCGCCAAGAAGTACCAGGGCCAGGAGCTCAGCCTCCTAGATCTCATCCAGGAGGGGATCTTCGGACTGATCCGGGCCGCCGAGAAGTTCGACTGGCGGAGGGGCTACAAGTTCTCGACCTACGCCACCTTCTGGATCCGGCAGGCGATCCAGCGGGGGCTCGCCAACCGCTCGCGCACCATCCGCATACCGGTCCACATCGGCCAGCGCGAGAGGAAGATCGCCCGAGCGGAGCGCGAGCTGAGCGCGCGGCTGGGCCGTGATCCGACCGACGAGGAGGTCGCGCGCGCGGCTGAGCTTCCGCCGGAGCAGATTCAGGAGGTGCACGCGGCGGCCCGCGCCGTCACGAGCCTCGACCGCCCGATCGGCGACGAGGGCGAGACCGCGCTCGGCGACCTGCTCGAGAGCGGCGAGACCTCGCCGGAGGAAGAGGTCGAGGTAACCCTCCGCGAAGAGGCTCTCAGGCGGACCGTGGACCAGCTTCCCGAGCCGGAGCGCGACGTGATCAAGCTCCGCTACGGGCTGAACGGCGCCGCCGACCCTCAGCCGCTGCGCGAGACGGGCCGCCGCCTGGGACTGTCGGCGGAGCGCGTTCGGCAGCTGGAGTCGAAGGCGCTCCAGCAGCTCGCCACCCGGCGCGAGATCGAGGCCCTCAGGGAGGCGGCGTAGCCGGGTCGCACCCGCGTGCCGGGCCGCTTATAGTCGCTCCGTGAGGCAGGAAGGGGAGCTGCTCGCCGACGTCTCGAACGCGATTGTCGCCATCTTCGCGGAGTGCTACGGCCGAGGCCCAACGAAGGCCAAGAGCTACCTCTTCGACAATTATCTGATCACCGTGCTCGAGGACCTGCTCACGACGGTGGAGCACACCCTCGTGGAAAACGGCAAGGAGGGTCTGGTACGCGAGGTACGCTTGACCTTCCAGGAGGCGGTGGCCAACCGATTCAGGGACGCGGTGACCGAGGTCACCGGCCGCCAGGTGCGTGCGTACCACAGCCAGGTGACATTCGATCCGCCGATGGGCTTCGAGATCTTCGTGCTCGAACCGCTCGACGAGGACGCCTGAAGGGCGAGGGCCGCCGTTTCCAATCAACGTCCCTCTGCGGATCCGCCAAAAGGCTCCGGAGGCCCTGAACGGCGGCTACCCGGGGTCGCCCGATGCGAACCGGGGAGTCAGGCCTGGGCGGCGCGGACGGCCCAGACGCCGCCGGAGCCGCTCTAGACCGCGGGATCCCGCATCAGGAGCGGGATCGAGGCACATCGAAGGGCACAGACGCCAATCCGGTTAGCCCCGGTTGGCTACCGTGAAATCAGGGGGCGACTGGGGCGCAACTGGGGCGCACCCCCACTCTCACGCCGCTACTTCCGTTTCCGCCGGGCGCGCCGCTCGCGCGCCTTCTGTCGGTCGCGCGCCCGATTGCAGATGCGGCAGAACCGACCGCCCCGGCTGTGGCCCACGTTGTCGCCGGCGAGCTCGTGGCTCTTGGCGCAGTGGGTCCATCGGTCGCCGCCCACCTTCTGGGCTTCGAGTCCAGCCGCGGCGAGCCCGGCGCTCCAGCTCCCGAACAGTCGCGCGACGGTGTCTGCCGTCGGGCGCCGCCGCCCGCGGGAACCCGGCCGGGCGGAGCGCGACAACGTCTGCCACTCCCGGTGGCTGGGCGGGGGCCCCCGCCGGCGCGCCGGCCGGGGGGGGGGCGGCGGGGGGCCCAGCCCCAGAGGGGCCCCCCCCGGGGGGGGCGCGCCGCCCCCCCC
>JBKPHP010000039.1:0-8393 GCA_046729895.1 Actinomycetota bacterium
CTCGCCGCAGCGGATCGCCGTCTTACGGATGCGTTGGGCGAAATTGGCGGCGGTCTGGAGCGTCTCCTCGGAGGTCTCCTCCCCCTCGATCACCTCGATCAGGCGCATCACCGAGGCGGGATAGAAGAAGTGGAAGCCCACAACCTGCTCGGGCCTGCTCGTGGCTTCCGCCATCTCGCTGATCGAGAGCGACGAGGTGTTCGAGGAGAGGACAGCACGGCCCGGAGTGACGCCGTCCAGCTCCGCGAAGACGGTCTGCTTGATCTCCATCCGCTCGGGCACGGCCTCGACGACGAAATCGACGTCCCCGAAGCCGTCGTAATCCGTCGTCCCGGATATGCGGCCGAGCGTCTCATCGAGCTGGCGATCGGCGTCCTCCTGGCTGATCTTCTCCCTGGAGACGAGGCCTCCAAGCTGCCCCTGCGTGACCTCGCGCGCCTTCTCGAGGCCTTGGTCGACGAACTTCTGCTCCACGTCCTTCAGGAGGACGGGAACGCCGGCAGACCCGATGACCTGGGCGATCTCGCCGCCCATCGTCCCCGCGCCCACCACGGCGGCCTTGAAGACCTCCACCGAAATCACCTCCTTCGCTCCGCTTCGCTTCGCTCACACCGCTTTCGCGCGCGCGGAGCGCACGCTTTCGCCCGTCGGCGGCGGCGGCGCGCGAGAGGCTATCGAAGGGTCGACTCCTCTTCCGCCTCGATGACGAAGCGGCGAAGCGTGCGCCTGAGCGCGTCGCGCAGAGCGCGGCGGATGAAGAGGACGTCCGCAAGCGCCCGCAACGGGCCGTACTTCGACAGCTCGTAGTTGAGCGTCAGCTCCATTCGCGTCCCCTCGGCGTCCTCTGACATGCGCACCGCCTGCTCGCCGCTGAGGGCATCCTCGAAGACCTGCGTGACGAACCGGCCCGGCGCGCTCATTGCCACCCTCTCGGTCACCCTGCCGCGACCTCCCGGGATCGACTCCCACACGACCTTGGCGCCCTCGCCCGGCCAGTCGTCCGAGATCTCCAGCGCACGCGCGAAGCCCTCGACGAACGTGGGCCAGCGTCGGACGTCGGTCCACAGCTTGAGCGCGGCCTCCGGCGCCAGCGATACGACCGCCGCGGCGCGGGCGGTTCGCGGCATCAGCCGTAGACCTCGCGCACGATCTCGTCGATGCTCGACTGAACCGAGTCGAGAAAGGGCCGGACCTCGTCGACGAGCCGGCGGTACTCCTTCTTGCCCGAGGCGGTGACCGAGTAGTAGCGGCGCGTCCTGCGCTCGGGGTGCTCCCACTTCCCCTCGATCAGACCGCGCTCCTCGAGCTGGCGCAGGAGTGGGTACATCGTGTTCGGGTTCACCGACAGGACGCCTTCCGTCATGTCGGCGATCTGCTCCATCAGCTGATTGCCGTACGAGGGACCCCGGGAGATGAAGTGCAGGACGAGCAGCGGCAGCACGTCGCGCCGCCGCAGGCCGCCGGTGAAGGGGTCGCGGGCCGCCGGGGCGACACCGGCGTGTGCGACCGCCTGGCGGGCCGCCTCGCGGCTCCGCTCGTGCTTGGTCTTCCCGGCCCGGGCCATGGCGGCCTCAATCGTGACACGGGCCTCCGCGGGGAGGTTTCGGGCTGGTCTCTTTGAGGCCGCGTATCGGGCCTGAAACAGCCCAGGTCCCGCCGCGGCGCACGGACCGCCACGAAGACGCACGGAAGTGCCGCACGAGAGTTACGAAAGGGCGACTTGCGCCGGCGCGCGGGCGCGCCATTCGAGCAGCAGGCAGACCTGCACGAACGCGAACAGGCACCCAAGCTGGGCCACGGCGTCGATCTCCGGCCCCAAGGGAACGGTCGCAAGCGCCAGGGCGGCCGCGAGCAGGCGCCAGCGCACCTGGCCGATCGAGAGCGTCCGCCGAAAGAGGGCGTCGCCCAGGAAGAAAGACCCCACGCCACCACCCAGGGCCAGCGAGCGGGCGAATGAAAGCGGCTCCCCGGAGTGCCCGATGGCCTGCTCCAGCGCGGAGGCCAGGGCGATCACCCCGAGGAGGATGAACAGATGCCAGTGGTAGAAGCCATTCAGCGCCAACCAGGCGCGCCTGGCGCCCGGGGCCGCCGTCATCGCCTGGAGCGCGCGGTCGTCCTCTCCCTCGCCGAAGTACGTCCACCACAGGCAGGCGCTCAGGCCCAGGCCGAGTATCGCAACCGCGCCGAGCCCGACGGTCAGGGAGTGCTGGCTGGCGCCGATCCCGACGGCGACCACCGATTCCCCGAGCGCGACGATCACCACCAGGCCGTGGCGCTCCACGAAATGGCTCGGATTGATCTCGAAGCGGGGATCGGGAGGTCGCAGGGAAGGCAGCAGGATTACGGCCACGGCCAGCCCCCAGAGCACCCAGCGGAAGGTGCCGCCGATCACACCCGCCGCGACGATCGATGCCGCGGCCACGAGGTTCAGCGGCGCCACCTTGAGGATCGCCGCCGCCGACTCGCCGGCCTGACTGCGCGTGAAGAGGCCCGAGTGGATGAGGATGACGACCACGTATGCGAGCCCGAAGGCCACGCCGCTGCTGCCGAAGGCCTCGGGGACGGCCAGCGAGACGATCAGGAAGGCGCCCATTCCGCTCAGCAGCAGCAGCTGGTAGAGGGCGCGGTCGGGCGCCACGACGTTCGTCAGCCACGCGTAGCCGCCGTACATCCACCAGATCACGATGAGCATCAGGGACACGCGGACCAGCCCGCCGCCGTCGGGGCGGTGGGCGAGCACCGAGGTCAGCTGGGTGATGGTGAAGACGAAGACGAGGTCGAAGAACAGCTCCAGGGTGGAGACCCTGACCTCGTCCTGCTGTGTCTCGGGTTGGTCGGCCACGCCTTCGGGCCCGCAATCGTAAGGAACGGCTTCAACCGGGATCTGCGGCCAGCCCGTTCCGTCTGCCGCGTGCCGATCTTCGAGCACCGCGCGACGAGCCCGCCGCCGAGCCGCTGTACTTCGATGAGACCCGAGTGGCTCTCGAGCGGCGGAGGCTACGCCGCCGCCGTCTCGGGCTGCGGCGCCTCGACCTGGCGCGGCATCAGCACCTCCCGAGCTATCACCAGACGCTGGATCTGCGAGGTGCCCTCGTAGAGCTGCATGATCTTCGCGTCCCGCATCAGCTTCTCGACCGGGTACTCCTTGATGAAGCCGTAGCCGCCGTACACCTGGACGGCGTCCACGGCGACCTCCATCGCGCTGTCCGCGGCGAAGCGCTTGGCGTGCGAGGCGACCAGCGTGTTGCGCTCGCCCTGGTCGAGCAGCGCGGCGGACTTCCACACGAGCAGCCGGGCCGCCTCGATCTTGGTCGCCATGTCGGCGATCATGAACTGGATCGCCTGGTGCATGGCGATTGGGACGCCGAACTGCACGCGCTCCTTGGCATAGTCGGTGGCGAACTCGAAGGCCGCCTGTGCGATGCCGACCGCCAGGGCCGACACCCCGGGCCGGGTGCGGTCAAGGGTCATCATCGCCAGCTTGAACCCCTTGTTCTCCTCGGCGAGCAGGTTGCCCTCGGGGACCTCGACGTCGCTGAACGAGATCATCGCCGTGTCGGAGGCGCGCTGCCCGAGCTTGTCCTCCTTCTTGTCCACGGTCACGCCGTCGGCGTCACGCGGTACGACGAAGGCGGAGATGCCGCGGTGGCCGGCCTCCCGGTCGGTCTTCGCGTACACCGTGTACCAGCTTGCGTGCGAGCCGTTCGTGATGAAGCACTTGGTCCCGTTGAGGACGTACTTGTCGCCCTTCTTCACCGCGGTCGTCTTCATCCCGGAGACGTCCGAGCCGGCGTCGGGCTCCGTGAGACAGAAGGAGGCGAGCTTTGGCTCCTCCGCGAGCATCCCGAGGTACTCCTTCTTGACCTCCTCTGAGCCGCCGATCAGCACAGGAGCGCTCGCCAGCCCGTTGCACATGAGCGAGGTCCCGATCCCGGAACAGCCCCAACCGAGCTCCTCCTCGATCAGGCAACCGGAGACGTAGTCGAGGCCGGGCCCGCCGTATTCCTCCGCGATGTGGCTGTTCATGAGGCCCACTTCCCAGGCCTTCTCGACGATCTCCTGGGGCCAGGTCGCATCGCGGTCGTAGTCCCAGGCGACCGGGCGGATCTCCTTGGTGGCGAAGTCGCGGGCCAGCTCGCGGATGTACTTCTGCTCGTCGGTGAGCGTGAAATCAACCACTTGTCGTGTCAGCGCTCCTTGAGCGGGTGCGCGGGTGGTCCGGCGACCCGATTGATTCGTCAGTCAATTCTGCAGGGCAATATTACCGGACCCCCTCAGCCGAAGGCGAGACGCACGGCGATGTAGATCCCGCCCGCCACGGCGACCACCGAGAAGACGAGCAGGCCTACCTGGTCGGGGTACAAGGCCGGTCGGCCGGGAGCCATCGTCTTGCGCCTCAGGCGCTTCCACATGCGGTCAGACTATGGGGTCGTGGACGCAGCTTTCGGGACCGTGCTGATCGTGGTCTGCCTCGTGGCCGTGGTGGTCGCGGTGGCGAGCTTCTGGGGCACCGGCCAGATCTATCGTGGCCTTGGCCGGAGCGGCCCGTTCGCCCTTGACGACGAGCGGGACCAACGCCCAGCGCCGGCGGCAGGTAGCCCAGCAGCGCAGGCCGAGGCGCGCGAGGAGATTAGGCAGATGCTGGAGGCCAAGTCCGCCCGCCGCGAGGCACGGGGCGAGCCCCCGCTCGACGTCGAGGCCGAGATGACAGAGCTGCTGCGGCCCGCGACGCACGTGGACGAGGCGCTGCGGGAGGAGGTCCGCCAGCTGGTGGTCGCCCGCAACGAGCGTCGCATGCGTCAGGGGAAGGAGCCGCTCGACGTCGAGACCGAGATCGACCGGCAGCTTCGGGAGTTGGGCGCGTGACTGCCCCCCATCGTGGGTATAGATTGCGGCCGATGGCTTCCGACCGGCGCTTCGAGCTCGACGAGATCCTCGTCCGTCCCGGCACTTACTTCAATCCCCAGACCGAGGTGATGGTCGTGGTGGACGACTCCGCCGCTATGGACAGCGAGATCTTCAACCTCGAGGAGTTCGAGGGCGCCGACTGGGTGCTCGTCTCCGACGACGTCCCGGTCGACGAGGCGCAGCGCGACGAGCTGTTCGAGTCCTTCCAGGCGACCTACCGCGGCGGCGACGGCCGCGCCGTCAGCGAGGCGGCCGTGGAAGACCCCGACCTGGAACCGGACGAGGAAGAGCCCGGGGAGTAGGTCGCCTCGGCGCCTGTCCCGGTCCTTGCGCGTCCGGTCGGGGTAGGTCCATAGGGTTCCGGCCTTCGTGCGGCCCGTCCACTTCCTCGGCATCTTCATCCCGGCCGCTGTCGCCCTCGAGCTCGCGCACGCGTCGCCCGCTCTCGTGTTCTCGGCGGCGGCCGTCGGAGTTATCCCCTGCGCGGCCGTCATGGGCGAGTCGACGGAGCAGCTGGCCGCTCGCACCGGCCCGGGCATCGGTGGCCTGTTGAACGTCACCTTCGGGAATGCCCCCGAGCTGATCATCGCGTTCTTCGCGCTCCTCGAGGGGCTCCAAGAGGTCGTGAAGGCCTCGATCGTCGGGTCGGTCGTCGGCAACGTCCTGCTGGTGCTCGGCGCGGCGATGCTCGTGGGCGGTCTGCCTCGCGAGAAGCAGACCTTCAGCCGGACCGCGGCGAACGCGCAATCGGCGATGCTGCTGCTGGCGCTTGGCGCGCTGATCTTCCCCGCGATCTTCCAGCTGATTCACGGCGGCGGCCTGCCCTCCGTCGGCGAACAGCGCGTGGACTTCGGCTCTGACCTCGACAAGCTCTCCTTCGGTGTCGCGGTCGTGCTGCTGGCCAGCTACGCGGCCGGCCTGTTCTTCTCGCTGAGGACGCACCGCGCCGTCTTCAACCCCTACGAAGAGGAGGAGGGAGAGGACCACGGGGCCTGGCCCATGCGCCGCTCGCTGGCGACGCTGGCCGTGGCTGCCGTGGCCGTGGGCGTGATGAGCGAGATCCTGGTCGGCTCCATCGAGGACGCCTCCAGGGACATCGGCCTGTCGCAGTTCTTCGTCGGCGTTTTCGTCGTGGCCATCGTCGGCAACGCCGCCGAGCACTGGGTCGCGGTTCTCGTCGCGGCCAAGAACAAGATGGACCTGGCGGTGAACATCGCCATCGGCTCGAGCGCTCAGATAGCGCTCTTCGTGGCTCCGCTCCTCGTCCTGGTCTCCTTCGTGGTGGGTCCCGATCCGATGGCCCTGGTCTTCAACGGCTACGAGCTGGTCGCCCTCCTGTTCGCCGTGCTGATCGCGACTTTCGTGACCCAGGAGGGCGAGTCCAACTGGTTCGAGGGCATGCAGCTGCTCTCGCTCTACGCCGTCATCGGCCTCGTCTTCTACTTCGCCTGACCGGCGGCCTCCGCCTGCTTCGCCCGCTGCATCCGCTCCACTCGCTCCTGGCGGTGCCTCCCGGCCTCGGGATCGCGACGGTCGCCGATGAGGGAGGCGACGATGCCGATGGCGAAGGCACCCGCGACGACGCCGAGGCTCACGAGCGGCCCGATCTCCACGAGGTCTTCCATGAGCAGCTTGACCCCCACCAGGCCGAGGACGACCGCAATCGTCTCGTCGAGGTAGCGAAAGCGCGCGATCAAGCTCTCCACGAGCACGAACAGCGCGCGCAGGCCGAGCAGGGCGAACACGTTCCCCATCCAGATCAGCAGCGGATCGCGGGTGATCGCGAACGCGGCCGGGATCGAGTCGATCGCGAAGGCGATGTCCGCGAAGACGATCGCGGCCAGGCAGAGGAAGAGCGGCGTCGTCCAGTGGCGGCCGCCGCGCCGAACGAACCAGCGATCGCCATGGAACTCGCCCGTAACCGGATAGAAGCGTCTGACCAGCCGCACGATGAGGTTGCGATCCGGGTCGACGTTCTCCTCCACACCACGAAAGACCCGGACGGCGAGCACCAGCAGTCCGATACCCAGCAGGTAGATCACGAAGTGGAACTGCTGGATAAGCGCTATGCCGGCGAGAATGAACACCGCACGCAGAACGAGCGCGGCGACGATCCCCCAGAAGAGCAGCTGCGGTCGGCTCCGGTAGGGGACACCGAAGTAGGCGAACAGCAGCAGGAAGACGAACAGGTTGTCGAGCGAGAGCGAGCGCTCGATCAGGTAGACGGTCGTGTAGAGGACGGCGTCCTCGCCGTCCCGAAAGGCCACCATGACGAGCGCCGCAAGCAGGCTGAGCACCAGCCAGCCGATCGACCAGATCACCGCCTCGCGGAAGCTGGGTTCGGCGCCGCGCGCGAAGAAGTGCAGGTCGAGCCAGAGGAAGACCAGGAGCGCGACGCTCAGTCCCGCCCAGGGTGCGACGGAGTCGAGGAACATCGTCGGCACTTAGAGTGACAGGAGAATGCCCACCCCAACCGCCATCGGCACCTGGAGCGGTGGTCGCTTCATGCGCTTCGGCGAGCCGCTCGACGACGAGCGACTCGAGAGCCTCCTGCGGCCGGGTGAGGGCATCCACACCGTCATGACAGCGGACGTATACGGGCGCGGGGAGGCGGACGCTCTGCTCGGCCGGGCGCTGGCAGGCATCCCGCGTGACGACTACGTGCTCGTCGGAGCCGTCGGCCACGACTTCTACGAGGGCGATCGGGGTGGGGCGGCCGGCTATCCGCGCTTCACCGACCCGAGCCTCCGGGGACCGGAGGCCTATGGCGACTACGTTCGGATGGCGGTCGAGCGAAGCCTCGAGCGCTGCCGAGCCTCCGCCTTCGACCTGCTGCTGCTGCACAACCCCGACCGCACCGGCTTCGAGCATCCGGCGGTCTGGGACGCCCTCCTCGCGGTGCGCGACGAGGGCCTGACGGGCGGCCTGGGTATCGCCCCCGGCCCCGCGAACGGCTTCACCCTGGACCTGATCGGCTGCTTCGAGCGCTACGGCGAGCTGATCGACTGGGCGATGCTGATCCTCGGGCCGCTCGAGCCGTGGCCCGGGGAGCTCGCCCTCGATGCCGCCGCCCGCCACGACGTGAAGGTGATCACCAGGGTGGTCGACTACGGCGGCCTCTTCCATGACGACGTGCTGCCCGGCCACCGCTTCTCGGACGGCGACCACAGGCTCTTCCGTCCCGAGGGCTGGGTGGAGGCCGGACGCGAGCGGATGGACCGAATGCGCCCGCTGGCCGAGCGCCACGGCCTGACCATGCTCCAGCTCGCCTGCCACTGGAACCTCGCCCACGGTGCAGTGCGGTGCGTCGTCCCCACGTTGATCGAGGAGACCGATCACGCGAAGCCGATCGAGGAGAAGCGAGCCGAGCTGGCGTCGCTGCCCGCCAAGCCCACCCCCACGCCGAGCGAGGTGGACGAGGTCCGGGCGATCGGCGACAACACGGGCTGCATGGCCTTGAAGGGGGCGTCCCCCGAGCATTCGGA
>JBKPHP010000040.1:0-6144 GCA_046729895.1 Actinomycetota bacterium
GTAGGGTTTAGCGTTGGCCGCCCCCGTTCCCGGTAAAACTGGTTGTATCTAGACAATAAGCCACCGGGCCGGCGGGCGCCATCGCCCCCCCGCTCCTCGGGTTCCTCGCCCATCCCCCCGCCCGCCCCGTCGGGGGGGGCGTCTACCGGCGCCAGCGACGGCGCCGCCGGCTCGGCGCCGACCGCCGCGTAGATCTTGCGCTCGATCTCCTGCGCCACCTCGGGGTGCTCGCGCAGGTAGCCCTTGGCGTTGTTGCGACCCTGGCCCAGCCGCTCCTCACCGTAGGAGAAGAACGAGCCGGATTTCTTGACGACGCCGTGTTCCATGCCCAGGTCGAGCAGGCAGCCCTCGGCCGAGACGCCCTGCCCGTACTCGATGTCGAACTCGGCCTGCCTGAAGGGCGCCGCGACCTTGTTCTTGACGACCTTGACCCGTACTCGGTTGCCGATCGCCTCGGTGCCCTCCTTGAGCGTCTCGATGCGGCGGATGTCGAGCCGCTGCGACGCGTAGAACTTGAGCGCGCGGCCGCCGGGCTGGGTCTCCGGCGAGCCGAACATCACCCCAACCTTCTCCCGAATCTGGTTGGTGAAGATGCAGAGGGTCCCGGAGCGGTTGAGGTTGCCGGCCAGCTTGCGCATCGCCTGGCTCATCATTCGGGCCTGGACGCCGACCGTCTGGTCGCCCATCTGGCCCTCCAGCTCCGCCTTGGGCGTCAGCGCGGCGACCGAGTCGATCGCCACCACGTCGACCGCTCCGGAACGGATCAGAAGGTCGGCGATCTCGAGCGCCTGCTCGCCGTGATCGGGCTGCGAGACGAGCAGCTCGTCGATGTCCACGCCGATGCGCTTGGCGTAGGCGGGGTCCATGGCGTGCTCGGCGTCGATGAACGCGCAGATCCCGCCCATCCGCTGGGCGCTCGCGAGGACGTGGTAGAGCAGCGTGGTCTTTCCCGACGACTCGGGGCCGAAGACCTCGACGATCCGGCCGCGCGGCACTCCCCCGACGCCTAGGGCCAGGTCGAGCGACAGCGCGCCCGTGGGAATGGCAGACACCTTCACCTGGGCGGCCTCGTCCCCCATCTTCATGATCGAGCCCTGGCCGAACGAGCGCTCGATTTGCGTGAGCGCACCCTTCAGCGCCGACTCACGGGCCTTGGCGGCCTTCTCCTGATCCTTGTCCATGCGGGTTGCTCCTCGAAAGCTCTCTGGGATCCAGAAACTAGGAGCACGGTCGGACGGCATGTTCGCCCCCATCGAACACTGTTCACCGCTCCGTCACGCCCCCTTGGCGACAAGAAGGGCCGAGGAGGCGCCAAAGGCCGAGGAGGCCGCCGCGTGACGCACCACGAGCACATCGGGATAGTCAGCCGGGGATACGAGGCCTGGAACCGGGGCGACATCGCCTCGGTGATCGAGCTCGTCCATCCGGACTTCGCTTGGAGCGACCCGCCCGAGGTGGTGGGCGCGCGCGGCGGCACCGGCCGCAGCGAGTTCGCGCTGTACCTGCGGAGCATCTTCGAGGCTTGGGACGACTTCCGCTGCGAGCCGCAGGAGTTCCACGTGGCGGGGGACGCGCTGCTGGTAGTCGTCCGCGAGCGCGGGCGGGGGAAGCTGAGCGGCGCAAGCGTCGAGCATCGACTGCTCCACATCTGGCGCTTCCGGGAGGGCAGGGCGCTGAGGCTGCAGGCGTTCGTCGATCCGCGCGAGTCCGGGGAAGGCCTGTACGAGACGGAGTTGGCAGCCTGAGCTTGCATCCGGTCCTTCGGATCGCCCATAGTGCGCGCGGCGACCAGATCGGGGGCCGTTGAGGGCGAGCTGCGGCGACGAGATCGGGGGACGGTGACGGCGAGCTACGACGCCGTGGTGGTGGGGTCCGGCTTCGGCGGGGGGATCGCCGCCTGCAGGCTGGCGGAGGCCGGCTGGCAGGTGGCCGTGCTGGAGCGGGGGCGGCGCTTCGCGCCGGAGGACTACCCCGACCGCCCAGAGCAGGCCCCCCAGCTGCTCTGGCACCACTCCGCGAACCCGCATGGCCTGCTCGACCTGCGTCTGATGAAGGACCTGGCGGTGCTGACCGCGGCCGGGGTCGGCGGGGGCTCGCTCGTGTACGCCAACGTCCAGCTCCGAGCGCCGGCAGACGTCTTCGGGCCTCCCTGGCCGGCGGACATCACGCGCGAGGCGCTCGATCCCTACTACGACCGCAGCGAGGACGCGCTGGAGCCGCGCACCGTCCCGGACGAGCCGGAGAAGCTTCCCAGGGTCCGCGCCTTCGAGGGCGCGGCGCGCCGGGTGGGGCTGGACCCGCTGAGACTGCCGCTCGCGGTCCACTTTGGAGAGAAGCGACGGCACCCGTTCAGCGGAGTCGAGCAAGAGGGCTGTGACAACCTCGCCCGCTGCGACCTCGGCTGCCCGCTGCGGGCGAAGAACACCGTGGACATCACCTACATCGCTCGCGCCGAGAACCACGGCGCGGAGGTCTTGCCACTGCGTGAGGTCCTCTCGCTGCGGCGCCCGGGCCGGACCGGAGAGAACTGGCGGCTGGGCTTTCGCGCCCTCGACAGCGGCCACGACGGCAGCGTCGAGGCACCGGTCGTGATCCTGGCCGCCGGCTCTCCCGGCACTCCCAGGTTGCTGCTCAAGAACCGCAGGCGAGTCGGGGGTCTCTCCGGCGCCCTCGGCAGCCGGTTCTCCGGCAACGGCGACGCGCTCGGCATGGCCTTCCAGCCGCGGGCGTCCGAGGTCGCGGGTGCGCGGATCGGCTATGGCCCGGTGATGACGGGCGCCCTCGACTACACAGAGGAGCGGCGCCTGGTGATGGCTGACGGCGGCCTGCCGGACAACTTCAGTGGCCTGCTCGAGATCGCCCGCGGGGCGAGGGTCATCACGGGCTGGCGGCGCTGGCTCCTGCGAGCGAAGGCCGCCGGAACGCGTATCGGCCTGAGCGACCGCTCCGTCACGCCGCGCACTGGCGCCGGGCGCGTGGCGCCCCGCGGCCCGATCACCGATTCGCTCGTCTTCCTGATGTTCGGCCGCGATGCCGCCAACGGCCGCATGCGGCTGACGCCGCTGTTCCGCTGCCTCGACATCCGCTGGCGCAAGGAGGACAGCCGCGAGCTGTTCGACGCCATGCGACGGACCGCTGAGGAGGTCGGCAAGGCCGCCGAGGCCGAGTCGTTCTTCGCGCTCGACGCCGGGCCGCTCGGGAAGTTCATGACGGTCCACCCACTGGGCGGCGCCCCGATGTCCGACGATCCGGAGGCCGGCGTGGTCGACCAGCGTGGGAAGGCGCACGGCCAGGAGGGCCTCTACGTCCTGGACGGCTCGATCGTGCCCACCGCGCTCGGCGTGAACCCCTCCAAGACGATCGCGGCGCTCGCGGAGCGGGGTATCGAGCACCTCATAGAGGAACGGAGCCCAGCGTGAGGCGCGAGCGGCGCAAGACGTGGCGCAACCACACGGGCAACCAGCGCGTCGCCCCGCTCCAGATCTGCCGGCCTGAGACGGTCGACGACGTGGTCTCGCTGGTCCGCGAGGCCGAGGAGAGCCGCTCCACCGTGCGCGCAGTGGGATCCGGGCACTCCTGGTCCGACGTCGCCCTTTGCCGAGGGTTCCTCGTCGAGACGCAAGGCCTGGGACGCGAGCTCGACCTGCGGGCTGACCTGCTCCGTCAGGAGGCCGACGCCAACGCACTGATCCGGGTCGAGGCCGGCATGCGCATCCGGGAGCTGAACGCCGCCCTCGCCCGCGGCGGGCGCGCGCTGTCGAACATGGGCGGCTACGACGGCCAGACTGTGGCCGGGGTCATCTCGACCTCCACGCACGGCTCGGGAATCGGCTTCGGGCCGCTCTCCTCGTTCGTCCGCTCGCTCGAGCTGGTAGCGAGCGAGGGACGCCTCTTCCGGATCGAGCCCGCCGACGGTCCCACCGACCCGGAGCGGCACGAGGAGCGCAGCCCCGGCTGGACGCTGGTTCAGGACGACCACTGGTTCCGCGCCGCCATGGTGGGCATGGGCTGCCTGGGACTGATCCACGCGGCCACGCTGGCGGTCGAGCCCGCCTACCTGCTGACGGAGGTGAGGAGGCCCAAGCCGTGGTCGGAAGTGGCCGACGATCTACGCGAGGGGACCGTCCTGCGCGACAACCGTCACTACGAGGTCTACCTCAATCCCCACCGGCGCGAGGGACGCAACCTGTGCATGGTCACGACGCGGAATCCCGCCGAGCCGGACGACCGGGGCGAGCCAAGCCGTCGCCGCAACTCGATGCCGGAGTTCCTGGCGATGCTGCCGATCACGCCGATCGTGGCGAGGACGCTGGTGAACCTCCGGCCGTCGCTGAGCCCCTACCTGGTCGATCGCGCGCTGTCGGCGCTGGCCGACGAGGAATACACAAGTGCCAGCTACAAGGTGCTCAACATCGGCACGGCCAACCTGCTGCCCGCCTACTCGGCGGAGATCGCCTTGCCGATCGACGACGACCAGAGCCATATTCGGGCGGTGGAGCGAATCCTCGAGGTCGCCGAGCGCCACGCCCGGCTCGGCTCCGTCTACCACACCTCCCCCATCGCCCTCCGCTTCGTCAGGGCCAGCGACGCCTACATGTCCATGATGGAAGGCCGCGACACGATGATGATCGAGCTCATCCAGATGACGGGCACCGAGGGCGGCGTGGAGCTCCTGGCAGTCTATGAGGAGGCCCTCGACGAGCTCGGGGCCCGCCCCCACTGGGGGCAGCTCAACAACCTGACGCCGGACAGGGTTCGCTCGAGCTACCCCCACTTCGGGGACTGGTTGGACGTCCAGCGACAGCTCAACAGAACCGGCGTGTTCGACAGCCCGTTCGCGAGGCGGGTGGGAATCGAGAAAGTGGGGTGAATATCTGATGCCCGATACCGGAACCGAGCTGAAGGTCGAGGTCGTGCCGTGGGGCCCGGCCCCGCACGCGCTTCACGCGGCGGCCGAGCAGGCGCTCGAGCACCCCGTGGTCCGCGAGGAGCTCGGGGGCGCCGAGCACAGGGTGCTGGCGGTCGCCCCCGACTCGGACGACTCCGGGGTCGTGCGCGCCACGCTCTACGACTACACCAACGAGAGGGCCGTGCTCGTGGACGCGGCCGTCGACGGGGGTCAGCCCGTCGCGGTCCGCTCGAGCAGCCGCCAGCCGCCCCCAAACAACGATGAGTTCAAGGCCGTGCTCGACGCGCTGTCGGAGGACCCCGACCTCGGGCCCGGGATCAAGGAAGGCCGTCTCGAGCCGTACAGGCCGATGCCACCGCTCGTGCTCGACGAGCAACCGGATGGGACCGTGCGCCGCAACGTCGCCGTCGGCCTCAAGTCTCCGAAGGAGCCCGCCGCCCACGAGATCGTGGCCGTCCATCCCGCGCGTGGGGAGGTCACGCGTTTCGACGACGGGGCGCCCCCCGGCTCGAGGGCAAGCGTCACGCTCTGCGGCCTCCCGAATGCGAACCAGGCCACGGCCGACCAGGGGGACGCGGGACAGGCCAAGGTAACGGTGAGCCAGGGCGGACAGGTGCTGTGGAGCCTGATCGCGGTCCGCCCCGCCGCCTCGTCGGGGACGAACGGGTCGGGAGTAGAGCTGCTGAGCGTCGCCTACCGGGGCAAGCGCGTCCTGCGCCGTGCCCACGTACCGATCCTCAATGTCCGCTACGACGGCGACCCCTGCGGTCCGTTCAGGGACTGGCAGTGGGAGGAGAGCAAGATCGACGCGCACGGCACCGACGCGGCACCCGGCTTTCGCCTCTGCAGCGCCCCGGCCAAGACGATCTTGGACTCCGGATCGGACCACGGTAACTTCCTGGGCGTCGCCGTGTACGTCGACGGCGACGAGGTCGTGCTCGTCAGCGAGATGGAGGCGGGCTGGTACCGCTACGTGAGCCAGTGGCGGCTCGACGCCGACGGCACCATCCGGCCCCGCTTCGGGTTCGGAGCGGTCGAGGACAGCTGCGTCTGCAACCTCCACCATCACCATGTGTACTGGCGGCTCAACTTCGAGTCGCCACCGGGGCTCACAACGACGTCAGCGAGTTCAACGACCCGCCGCTCTCGCCGGGCGGCTCGAAGTGGCACAGCCTGCGACACGAGGTCCGACGGCTGAACCGCCCCAGCCGCAAGCGCAAGTGGCGGGTCAAGAA
>JBKPHP010000041.1:0-2070 GCA_046729895.1 Actinomycetota bacterium
GTCGAACTCCTCGCGGATGCCGGTGCCGATGGCCGTGATCAGCGCCTGGATCTCGATGTTCGAGAGGACCTTGTCGATCCGGTTCTTCTCGACGTTGATGATCTTTCCGCGGAGCGGCAGGATCGCCTGGGTGTTGCGATCTCGGCCCTGCTTGGCGGAGCCGCCGGCCGAGTCGCCCTCCACGATGAAGAGCTCGGCCAGCGCAGGGTCACGGACCGAGCAGTCGGCCAACTTGCCGGGCAGCGTCGAGTTCTCGAGCGCGGACTTGCGTCGCGTCAGATCACGGGCCTTGCGTGCCGCCTCGCGCGCGCGAGCGGCCTGGACGGATTTGCTGATGATCTGGCGAGCCTCGCTGGGGTTCTCCTCGAGGAATTCTGCCAGGCCGCGGTTCACGGCGGCCTGCACGAAGCCCTCGACCGGCGGGTTGCCGAGCTTGGTCTTGGTCTGCCCCTCGAACTGGGGCTCGCGGATCTTGACCGAGATGATCGCCGTGAGCCCCTCGCGCACGTCCTCGCCCTGGAGATTGGGGTCCTTCTCCTTCAGCTCGCCCTTCTGGCGGGCGTAGGTGTTGACCGTTCGCGTCAGGGCCGAGCGAAAGCCCGAGAGGTGGGTGCCGCCCTCGTGCGTGTTGATGTTGTTAGCGAAGGAGAGCAGGGCCTCCTGGTAGGAGTTGTTCCACTGCAGGGCGACCTCGACCTCGCCAAGCCCGCTCGAGTCCTCCAGGTACACGACCTTCTTGTGGAGCGGCTCGCGGGTGCCCTGTGAGTGCAGGTACTTGACGAAGTCGACGATGCCGCCGTCGTACTTGAAGGTGGTCTCGAAGCCCTCGCCCCGCTCGTCGCTGAAGTCGATCCGAAGGCCCTTGGTCAGGAAGGCCATCTCCCGGAAGCGCTGCTCGAGGATCGCCCGGTCGTAGTCGATCGTCTCGAAGATCTCGAGGTCGGGCATGAACGTGATGCTCGTCCCGCGCCGGTTCGTCTTCTTGCCCTTCTTGAGCGGCGCCTTGGGCCTGCCGCGCTCGTACGACTGCGTCCACTCGTGCCCGTCCCGCCATACCGTCAGGTCGAGCTGCTCCGCGAGCGCGTTCACGACGGAGACTCCGACGCCGTGGAGCCCGCCGGAGACCTTGTAGCCGCCGCCGTCTCCGAACTTGCCGCCGGCGTGGAGCGTGGTGAGCACAACCTCGGCTGCGGGGCGCTTCTCCTTCTGGTGCAGGTCGACCGGAATGCCGCGGCCGTTATCGCGAACCGTGACGGAGTTGTCGGGGTGGATGACGATCTCGACGTGATCGCACTCGCCCGCGAGCGCCTCGTCCACCGAGTTGTCCATCACCTCGTAGATCAGGTGGTGGAGACCGCGGGTGCCCGTGGACCCGATGTACATGCCCGGCCGCTTTCGAACCGCCTCGAGACCCTCCAGGACGGTGATCTGCTGGGCGCTGTAGCTCGAGCCGCGGCCCTTTCTCGTGCCCGAGGCGCGCTTCTCACCCTTCGCTTGCTTCTTGGCCAAGCCGTCCCTTCCGACGGATGGATTACATGGAAAAACCCCGCCGCCGCGGTCGCTGTCACGCGGCTCGGGGACCACCACTGATGATAGCAGCCTACCCCCCTCACCGGACGCCCCGCGGAGTTACAAAATACCTGCAAAACCCGCCAAACCGTGTCCTCCTCCGTGCAGCGGTTTCCGCGCGTTACGAGTACCGGCCCGAGACCATCCGGAAGCGCAACGCGGCCAGCTGGCCGGCCCCTCCAAGTCGGGCGTTCAGGCGCTCTCGGAGCTCTCCCGCGAGCAGCTCCAGCTCCTGCGCCCAGACGGCCGAGCGACAGGCGAACGTCACGACGCGATCCCGCTCGGAGACGGGCTCCGCCTCCGCGGCCACAGCGCCCCCCGCTACGTCGGCCCAGACCGCCTGCACCGCCGGCAGGAGACCGGCCGGAGCCGAGGCGGCCAACGCCCGGTCGAGAGCCGGACGGAGCGGCCGTGGCGCCACGCGCCTCACGCCGGGCCCCCCGCGGCGGTGGGCAGAACCGCGCCATCGGCCACCTCCACCAGGAGATCGTCCCCACCAGC
>JBKPHP010000042.1:0-18629 GCA_046729895.1 Actinomycetota bacterium
AGGCTGGTGCGAGTCGACGAGTACCCCGGCAGCCTGATGAGCGCCACCTCGTTCGTCACCGCAACGCCGCTGCCCCAGCTCCTGCGGGAGCGTTCCGCCGAGTAGTCGCCGCCTGCTCCGCGGGGGTCTGGCGCGTTTTCCCTGACATATTCAGGAAAAGGCGCCAGCCCCGGGCGCGAGCGCCCGTCGTCCCTCGATCGAGGAGCCGTCGCTGTTGCGCCATTCCTGCGCCTCGGCGACGATGTTGCCGCCATGGCGTACGACGAAGAGCCGCCGCCGGCGAAGCGATCCTCGGCTGCCCCGCCCTCGAAGAAGTCGCCCGCGAGGAGAATCGCCGGCATCGCCAGCGCCGTGATCGCGGCGGCCAGTCCGCAGCGCCGCTGAATCTCCGGGGTCATCGTCTCAAGCCATTCCCGCCGCCCCGCCGCCGCTCCGAGCGAGAAGAGGATCAGATACTGCGGGAAGGTCCCGAGCTGCAGGTGGAACTGCTCGCTGCCGATTGGAAAGGCGAGGTGCGCGGCAAACGAGCTGACGGCGATCGCGAGCACGATGCCCGCCACGTCGCGCTCCCGCAGCTGGGCTCGGGAGGGCGCTCTCGTCGGCGGGCGCAAGGCGCGCAGCAGCGCGTAGCCGAGTGAGAAGGCCAAAAGCGCCTCCAGAAACCAGGTCGGGCCGGGGGCGAAATGCCAGATCTGACCCCAGAAGAACGACCAGAAGCCGCCCGTGCCGCCCTCGTTCTCGCGGTACGCGAAGTACTCGAGAGCCGGGCTGACCAGCAGCGTGTAGGCGAGGACCGGAACCCCGAGCCGAATCAGCCGGTCGCGCGCGAACTGCCCCGGGCCCTTGCGGTCGAGCGATGGACCGCTGAGCCGGCCCGCGATCAAGAAGAACAGGCCGAGGCCGAAGAGCCAGCCGATGACGATCACGACGGTCAGCGCGTCGACAACACCGCTCGCCATCTCGTCGTAGGACTCCAGGTACCAGCTGCCGTCGAAGCCGTAGGTGATCGCGCTGTGGACCGCGATCACGCCGACGACGAGGAGAACCTTCAGGTTGTCGAGGTAGGGCCTGCGGGAGCTCATAGGGCCGTGAGAAGCATCCACCCGATCACCCCACCCATGGTCCTAGAGACTGTCGGACCCTCGAGAACTCATCAGGCAGCGGATGCTGACCGTGCGAGGCGTGGCCGAGTAGCATCGACGTCGCTTCGATCCCGGGTCACCTGAGGAGGAGAACATGGCGGCAAAGCCGATCCCGGAGGGCTACCACACGGTCACGCCGTACCTGGCCGTCGAAGACGCGGCCCAGGCGATCGAGTACTACAAGAACGTGTTCGGCGCCAAGGAGCTGGTCCGGATGGACGCGCCTGGCGGCGCGATCGGGCATGCGGAGCTCGAGGTAGGGGACTCGCGGGTGATGCTCTCCGATCCGTTCCCGCAGTCGTCCACGAAGCCGCCGAAGGAGCTCGGCGGCACGAGCGTGTCGGTCTTCATGTACGTCGAGGATGTCGACGCCGTCGTGAAGCAGGCGGTCGATGCGGGCGCCAAGGTGCTTATGGACGTCGCCGACCAGTTCTGGGGCGACCGCTTCGGCACCATCCAGGATCCGTTCGGCCACTCCTGGTCGATCGCGACACACGTCGAGGACCTGACGCCGGAGGAGATCGCCGAGCGCGGCAGGGCGGCGATGGCCGAGATGAGCGGCTGAGGACTGGGAGGGACCCCGTCGGTGTGCCGCTAGGCCTCGGCGGGCTGGTCCCGCCCGGGAGCGCCGAGCTCGAGATGGGCGCGGCTGTCGCGGCCGCGTATCAGCACTAGCGTCAGGACGAGGCCGAGGGCTGCGATCACGGCGCCGCCGAGGAACGCGGACTGGAATCCCTCGGTGAGCGCGTTCGGCAGCGCCGAGTGATTCCCCCCGGAGCTCGCTACGACGTCGTCGGTTCGCGAATTGGCGATCGTGGCCAGCACCGCGAGCCCGAGCGCGCCCCCGATCTGCTGCGAGGTGTTGATCAGCCCGCTCGCGAGCCCCGACTCCTGCTCGCGCACGCCGGAGACGGCGGCGATCGTCGTCGTCACGAACGCGAAGCCGAGCCCGGTCGCCGCGAGGAGCGACGGACCGAGGATGTCGGTGACGAAGCCGCCGCCCACGGAGACCTGGGAGAACCACACGAGCGCCGCGGCTACGAACGCCATACCGGCGGCGAGCACGGGCTTGAAGCCGACGCGCGTCACGAGCTGGGACGCGATCGCCGACGCGACGATGATCATCAAAGCCAGCGGGAGATAGGAGAGCCCCGCTTTGATCGCGCTGTAGCCGAGCACCTGCTGCATGTAGAGCGTGATGAAGAAGAACATCGAGAACAGCGACGCGCCCACGAGGAGCCCGACGGCGTTGGCGCCCGTCAGGGTCCGAAGGCGGAAGATCCGGAACGGGACCAGGGGTGCCTCCGATCGGAGCTCGATCGCGACGAAAGCCGCGATCAGCGCCGCGGAGAGCGCCACCAGCCCCAGCGTCTGGGCCGATCCCCACCCGGCGTCGGTCGCGTCAACGACGGCGTAGACGAGCGTCGAGAGGCCGGCGGTGACGCTCACCGCGCCGGCGGTGTCGAAGTGGCGCGTGGCCGACTCGGAGCGACTCTCCGCGATGACCCGCGGAGCGAGCGCCGCCACCACGAGCGCGACCGGCACGTTGATCCACAGCACCCACTCCCAGCCGAGGCCGTCGGTGAGGATGCCGCCAAAGAGCACGCCGGCGGCGCCGCCCGCTCCGGCGACCGCTCCCCACGCCCCTAGCGCCTTGTTGCGCTCGGCGCCGTCGCTGAAGGTGGTGGTGATGATCGATAGCGCCGACGGCGAAATGATCGCCGCGCCGAGGCCCTGGGCTGCGCGGGCGGCGATCAGCTGACCCTCGGTAGCCGCGAAGCCGGCCGCGAGGGAGGCGGCCGCGACGAGGAGCAGCCCGGAAATAAACACGCGCCGGCGACCCATGAGGTCGGCCATGCGCCCCCCGAGCAGGAGGAAGCCACCGAACGTGAGCACGTAGGCGTTGACGACCCACGCGAGGTTCTCCTGGGAGAAGTCGAGCCCCTCGCCGATCGAGGGCAGAGCGACGTTCACGATCGACGCGTCGAGGACGACGATGAACTGCGCAAAGCAGAGGAGGATGAGGGCGATCCAGCGACGTTCCGTGTACGCATGGGGCTCGGTCATCTTCTGCTCCTCTCTTGCTTGCTGGCTTCCGTGATCTCTGCGATACTCGTTCTGGAACCTGAGTTCCGGTTCCGATTTCGGCCCACTATACGGAATTGCGATTCCGGTTGCAACCCCGAATTTCTGCCTACTGCCCCTAAGACGACTGGCAGGCGACGAAATGGACAATCCGACCGCCTCGACGATCAGCCCGCAGCCGGCGGCGAAAGCCGCGACGGACGGCAAGCCCAAGCTGCGCGCCGATGCCCGGCGCAACCGCGAGGCCGTCATGGCGGCCGCGCGCGAGCGGTTTAGCAAGTGCGGCCTCGACTGCCAGATGGAGGACATCGCCCGCACCGCCGGCGTCGGGGTCGGCACCGTGTACCGCCACTTTCCGACCAAGGGCGACCTAATCGCCGCCCTCGTCACCGACCGCTTCCGGCGGCTAGCGGAGCGCGCCGAGCAGGCGCTCGCCGAGGAGGACCCGTGGCAGGCGTTCTGCGATCTGATGCGCCATTCCGCAGAGCTCCAGGTGCGCGACCGCGCGCTATCGGAGTTCCTCAGCTCCCAGCCTCAGCTCGGTCAGTACGAGGCCGTCGAGAGTGGCCTGGCTGACCTGACGGCAGAACTGATCGCTAAAGCGCAGCGGGCAGGCGGGATGCGGAAGGACGCCGTCATCGAGGATGTGCCCACCCTGATCTGCGGGCTGGGCGCGGTGACCGCCGGCGCGGCCGGAAACATGCCGGAGCTGAACTGGGAGCGGTACGTCGAGATCATGCTCGACGGGCTGCGCGCTCCCGGCGTCCACAAGCTGCCGCCGCCTCGGGCCCTAATTCAGCGCTAGGCCGCGGCGCGGACCGTCGCTTCCGCATCCCGCGATGAGCGAGCATGGCCGGCTCAGCGCGCACAGGAGCGTGCGACCAGCCGCCCGCGGCGGACTCTGAAGGCTGCGCGGAGCACATTTGCGCGGCGATCGAAGCGCCAGCGGCCGAGCCGCCCGCCGGCGGCCCTCAGCACGCAGGGGCGGAACCGATGCTTCAGCGCGGCTAGCGAGGCCTCGATCGTCCAGCGGCGCGTTCGCTTGGAGCGGATCGAGAGCTTCCAGCCGCCACGCAGCTCGCGGGAGCGCAGTGTCCCGCCGTCGTCGAGGCGTGCGACCGAATGCCCCCGTGGGAACGCGAGCAGCACGCGCCGGCGCCTACGCTCGCGGAGCGAGACCGCCGGCGCACGGTCGCCGTATGCGGCCAGCGTGTCGACGTCGGGCGACAGGAGCGGCAGCAGGGTGCCGGCGCGGGCGAGCAGCGGCAACTGGGAGAGCGGGGCCGGCAGGGACAAGCGCCGCCGGCCACGCAGGAGGCGGGCCCGGCGCAGCGTCAGGCCGCCGTCGCTTGCGCGGTAGCTCGCCGACCGCCAGAGATCGATCCAGCGCCCCCGCGGCAGGTAGACGTCCCGCCGCACCGCGCCTTCGGTGATCACGGGCGCGGCCAGCAGGTCCGGGCCGAAAAGGAACTCGTCGTCTCGCGCCACGGCGCGGCGGTCGCCGGGGTAGGCAAGGGCGAGGTGACGCATGATCGGGAGGCCCCTGTGACGGTAGGCGCGGTCGGCCGCCGCCAGGTACGGATAGAGCTGCGTCCGCAGCTTCGCCCAGCGGCGCCAGTGCCGGACGATCTCCGGGTCCCAGACCTGCGGGCGGGGACTGTCCGGAATGTGGATGCCGTTCGCCTCGGTGCGCATCACGCCGGACACCGTCCCGACCTGGATCCAGCGGATCAGCAGCTCGGGCGTCAGACGGTTCTCCAAAAGGGCGAAGAAGCCGCCGATGTCGGAGCCCCAGGTGCTCACGCCGGACAGCCCCATAGTGAGACCGTTCGTCACCACGGAGCGCAGGCCGTCGAAGCCCCAGTCCACGCTGGGGTCGCCGCCCCACACGACCGCCGAGCAGCGCGCCGAGCCGGTCCAGCCCGACCGCGCGAAGCGCACCGAGCGTGGGGCGGCGGCACGCGCGCCGCAGTGGTACTGGACGGGGTAGAGGTTGTGGAGTGGGGGGCCGCTCGTGCCATCGGCTGCACGCGCGTCAAGCGGGGTGTACTCGCCGAAGTCCTCCATCCAGCCGTCGTGGCCGTCCGCGATGGCCTCGCGCAGCAGGCGTCGGTACATCTCGCGACCCAGCGGAGCCGTGAAGTCGAAGGTCGAGACGACGAAACGCTCGAGCGTCGAATAGCGAAAGATGTATGGCCGTCCCCGCGGGTCGCGGACCAGCGCGCCACGGGCGGCGGCTTCGCCGTAGCGCGTGTGGTCCGTGCAGATCATCGGGTTGAAGTAGGTCGTGGTCGCGAGGCCGGCGCGGTGGAAGCGACCGACGCGCAGGCGCTCGGCCTCGCGGCGACCCCTCTGGCTCTCGCAGGGGAGGTAGTGGGTGTACGTCTGGGCCACGGAAAGCGGCAGGTCGGTGCGCTGAAGCCGGCTGAGGATCGCCTGCTCGTCGTCGCGGGGCTGATACCAGGGGCCGAACACGAAGGGCGCGGGCGGCGCGGGCTGTCGGCCGATCCGCGCGCTCAGACGGCGCAGCACGTCGGCCGGCCGCGGACCGGCGAATATTCGCAGCCCCAGCTTCGGTGACTCCACCTCCACGCTCCACGCCCGTCGCGACTGCGTGCCCAGACGGAAGAGGCTCGGCGCGGAGCCGTCGACCAGCACGCCGTAGCCGGCGGTGGAGAGCAGCCAAGGCATCGGGAAGTACGTCGCGTCATCGCGCGGGTGGAACCCCCACGCCGGCACGAAGGGCGGGACGAGGACGCGCTCGTCCTCCTCGAACGGTCCCTCGGCGACGTAGCTCTCCACCTCGCGCCCGCGTTGGTTCACGGCGTTCGAGCGCTCGCCGAAGCCGAGGTAGCGCTCGCGCGCACGCGCTCTGAATGCGATCCCGGTGTTCGTCACCTGCTCCACGCCGGGACCGCGCACACGCGCCGTCAGCCGAATCACCCCGGCGGCGTCCCGGCGGAGGGTCACAGCCAGCCGGCGTCCGCGCGGATCGTTCGTTGCCAGCGTCGCCCGGTAGCGGCCAGCCACCCGCGTGACGCGGCGCGAACGCGTGGCATGGAACCAGCGACCGGCGGCCTTGAATCCGAGTGCCCCGCTGGACCCGGCCCCGGTTCCCGCCCGCTGGCGCAGCACAACCCGCCCCGAGCGCTCGGCGAACGCCAGGCGCCACGGCGCCTCCCTCGTCACCGCGACGAGCGCCCCAGCGTCGACCCGCGCCTTCGCTTCGACCGCGGGCGGGAACGCCGCCGAGAGGATGCCCATCAGCGCGGCGACCGCGACGGCCGAGACTGACCAGGTACGGCGGCGCCCGCATGAGGGGAGCACGCGAGCAGCCTATTCCCGGCACAACCGGCCGCCGGCGCTAGGACGAGCCCAGGTGGCGACTATGCCCCGCGCGGCGAGGTCATCTCTTCCAGGCGCTGGGCGGAGCTCACGAGCCAGGCTTTGACGGCAGCGATCTGCTCCGTGGCCAGGTCTCCGCCTCCTGTCTAGGCGACTGGTCGGCGAGGCCGGAGACGACCGCCTCCCGCAGCTGTCGATCCCCGTCGGAAGCAACGTCGGCGGCCGGTGGGCCTACGGTCGCGGCGGGAGGTAATCGACCCAGCCGTTGTGTGAGGGTCTAGCGTGGGTCGAAATGGAGGCGATGGAAGTCGGCGCTGGAGGATCGGCGAGCTCGCACAGCCGTTGGGGGTCCCACGAGGCTGACCCGGTCGGGTAGGCCCATGCGCGTCGCGGTTCTCTCCGACATCCACGGCAACCTCAACGCGCTCGACGCGGTCATATCCGAGCTCGAGCGGCGGGCCCCCGATCTCGTCATCCATGGTGGCGACCTCGCGCTGATGGGCTGCCAGCCCGCGGAGGTGATCGACCGCTTGCGCGAGCTCGGCTGGCCAGGCGTTGTCGGCAACACCGACGAGCTCCTATGGCGGCCGCAGGAGCGTGCGCGGCAGGAGAGCCGAGCGCCCAAGCTGCGCCCGTTGCTGAAGCTGCTCTTCGAGCTGTACGCGCCGGCTACCCGCGAGCTCCTGGGCGAGGAGCGACTCGGATGGCTGCGCGGGCTCCCGGCCGAGCACAGGCAGGACCGACTCGTGGTCCTACACGCCTCGCCAGGTGATCTCTGGCGCGCGCCGATGCCTGGCGCCGACGACCGCGAGCTGGCCACGACCTACGGTCCCCTGCATGCCTCGGAGGTCGTCTACGGGCACATCCACCGCCCCTACGTCCGTCCCCTCGGCGCGCTGACCGTCGCCAACAGCGGTAGCGTCGGCATGCCTTGGGATGGCGACCCGCGTGCCGGCTACCTGCTCATCGAGGACGGCCGGCCGCGGGCGATCCGCGTCGAATACGACGTCGAGCGCGAGGCCGAAGCCCTGAGATGCTCGGCTTATCCCGACTGGCCTCGGCTGGCCGAGATGCGCCGTCGTGGAGCCTTCCTGCCGCCAGGCTGGGCCTCGGCTTGACGCCAGCCGCCCGGTGACGAGCTGCTTCAGGCGCGCGGTGTGCGCAGGGCTCCTCGGAGTGGACAAGGGGCGGCGCCAGCCGCCGCGCGGAACCGCGGTGAGTTCTGCGGTTCACGGCGGTCGTAGGTAAGTAGGCGAGCTTCCGACCACTCAGCAAGGGGAGGTCATCACGTGTCCACGCGCAAGGGCACCGTCGAGAAGTACATCGAGGGATTCCGCCGCAGCGACCACGCCCAGATCCTGTCGTGCCTGACGGACGACGTCGTGTGGGAGCTGCACGGCTACAAAACGCTCCAGGGCAAGGACGCCTTCGACGCCGAGATCGAAAACGAGGACTTCGAGGGCAGCCCCACGCTCACCATCGACCGCCTGATCGAGGAGGGCGACACTGTCGTTGCGACCGGCGGCGGCAACGTCGCCAAGAAGGACGGCGACAGGCTGAGTTTCGTCTTCTGCGAGGTGTTCACCTTCACGGGAGACGCGGTCAGCCGTCTCGATACCTACCACGTCTGGCTCAGCTGACTCGAGGGCTCGGGTGCGATGCAGAGCCGGTGAGCCCGGCGCGGACCCCAGAAGGCAAACGAGCGACTTCGGAAAGGAGCCAGCCAGATGCAGATCCGTTCCCGCATGAGCATGAGCGCCGACGGCTACGTGACCACGCCGGACGGGTGGCCGGCGCAGCTCGCGGACCCCACCTTCGTCCCCGGCGAGAGCCACGGCATCCAGGAGTTCCTCGAGAGCTGCGAGGCGGCGCTGATGGGTCGCACGACGTTCGAGCCCGCCCTCACCGCCGACCGGTGGCCGTGGCCGGACCTGAGCGTGTTCGTGCTCGCTTCACAGCGTCCGTCAGGCACCCCCGACCACGTGGTCGCCGACAGCGACCCGGCGCGGCTGCTGGAGAAGCTCCGGGCGGCCAACCACGGCGGCGACGTCCACCTCGTCGGCGGCCCTCGCACAATCGAGACCTACCGCGCCCTGGGAGCGCTCGACAAGCTCGAACTCATCGTGCTGCCGCTGCTCTTGAGAGGCGGGATGCAGCTGACGCCGTCGCTCAGTCCCGACACCGAGCTGACGTTCGAGCGTGAGCGCGCCCTTCCAGGTGGGTCGGTGGAGATCGTGTACGCCTGCGACGGCCGAAGCTGACCCGAGGCGAGAACGGGAGAATCCCGATCCCGCCTAACCCAGGCTGGCCCAGGTAGCATCGCGCGATGGGCCAAGTGCGCACGGAGCAGCGCGGACGGGTGCTCGTCGGCACGCTCGACAACCCGCCGGACGGCCTCATGGACGCCGGCATGGTCGACGACCTCGAGGTGCTTGTCGGACGAGCCGAGAGGGACGACACCGTGGGCGCGGTGGTGCTCACCGGCGCCCACCCTGAGCGCTTCGTCGCCCACTACGAGATGCGGGAGCTGCTGGAGGGCGCGCGCGGCAGCCCCAGCGTCGGTCCGCGGGCGGCGGCGGCTGCGATGCGGGCCGTCGGGGTCCTCCGGCGCGTGCCCTCGGTAGGGGACGCGCTGACGCGGTCGCCGGCCGCCGGCATGGTCGCGCTCGAGCGCTTCCATGAGATCTTCCTGCGCATGAACCGCTGCGGCGCTGTGTTCGTCGCGGCGCTGAACGGCTCGGCGTTGGGGGGCGGCTGCGAGCTGGCGCTCGCGTGCGACGTGCGCGTAATGGTCGACGGCGACCACGGCATTGGGCAGCCCGAGATCCTGTTCGCGTTCCCGCCGGGCGGCGGCGGCACTCAGCGCCTGACCCGCCTGCTCGGCACCGGCCGGGCCCTGCGGATCGTCCTGGACGGGGGCCCGCTGTCGCCCGCCGAGGCGGCGGAGTTGGGGCTGGTCGACGAGGTAGTGGCCGGCGACGAGGTCGTGGAGCGTGCGATTGCCCTCGCCGAACGGCTCGGCAGCCGTCCCAAGGTGGCGATCGGCGCCTGCAAACGGGCCGTCTACGAGGGCGGCTCGCTGCCCCTCCCCGCCGGCCTGCGGCTCGAGCGCGCAGAGTTCCTTGCGGCGCTGGGCACTCAGGAGGCGGAGCACGCGATGGAGGCGTACCTCGCCGAATTCGAGCGCACGGGCGAGCTGCCGGGCTACGACCCCACCGCGATGGAGCGGGCGCTCAGCGCCGGCAGGTTCAAGAGCTGAGGCCAGCGGCTGGGCGTAGCTCCGGGGGCTGGGCACCCTCGACGTGCGCGTCGGGCAGCCAGGACAGCCATGCCGGCAGGTACCAGTTCCACCTGCCGAGCAGCTTCATAGCGGCCGGCACGAGCACCGCGCGCACGATGGTCGCGTCGATCAGGAGCGCGGCGGCCACTCCGAAGCCCATCTGCTGGAACATGATCAGGTCGCCCATCGCGAAGCCCCAAAACACCGCGACGATGATGAGCGCCGCACCTGTGATGAGGCGCGCGGTGGAGCCGACCCCGTGGGCGACCGCTTCGTCGCTGTCGCCCGTTCGCCGGTAGCGCTCGCGGATGCGGCTGAGCAGGAAGACCTGGTAGTCCATCGAGAGCCCGAACAGCACGGCGAAGAGGAACAGCGGCACCCATGCCGCCACGTTCTCGGCTGGTCGAGGCCGAGCAGCTCGTTCCCGAACCCCTCCTGGAACACGAGAACCAAGAGGCCGTACGCGGCGCCCACGGACAGCAGGTTCAGGGCAATCGCCTTCAGCGGGATGACGATCGAGCGAAAGGCGATCGTTAACAGGACGAGACTGAGCCCGAGTACGAACGCAAACACCGGTGGAACCCACGAGTCGACGGTTTCGTGGTAGTCGAGCTCCTCGGCCGTGTCGCCGGTGGCCAGGGCCGTCGCGTCGAGGCCCGCGAACGCGCGCGGGATGAGGTCGTGGCGCAGGTCGCGGACCGCGTCGATGGCCCGCTCGCCGACTGGGTCGCCGCCGATCGGAACCGTGATCTTGACCACGTCGCCCGCCTTGCCCGCCGTGACGGTCGGCTCGCCGAACACGGGCCGACGCGCGAGCTCGGCCTCGAGCCGAGCGATGCCGGAGCGCAGCTGCCGCGCAGACGCGTTACCGGCGACCGCGATCTCGACGGGATCGGTCGTCTGGCCGGGAAACTCCTGACCCAGCAGCACGTAGCCTTGCTTGGACTCGAAGCGGTCGGGCAGCGTGCTCCGCCCCTGCGAACCCGTTTGGAGCCCGAAGACCGGCACTGCCAGCGCAACGAGGAGGCCCGCGCCGAGCATGAGGCTTAACACCGGCCGGCGCATGACGGGCTGGACGATCGAGCCCCAGAAGCGGCTCTCCGTTCCCGCCTGCTCGGCAGCGCGGCCGAAGAACGGAATCCTGAGCGCGTTGATGCGATCTCCGAGTAGCCCGAGCAGCGCGGGCAGCAGGGTCAAGGCCGCGAGCACAGAGACGACCCCGACGAGGATCGCCCCGGCGGCGAGGCTCCGCAAGATCGTGCTCGGCACGAGGACGAGTCCGAACATGGCCAACGTGGTAGCGAGCGTGGCCCACCCTGGCTAGGGAGCGCCCAGGAGCAGACCTCTGAGGACCTCCCTCACGGAACGCGGGTTCACGCCGTGCTCGTCCTGGAAGCGCTTCGCATCGCGCTCGTCCGCGAGCGCCAGCACCAGCTCCTCGCGCGAGGAGCCCAGTCGGCAGGCCGCGGCGTCGAGCAGGTCGAGGGCGCGGTCCTGCAGGACGCCGGTGATGCCGCCGGTGGAAGGGGGCCGCCGCTTCGCTGTGCAGGGATCGAGGATCGCGACCCGCTGGGGGCCGACGGCGGCGTCCGATGCGGCGTTGGCGACGGGTGCCAGCACCGCGAGCAGCGCGGCGCCCGCGAGCGCCGGCGCCGCTTTGCGTCCGGGTGGCCAGGGCGTCAGGAGCAGCCCGGCCAGGAGCGCGAGCCCGCCGGCGATCAGGAACGCGGGCTTAAAGGCGTCGGCCACGGCCCCGGTGAGCGTCTCGTCGATGCGGCTGCCCAGGCGGTCGTAGGCCGCGCGCTCCGTGCCCTGGTAGCGTCGGCGCTGCGAGTCGACCGCGCGGCGCAGGCCATCGCGCGGATCCTGTGTGTCGACGCCCGCCAGCAGCGCGGGTGCCAGCGTGATCTTGTCCGGGAGCGGCAGTGGCGCGTCGAGCAGGAGCGCGACGCCCTCCTCTCGCGCGCGTTCGGTGGAGACATCGAGCTGGTGGGCGACGACCGGCGCGAGCAGGGCAAGCGCCGCGGCGATCCCGGCGTGGCGCAGGGCGAGTGTGCGGGCGGCGTCCCGCGTGGTGCGCTCGGGTAGCAGGTCGCCGGCCAGGGCGGGAAGCGCGAGGCCCATGCCGAAGCCGGCGAGCAGCTGGGGCGCAAGCGTCCAGGCCACGCTCGCGGTCGGCAGCCAGCCGATGGCCAGCACCCCGCCGCCGATCAGCACGCTCCCGGCCGCGGCACGCACCTGCGGGTCGCCACGCACGCGCGTCCCGGCCAAGGCGCCGAGCGGGATGACGGTGACCGCGGCCGCGGCACCCAGCGGCGAGACGCTCCAGCCGGCAACGAGCAGCACCACCAGGAGGAACAGCACCGCGCTGAGAGCGGCGGATGTGAGCGCCAACCCGAGCGCGGGACGCAGCGCGAACCGCTTTGGAGGCAGCGGCGTCGACGCCTGCGGGGCGACGTGAGGGACGCCAGTAAACGCCGCCACGGCCGCCGCCGCGGCCACCGGCGCCTGGAACAGGAAGATCGCCTGCCAGGAGAACGCCTGGGTCAGCGCACCCCCGAGCGCCGGACCCACCGCCGTGCCGATCACCGCCGTAGTGATCCACGTGCGGCGGCGATCCGCCTCGCCGCCCCGGAGCACGGGGAACGCGGCCACCAGACCCGCCGCACCGCCGAGGCCCTGCAACCCCCGCGCGATGAGCAACCCCGTGAGGTCCCCGGCGGCCGCGCACGCCAGCGAGGCGATCGCCATCAACGTGAAGCCCGCCCCGCCGACCACCCGCAGCGACAAGGTGCGCGCGACGCGCTCGAGCGGGAGCAGAGCGGCGGCGATCACCACCGTGTAGACGCCGATGACGGCTGCGACGCCCTCGACGGTGGTGTCGAGCTCTCGCAGGATCCGCGGCAGTGCCAGCGTGACGATCGAGCCGTCAGCCAGCGCCAGACCGGCGGCGAGCGCCAAGACCAACGATCGAAAGCGCATGATCCAACAGTGTGAACCCGGTCTTCGACGCAGCCCACTCGCCCGACCGGCGGTATCTTGGTCGTGGGCATGGCGAAGGTGCCGTTCGCTTCCCCGGACGCCGAGCTGAGGGCCACTCCCGGAGGAGGGTGGGTGCTCTCCTCGCGCACGCCGCTGGCGGACTACGAGCGCAGCGTCGGCGGAATGCTTCGCCGCTGGGCGGACGCCGCTGGCGATCGGCTCCTGATCGCCGAGCGCGACGCCGGCGGCGGGTGGCGTCGGCTCACGTATAGCGAGGCCCGGGAGGCAGCCAACGCGATCGCTCAGGCGCTCCTTGATCGCGGCCTCGGCCCGCAGCGACCGGTCGCTGTCCTCTCGGGAAACTCCCTCGACCACGCGCTGCTCATGCTGGGCTGCTTCACCGCGGGCGTGCCGATCGTGCCAGCGTCGGCCGCCTACTCGCTACAGAGCCGCGACTTCACGAGGCTGCGCCAGGTCCTGGAAATCGCACGCCCGGCGCTCGTATATGTGGCCGATACCGGTGCGTTCGAGAACGCCCTGGCGACGCTCGACCGCGAGGTCGAGGTCGTAGCGGGCGACACGGGGGCTCACGGCGCCGCGACGCCGTTCACGGAGTTGCTGAGCACCTCGCCGGGCCCAGAAGTGGAGCCCGCGTTTGCGGCCGTGGGGCCCGACACGGTCGCCAAGGTGCTGTTCACGTCCGGCTCTACGGGCGGAGCCAAAGGGGTCGTCACGACCCACCGCATGTTGTGTTCGAACCAACAGGCGATGACTCAGGTGTGGCCCTTCCTCCGCGAGACCCCGCCGATTCTGGTCGACTGGCTTCCCTGGAGCCACACCTTCGGCGGCAGCCATGACTTCAACATGGTGCTCAAGAACGGCGGGTCGCTGTACATCGACGCCGGCCGGCCCGCTCCCGCACTTCTGGAGGCCACGCTTCGCAACCTGCGCGACGTGTCCCCGACTGTGTACTTCAATGTCCCCGCCGGCTTCGCTGCGCTCCTGCCTGCACTGGAGGCGGACCACGAGCTCGCCGCGCGCTTCTTTGCGCGGCTGCAGGTCATTTTCTACGCCGGCGCTTCCCTGTCGGGGGATCTGTGGGAGCGGCTACGGCGGCTGTCCGCGAAGTTCGCGGCCGCCAACGTCGCGATGACAACCTCATGGGGCGCCACGGAAACGGCACCGGCCGTCACTTCGGCGCACTTCCCGCTCGAGGGGCCTGGCAACATCGGCGTGCCGCTGCCGGGCGTTCAGCTCAAGTTCGCGCCGGTCGGCGCCAGGCTCGAGCTGCGGGTGAAGGGCCCGAACGTGACTCCAGGCTACCTGGGCCGGCCCGACCTCACGGCCGCCGCGTTCGACGAGGAGGGCTTCTACCGGACCGGTGACGCAGGCGCCCTTGTCGACCCCAACGACGGCAGCCGCGGCGTCGTCTTCGCGGGGCGTATCGCCGAGGAGTTCAAGCTCACCACCGGCACCTGGGTCGCAGCGGGAGCGGTGCGGACGGCGGCGCTCGCGGCGGTTGACGGCCTCCTGCAGGATGCGGTCGTGACCGGGCACGATCGCGACTACGTGGGCCTGCTGGCGTGGGTGAACGCGGCGGCGGCGCGACGCGTCGTGCCGGCCTCGGTCGATGCCGACGACCCGGTGGCAGTCGCCGGCTGCGGCGCCGTGAGGGAGGCGGTGCGTCGGGGGCTCGCCTCCCACAACGCCCGCGCGGAGGGACCCTCTTCGCGGATCGCGCGTTTGCTCCTGCTCGCCGAGCCGCCGTCGCTCGACGCCGGCGAGATCACCGACAAGGGCTACATCAACCAGCGCGCGGTCCTCGACCGGCGCGACCGGGACGTCCAGCGTCTGTACGAGCCCAACCCGGCGCCCGGCGTGATCGAGATCGGGGAGGCCGCGTTGGTCGCCGGATGACAGCGGCCGGCGGCCGCGTCGTGCTCGTCACGGGCGGCGGGCGGGGCATCGGCCGCGCCGTGGCGCTTGCCTTCGCGGCGCAAGGCGAGCGGGTGGCGGTCCTGGCGCGCACCGAGACGGAGCTCACGGCGACGCTCTGTGCGATCGAGTCCGGGGGCGGCGAGGGCCTCACCGTGAAGGCCGACGTGACGGACTACGAGGCCGTCGCCCGCGCGCACACCGAGGTGGCAAGGGCGTTGGGACCGGTCGAGGTCCTCGTCAACAACGCCGGGGCCGGCGGCCCGATCGGCGAGCTGTGGGAGCTTGACGCCAGGGAGTGGTGGCAAACCGTCGAGGTCAACCTCGGGGGGACGTTCAACTGCACGCACGCCGTCCTGCCCTCCATGATCGAGCGCGGGACCGGACGCATCGTCAACGTCGCGAGCCACGCTGGCGCGCACCGTTGGCCGTTCGTCTCGCCCTACGCCGTCGCCAAGAGCGCCGTCATCAAGCTGACCGAGAACCTCGCAGCAGAAACGCGCGGCCGTGGCGTCAGCGTCTTCGCCATCCACCCGGGCACGGTCAACGCCGGGCCGACCCAGCGCTTGCTCGGGGCCGACGTGCCCGAGGGGTCGCCGGCCGCGAAGGTGAAGGCGTGGTTCAGGGAGCGGATCGACGCCGGCCACGCCGTGCCGCCCGAGACGGCGGCCGAGCTCATCGCGGTGCTTGCCTCGGGCCGCGCGGACGCGCTCAGCGGGCGCTACGTTTCGGTCGAGGACGACCTCGAGCAGCTGATCGCCAGTGCCGAGGAAGTCCGCCGACGCGACCTCCACGTACTGAAGGTCGAGCGCGCCTAGGGCCCGCGCCTCAGCTGTTCCAGAGCGATTCCAATGCTTCGACCACGCGGCTGGCATGTATGCCGTCGGCGTCGCGGTCCGGATTGAAGTCGGCGAGTGAGACTCCCAGGAGGTTGGTTGCGGCGACGAGCGGTCGGGTGAGCGCGACGAGCTCGTCCCAGTCGAGCCCGAGCGGTTGCGGATAGCTGATGGCGGGCAGCACGGCTTCGTCGAGGACGTCGAGGTCGAGATGCAGCCACGCGGGGCGCCCCGCGAGCAGCGCAGCGGCGTCAGCCCCCACACGGACGGCACCGCGCTCGCGTACCTCGGGCGCGGTGAGGGCGTGGATCGCTGGGTCGAGACGGGCGTTCTCGCGGGCGATGTCGGGATGAAGCTCCGCGGGGCGGTGCCCCAGCAGCACGACGGCGGCCGGGTCGATTAGCGGCTCCTGCCCCTCGAGCAGTCCGGGCGGGCCGTGGCCGGTCAGGATCGCGAGGTCCATGTCGGCCGCCTCGCCGGTCGGCGAGCTCTCACCGTCGTAGAAATCCGCGTGCCCGTCGATGAACCAGAGGCCGGTGTCGCGGGGCAGCGCCTGAAAGACGCCGAGCAGGAGGGTGCAGTCGCCGCCGAGGACGAGCGGACGCTCGCGAGCCTCCAGGCGCTCGCGAGCCTCCATTACCTCGCGCACACGGGAGGCGATCGCCATCGACGCCCGGCGTACCTCGGGCGCGCCGATTACGCCGGTATCGGGGTCGCGTCGCGAGTCGCGGATGCGCGCGTCCGCCTCACCGGCGTCGCGCGCGCGGAGGCGCTCGACGAGTCCCGCCGCCCGAAGCGCCGCCGGCGCGCGTTCCTCGCCGCGTTGTGCCCCCGAGCAGTCGATCGGCGCGTCGACGATGGCCAGCGGAGCCATTCCTTCATTCTCGCGGGGCTTTTGGTCGCGCGTCCACGAGCGCCGCTGGCCTTCGCTTGGCGCCGCGAATGGGGCTTCAACTCCCGTGCGGGCAGAGCGGCGAGATTTCGGAAGCGTCCTACTTTGAGGAGCCCATGGCCCCAAAAGGCAGCACGCTAGGCAGGAGATCTTGAGCTGATCGGTGGCCCGGCCGGTAGGGTCCGCCAATGCAAAGAGAGATCATCCGTCCCGCCCGCCCGTTTGCGCTCGCCGTCGCCGCCGCGCTCGCCTCACTCGCCGCGCTGGCGGCCTACCCCGTCGCCGCTACCGCCCGCCGCCCGCCCACTCGCGGCGTGCTCGTCGTCTCCAACAACTGGGCGGGAACGGCCCACATCATCGACCTGCGCACGCTCCGCAAGCTCAAGCGGGTCAACGTGATACCCGACAAGGACCGGCGGATCGCGGAGATCAGCGCCAACCCGACACGCAGGTTCTACTTCGACAACGTCCGCGCGCTCGTGGGTGAGGGCCACAACCAGTACGTGGACGACGGCTTCCCGTCCAAGGACGGCCGGCTCGTCTACTTCTCCCGGCCGAGCTTCGCGGACGTCGTCGCCATCAGCGTCCGCTCGGGGCGCATCGTCTGGCGCGTCCCGGTCGACGGGTACCGCGCCGACCACATGGCGCTGTCGCCCAGCGGGCGGCGGCTGTTGGTCTCCGCCTCCACGGCGCGGGCGGTCGACGTCATCGATACACGCCGCGGGCGAATTGTGGGACGCATCCCCTCCGGGGACTCGCCGCACGAGATCAACTTCTCACGCAACGGCCGGCGCATCTTCCACGGCAGCATCGGCTTGGTCTACACCGACATGGACGATCCCTCGCAGGACGCGACCAAGGGTGAGCGCGTTTTCGAGATCATCGACGCGCGCACGCTCAAGGTGCTGCGGCGGATCGAGATGGGCCGGGAGCTGGCCGCGTGGGGCCTGGGTGCCAGCGGCGCGGTGCGACCGATGGCGATCTCACCGGACGAGCGCTACGTGTACTTCCAGCTCTCGTTCCTGCATGGGTTCGTCGAGTACGACCTGCGCGCACGCCGCCCCAGGCGGATTTCGCTGCTCCCGATCTCCCCCGAGGCGCGCAGGCTGCCACGCACGCGCTACCTGCTCGACTCCGCGATGCACGGTCTCGCGCTCAACCCGAGGGGCACGCGGTTCTGCGTCGCCGCGACGATGTCGGGCTATGCCGCCATCGTCTCGCGCCGGACGCTTCGCCCGATCCGCCGGATCATCCCCGTGGGCCGCGTCCCCTACTGGTCGACGTCGAGTCCGCACGGGCGCTGGTGCTTCGTGTCCGTCGCGCGCAACGATCGCGTGGCGGTGATCAGCTACCGGAGAGCGCGGCTCGCCCGCTTCATCCGCGTGGGCTTCCACCCCCAGCGGATGCGCACGGGAAGGCTGCGCGTCTCCGCGTTGCGATAGCCGGCGAGAGCGCCTTCCCGGCGGCTAGGCCATCGTCAGCCCACCGCTCACCGACAGTGTCTGGCCGGTGATGAAGCCCGCGCGCTCGGAGGCCAGGAAGGCCACTGCCGCGGCGACATCGGAGGGCTCGCCCAGGCGGCGCATTGGCACGGCCCGGGTCAGCGAATCGATCAGCTTCTCGCCGCCGGTCTCGGCCATGCCGTCGAGCAGCGGGGTGCGTGTGGGGCCGGGGCAGACCGCGTTGGCGGTCACGCCGGAGCGGGCAACCTCGCGTGCGATCGTCTTGGTGAAGGCGATCACGCCGCCCTTGGCACCCGAGTAGACGGACTCGAGCGAAGACCCGACGCGCCCGGCGTCCGAGCCGATGTTCACCACTCGCCCGAAGCCCCGCTCGACCATGCCGGCCAGGACCTGCCTGGTGACTCGCAGGCAGCCCTTGAAGTTGATCTCGATCACGCGGTCCCAGAACTGCTCTTCGGTCTCGAGGAACGGCCGCAGCTCGTCCCACCCCGCGTTGTTCACGACGATCTCGATCGGGCCGAGCGCCTGCGAGGCCGCCCGCACGCCGGCGGCGACCGACTCGGTCGAGGTCACGTCGAGCTCCACTGCGACCGCGCGGCGGCCTCCGTCGGAGATCGCCGCGGCCGTCTCCTCGGCGCCGTCCAGATGCAGGTCGGCCACCGCAACCGC
>JBKPHP010000043.1:0-3838 GCA_046729895.1 Actinomycetota bacterium
AGCGAGGAGAGCCGCGTCCGTGAAAGTGCCGCCGACATCAACCCCGAGGACCACACTTGGAAGCTAACCCTCTCTGCCAACTGCCAACCGCCAACTAGGGGGGCGGCCAAAAGGCCGCCCCCCTTCACGAGCGCTCCATGCGCCGGAACGTCGCGTCCGGCTCGCGGGAGCCAAGCTTCCTCTCGAGAGGCGCCGGGACGGCGCCCATTCCCTCGAGGCGCGGGCTCGATGCCCGCACGGGCTCTATCTACGCCGCGGCGACCTCGAACTCCTCCTCGAGATGCTTGTGCGACGGGCAGTACTTGCTCCCCGGCAGCGGCACCCGCTGACACGGCGTGCCCCTCCGCGTGCTTGCATGGCAGCACAGCGGACTGCCGTCGAACGTGACGCCCGCCCGGGCCTGGCTGTCCACGTATTCCTTGGCCAGCTCCACGTGCCGCTCCACCACCCGGTACACACGCATCTGGTGCGTCATCAGAAAGAAGCGGCGAATGTCGCGGAACAGCGTCTTCACCGGCTTCGCGAAGTAGTGCCGGTCGAGCGCGATGCGCTCCATGGACACCTCGCAGGCTCGGAGGAACCGCTGGCGTGCGTCGCAGACATCCCCGCTCCTGTCTGGAACGACGTCACCTGCCAGCTCGCGATAGATCGAGCGGCTGAACTGATACATCGGTCGGGCCTCCCTCTCCCTTGGTGCAGCGACCTTGCCTAGTCGCTATCCCTGCCAGCCGATTGAAACAACGGCTCGTGAAGTGGCAGCGTATTGACGATTAACTTCGGGTTAAAGGACCTGGACGACCGCCACGCGGTCGGACCGGCGTCCACATGCCGGTTACCCATCGGGCCGGCGGATACCGGGGGGCGTGCCCGTACGCCGAGCGCAGCCAAATGTCGGTCGCCGCCTGTTGATCCGGCGCTAGTCTGCTCGCATGGCGACTCTCCTGGACCTCACCCAGCAAGGCGACGTCGGCACGGTCTCTGACGACGCTTACCTCAAGCGCACCCTTCGGCTCATGGGCCCGCAGCAGCTCTACGAGCTGTGGGAGCGCCAGCAATGGCAATCGCGGGCAATCGATCTCGAGCGCGACAAGGAGCAGTGGGCGGCGATCCCCGATGAGGAGAAGGAGGACCACCTGTGGGGCCTCAGCTCCTTCTTCGTCGGCGAGGAGCGGGTGACCACCCAGTTCTCCGGGCTGGTGATGGCCTACGAGGACGAGCAGGAGGAGGCGTTCCTCACGACCCAGCAGGTCGACGAGGCTCGCCACATGCAGTTCTTCGATCGCTATTACCGCGAGGTCTTCGCGCTCGACGAGAAGGACATCAGCTCCCGGCTGCAGCGCGTGAGGGAGAACGTCACCCCCGCCTTCGTGACCCTGTTCGACGAGAACCTGGTGGAGGAGGGCCGGCGGCTGATCGAGAACCCCGCCGACCTCGGCGCCAAGGTGGACTTCATCACCAGCTACCACATGGTCATCGAGGGAGTGCTCGCCCTCACCGGCCAGCACTTCATGCTCGAGTTCTACGAGAAGAACGACCTCATGCCGGGATTCGTCGAGGGCTTCTCGAACATCGCGCGGGACGAGCACCGCCATGTGGCCTACGGCACGTGGTTCCTTCAGCAGAAGCTGGCCGAGGACGAGTCGCTCAAGCAGCGCGTCCAGGACAAGCTGATGGAGCTGCTGCCCGTCGCCGCCGGCGTTCTGGTCCCGCCCGGCTACCAGCTCGGCGACGACTACGAGTTCTTCGGCTACACCAGCAAGCAGCAGACCGAGTACGCCTTCACGGCGCTGACGCGCCGGCTGAAGGTGATCGGCGTCGGGCTGCCAGTCGCCGCCTAGCCGGCCGCAGCTCCGGTCCTACGCCCCGAGCGCCTCGAGCTCCAGCATCCCGTCCCAGCCCTCGTAGCACTCCCTGACGCCGGGCTCCTCGGGGCGTGGGTAGACCTTGATCTCCTGGCTCAGAACCGCGTACTGCGCCTCGAAGTCGTTCTCGTTGAAGGCCGCCAGGGCGCGGCGGACCAGGTCGACGTTCTCGGCTGACACGCCGCCGAGTATCTACTCGCCGAGGCGCAAAAGCCAGTCCATGCGGCGTCGCGCGTACAGGAGCGGCTCGCCCTCCTCGATCCGGCCGCCCTCGATGTCGCCGATCAGCACGGTGTGGTCGTAGCGCACGAAGATCGCCCCCCGGCGGCACCGCAGGTAGGCGAGCGTGCTGGCCAGTTCCGGCACGTCGTCGTCCCAGCCCCACTCCACCCCGGCGAACTTGTCGTCGCCCTTGCCGGCGAACACGTGGGCGACGTCGAGCTGATCCGAGCGCATCAGGTGGACGCCGAAGCGCGCGCAGCCGCTGAGCGCCCCGTGGCAGCGCGACTCGTGGGAGACGGAGGCGAGCAGCGACGGAGGCCGCGCGCTGAACGACGTGATCGAGGTCGCGGCCAGGCCGCAAGGATGGCCGCCCGGGCGGCGCGCGGTGAGGACGGCCACGCCGGAGGCGAGCGAGGCCATCGCCTCGTGGAAGAGCTCGTGGACGTCCAGGTCGCTCAGGGGCGAGGAAATCTATTCGTCCAGCAGCCGCTCGACCAGGAGCACGTCGCGCCACTCGCCGTCGAGCCGGCCGTGGCGCCGGTGCACGCCGACCTCGCGGAACCCGCAGCGCTCGACGAGTCGCATGCTGCCGGCGTTCGTCATGAAGATCTTCCCGAGCAGCTTGTTGAGGCCCTGCGCGCGAGCCGCGTCTGCGATCGCCTCGACCAGGCGCGTTCCGATCCCCCGGCCCCGGGCCGCCCGGACAACGTAGACGCTCGCCTCGGCGACGCCGGCGTAGGACTCCCGGTCGCTGTAGGGGCTCAGCGCGGCCCAGCCGACCAGCGCCTCGGCCTCCCGGGCGACGAGGAAGGGTAGGGTCGAGGCCTCGATCCGCTGCGCGATCTGCGCTGCTGGCCTGTGTCGCGTCTCGAAGGTCGCCGAGCGCTCGTCGATCGCGTCGTTGTAGATGGCCGCGATCGCCTCGGCGTCGCCGCGAGCCGCGGGCTCGACGCGGAGCTCCACGCGCGGCCTAGGACGAGACGCCCACGGATTCGAGGGCCTCGGCCTGGTTCAGGTAGTCCTGCTGGCGGATCACCTTGCCGTCCTTCAGCGTCATGACGCCCGCATACGTCTCGGTCAGCGGAACGCCGCTCGCCTCGGCGCGCATCGGCATGTCCGCGAGCATCACGACCCGATCCCCGAGGTCGATGAGCTCCGTTCCCTCCAACCGGACGTTGGCGCCCCAGACGTCATAGGTGGCCCCTATGTACTCGTGGTAACCGGCCGGTCCGTGGTAGCACGGCTCTGCCAGCGCCGCCTCGACGAACTCACGGTAGGGGTAGTACTCGAGGTCGGGGTGAAAAGCGATCGCAACCGCGTCGAGATCGCGGCGGTTGTACGCCTCCATCCCGAGCTGCGCGGCTCGTCTCAGGGCCGCCCGGCGGACGCGCGAGCTGGGTGGCAGCCTGCCAAACAGGCGAAAGCCCACCGCCGCCAGCCGAGGGAATCGCAGGGACAGGCGCTGATCGAGTGTCCGGCGCGAGTGCTCACGCACGTGGAGCGGCATCCGCACGGCCTGCTGACTCGGCATGGCACGCCAGTATCGCCTAGTCCCAGCGCTCCAACCGGGGCTGTTCCTCCTCGCGGAGCACGAAGTGCATGCCGTCGAGGGACCTGTCGGGCTCCGGGTGGTCCGAGCGCTGGTGGGCCCCCCGGCTCTCCTCGCGGGCGAGCGCGGCCCGGGCGATCAGACGGGCGAGTGGGAACGGGCCGCCGGTCAGCTCGCGGAGACCGGCGGCGGAGCGCTCCAGCCC
>JBKPHP010000044.1:0-20552 GCA_046729895.1 Actinomycetota bacterium
CTCGTCTTCACCGACCACCGCCGCGATGCCCTGCGCGGCCGCCAGCTTCATCTCCTCCGTGATCTTGGGGGCGCGGACGTCGAGCGCTCCCCTGAAGACTCCCGGGAAGGCGAGCACGTTGTTGATCTGGTTCGGGTAGTCGGAGCGGCCCGTGGCCATCACTCCGACGTACGGGGCGGCCTCCTCCGGGTTCACCTCCGGGTTGGGGTTGGCCATCGCGAACACGAAGGGGTCGGGGTTCATCCGCTCCAGGTCGCGCGCCTGGATGATTCCCGGCCCGGAGAGGCCGATGAAGAGGTCCACGCCCTCGAGCACGTCGACGATCGAGCCCGCGCGCCGCTGCGCGTTCGTGTTCTCCGCCAGCCAGACCTTGGGCGCGTTCATAGAGCCCCCCTCGTAGTCCTCACGATCGGCATGGATGGCGCCGTAGCGGTCACAGGCGACGATCGCCGAGACCCCGGAGCCGAGCAGGATCTTGGCCACGGCCACGCCGGCGGCGCCGGCGCCCACCATGCACACCTCCAGGTCCTGGAGCCTGCGCCCCGTGAGCCTGCAGGCGTTGATCAGCGCCGCGAGCGTGACGATCGCCGTCCCGTGCTGGTCGTCGTGGAAGACAGGGATGTCGAGGTCGTCCACGAGCTGCTGCTCGATCGCGAAGCAGCGCGGCGAGGAGATGTCCTCCAGGTTGATGCCGCCGAAGGTCGGAGCAATTCGCTTGACGGTCTCCACGATCTCGTCGGGGTCCTTCGTGTCGAGGCAGATCGGGAAGGCATCCACGTCGGCGAACTCCTTGAAGAGCATCGCCTTGCCCTCCATCACGGGCATGGCCGCCTCTGGGCCGATGTCGCCCAGGCCCAGCACGGCCGTGCCGTCCGAGACCACGCCGACGGTGTTCGCCTTGATCGTGTACTTGAAGGCCTTGCGGCGGTTGGCCGTGATGGACTCACAGACGCGCGCCACGCCCGGGGTGTAGGCCATTGAGAGGTCGTCCCGCGTCTTCAGCGGCAGATTCAGGCCGGTGTGGATCTTGCCGCGCCGGTGCAGCTCGAAGGTGCGGTCGGTGATCTCCACGACCGTCGCGCCGCGAACGGCCTGGACGGTGGAGATCACTTGGCCGCGGTGCTCGGCACTCGTGCACTCGACCGTGATCTCGCGCAGCGTGGTGTCCCCGCCGGCCTCCGCCGTGTCCACCGCGACGATCGCCCCGCCGGCGCGGTTGATCGCGGCCGTGACCTTGCCCAGCGTCCCGCCCCTGTGGGGCAGCTCCACCCGCATGGTGAGCGAGAACTGGGCGCTCGGCGTGGCCATCGAGGGAACGATAGTGTGGCCTGGCCCGCGGCTACGATCATTGTGTGGCCGCCGATTCTCCCCATGAGCTGTTCCTGATCGACGGGAACAGCCTCGTCTACCGCGCCTTCTTCGCCCTTCCCGAGACGATCTCGACCTCGAAGGGCCAGCCGACCAATGCGATCTTCGGCTTCGCCTCGATGCTGGTGAAGATCGTCTCCGACTACGGCGTCAAGCCGACGCTGGTGGTCTGGGACGCCGGGATGTCGGGCCGCGAGGACGTCTACGACGAGTACAAGGCGCAGCGTAAGGAGCGACCCGACCTCCTCTCCGAGCAATGGCCGCACATGCGCCCGCTCGTCGACGCGTTCGGCTACCAGAACCTGCGGGTCGAGGGATACGAGGCGGATGACGTGATCGCCACGATCGCCGAGCACGCCAGAGCGGAGGGCATCGAGGTGATGGTCGTGACCGGCGACCGCGACCTGTTCCAGCTCATCGATGGGGGCATTCGCGTCATGGCCACGAGCCGCGGCATCACCGAGACCAAGGTCTACGACCGGCAGGCGGTCGTGGACCGCTACGGCATCCCGCCGGAGCTGATCCCCGACTTCGTCGGCCTCAAGGGCGACACGTCGGACAACATCCCCGGCGTTCCTGGCATCGGCGAGAAGACCGCCTCCCAGCTGCTGAAGGAGTTCGGCGACCTCGAGGCCGTGCTCTCGAACGTGATGAACGTGTCCGGCGCCAAGCGCAGGCAGAACCTGACCGAACACGCCGAGGATGCCCGGGTCTCGAAGGAGCTCGCCACGGCGATCCGAGACCTGGAGCTCGATATCCAGCTCGATCAGGTGGTGGCGCAGCAGCCGGATCGCTCACGGCTGCGCGAGTTCTTCCGTGAGTTCGAGCTGCGGGAGCCGCTGCGCAGGCTCGAGGAGGCGCTCGGCGAGGGCGAGGAAGCCGCGCCCCGCGAGCGGCCGTCGGAGGAGATCGCCGTCACGGCGAGGGAGGTGCCGGTCGCCGAGCTCGGAGCGCTGGAAGGGGATCTCGTCGCCATCGCGGCCGAGCGCCCCCGGCCGGCGGGCGAGCAGGAGGGCCAGGAGGCGCTGGACGTCGCCCTCCCCACCGGTCCGCTGCGGGTTGCCGCCTATGCCGGCGGCGGGGAGGTGCTCGTGGGGGAGGCGGAGACCGTGGCCGCGCTGGCGCTGGCGCGCGGCGATCGCCCGCTCGTCGCGCACGACTGGAAGTCGATCGCGACCATCGACGGCTCGTTCGAGTCGCCGCCGCTCCAGCATGACACGATGGTCGCGGCGTACCTGATCGATCCGGCGGGACGCGCGTACCCGCTCGGTGAGCTCTGCGACCAGGAGGGTCTCGGCGCCAAGGTCCTAGGTCCAGGTGGTGAGCCCGGTGAGGCCACTCCTCGGGCCGACGGTATCGCCGAGCGGGCAGTGATCACCCGCGCCCTGGCCGAGCGCCAGCGTGCGCGTCTGGAGGAGGAGGGCCTGACCCGGCTGTTCCGCGAGGTCGAGCTGCCGCTGGTCGAGGTGCTCGTGGAGATGGAGCGCGCGGGGGTGAAGCTCGACGTGAGCCAGGTGCGAACGATCGCCGAGCGCATCGGCGAGCAGGTAGGGCAGCTGGAGCGGGAGATCTGGGAGCTCGCGGAGGAAGAGTTCACGATCGGGTCGCCCCAGCAGCTCTCGGCGGTCCTGTTCGACAAGTTGAGGCTGTCGAAGAAGCGACGGGGCAAGACCGGCTTCTCGACCGACGCCCGCGTGCTCCAGGCGATCCGCGACGAGCACGAGATCGTGCCTAGGATCGAGCAGTGGCGAGAGCTCTCGAAGCTCAAGTCCACCTATCTGGACGCGTTCCCGGACCTGCTTGCAGACGACGGACGCCTGCACACGACCTTCAACCAGACCGCCACCACCACAGGGCGGCTGTCGAGCACGAACCCCAACCTCCAGAACATCCCGATTCGCACGGAGCAGGGGCGTGAAATCCGAGCCTGCTTCGTGGCGGAGGAGGGGTGCACCCTGGTCTCGGCCGACTACTCGCAGGTGGAGCTGCGGATACTCGCCCACGTCGCGGGAGAGGAGGTCCTGAAGGAGATCTTCCGCCGGGGCGAGGACGTGCACACCGCCACGGCCGCCTGGATCCTGGGTGAGGAGGGTCGGAAGGTCGACCCGGGGACGCGCTCCAAGGCCAAGATGGTCAACTACGGCATCGTCTACGGCCTCTCGGCCTTCGGCCTCGCGGATCGCCTCGGGATCGAGCAGGACGAGGCTCAGGAGTTCATCGATCGCTATCTGGAGCGCTTCCCGGCCGTGAAGAAGTTCATCGACGAGACGATCGAACGCGCCAAGGAGGAGGGTCTCGTGACGACGCTGTTCGGCCGTATCCGGCGCATCCCCGAGCTGCGCGCCCGCCAGCGCCAGACGCGGCTGCTCGGGGAGCGACTCGCGGTGAACATGGTCATCCAGGGCACCGCCGCGGACATCATCAAGGTGGCCATGGTTCGCTGCCGGGACGCCCTCCGCGATGCCGGGCTCTCGACGCGTCTGGTGCTCCAGATCCATGACGAGCTGCTGTTCGAGGGGCCGGAGGAAGAGTCGGCGGCCGCTGCCGAGACGGTCCGGCGAGAGATGGCGGCCGCATACGACCTCGATCCCCCGCTGGCCGTGGACGTCGGGGTGGGGCGGAACTGGCTCGAGGCGAAGTAGCGTGGACAAAACCGCTCTCGCCGCTATCGCCACCGTCATCGCCGGCGGACTGGTGGGGATGCAGGCGCCGATCAACTCCGTGCTGGGCAAGTCGATCGGCACCTTCGCCGCGGCCTCCGTCTCCTTCGCGATCGGCCTGGCCGTGCTCGTGGCGATCACGCTGCTGGCCGGCGGCGGGTTCGGGGACATCGGCCGGGCCGGCGACCTGCAGTGGTACTACCTCACCGGCGGCCTGCTCGGGGCGGCATACGTGACCACGGTCCTGGTCTCGGTCCGCACGCTCGGCGCGGGCGGCGTCGCCGGAGCGACCATCGCCGGCCAGCTCACGATGTCGGTGCTGCTCGACCGAACCGGGGCGCTTGGTCTCGAGGAGCGCGCCTTGACCGCGCCGCGCCTGGTGGGGGTGATGCTGCTCGCGGCCGGCACGTTCCTGATCGTCCGGGACTGAGGACCGGCGCGGTTCGTGAGCCGGGGCCGACCGGGACCGCCACACGGCGCTGTGGCCCCGGCCCTAGGCCGCTGCGCGTTGGGTAGGCCGACGCCTGCGGGGCGGGGGCCCGTCGGCGACCATTCGTGGGTGGGCGATCTCGAGGTAGTGCCCGAACGCCCAATCGACGAAGCGCTTGCTGTCGATCGCGCGCAAGCCGCCGGCGAGTAGTCGCGGCGGAACGCGGGGCACGAATCGCTGCGCACGCAGCATCCAGCGGAACTTCGGCTCGTGGGACGCGCTGAAGGCGTGGTAGCGGCGCAGAGCCTCCTCCTTGGAGCGCCGTCCCTCGACGACCGCCCGGAGCTCCCGCCCGCATGCCAGCCCAAAGTAGAACGCCGTTCTGATTCCCTCGGCGGTGAGCGGGAGGCAGTGCCCCGCGGAGTCGCCCGCGAAGAAAACGCCGTCCTCGGTGGCGTCGCGCAGCTTGTGAGGAATCCAGTTGCCCTGATAGCGCACGGGCTTCTCGCCGACGTCGTGGGCGAGTTTCACGGTGTTGTCCTTGACGTGGAAGCGGGGGTCGAACGAGCCGACGCCTATCCGCAGCTCGTCGGCGGCCGGGAAGCTCCAGCCGTATCCGGCCGGGACGTAAGAGCGGTCGATCCAGATCTCCATCTCCTCGCCGGCGCTCCAGGGGTGCACCTCCAGGGCCCGCGACAGCGGCGCGTCGGGCGGTTGGTAGCGCGAGCCGAGCACCCGCCGCCAGCCCAGCGCGTCCACGATCAGGGGAGCCGAGAGGTCGCCGCGGTCGGTGTGGACGACGTGCCCGGTGCGTCCGTCGACCTTGGCCGTCTCGAACTCGCAGTCGGACTGATCGAACAGGATCCGGCAGAGCTCGGAATAGTCGAAGGTGGCGAACGTCCATGGCAGCTCGAGGCGAACCGTGGTGTGCGGCGTGTGCACCACGAGCTCGCCGAAGGTCTGCTTGTGGGAGCCCATGAGGCCCATCGCCTCGAGCCAAGCCGTGGGAATTCCGCAGGCCGAGGTCTGACGCTCCCCGACCTCGTAGCGATCCAGCAAGAGCACCCGCGCGCCGGATCCAGCGAGCTCGCGGGCGATCGCGAGGCCCGCGAAGCTGGCGCCGCAGACCAGCACGTCGACCTCGCTCCCGAGCGGGGTGCGCGCCACTCCGCGCTTGGTGCGGCGAACCGGCATGGGGGCAGACTAGCTACCCTAGGACGCCTTGCAGGACACAGAGACGTCTACCTCGCCGTCAGCCACGAACGGCTCCGACGACCTTCTGATCGAGGTCGACGGGCAGCTCGTCCCCAACTACGACGCCACTCTCGTCCCCTTCGAGGAGGGCGACGTCGTGTCCGGGAAGGTCGTGCGCATCGACCAGGACGAGGTGCTGGTCGACATCGGCTACCAGAGCGAGGGCGTCATCCCCTCGATGGAGCTGTCGATCCGCAAATCCGTCGACCCGCATGACGAGGTCGAGCTTGGCGAGGAGGTCGACGCGCTCGTCCTGACCAAGGAGGACCAGGACGGCCGTCTCCTCCTGTCGAAGAAGAGGGCCCGCTTCGAGAAGGCCTGGCGCCGCATCGAGGCGGCCGCCGAGTCGGGGGAACCCGTCGAGGGCACCGTGATCGAGGTCGTGAAGGGCGGCCTGATCATCGACCTTGGCGTACGAGGGTTCCTGCCGGCATCTCTGGTGGACATCCGCCGCGTGCAGAACCTCGATGAGTTCCTCGGTCAGAAGATCGAGTGCAAGGTCATCGAGCTCAACCGCTCCCGCAACAACGTGGTGCTCTCTCGCCGCGCGGTTCTGGAGGAGGAGCGCAAGGAGGTGCGCCAGCAGATCCTGGATCGCCTGCAGCCGGGCATGGTCGTGGAAGGCGCGATCTCAAACATCGTGGACTTCGGGGCGTTCGTCGATCTCGACGGGATCGACGGGCTCATCCACATCTCCGAGCTTTCCTGGAGCCACGTCAACCACCCATCGGAGATCCTTTCCATCGGCGACGTCGTGCCCGTCAAGGTGCTCGACATCGATCGCGAGCGGCAGCGGATCTCGCTGGGGCTGAAGCAGACTCAGGAGGACCCCTGGCAGCGGGTGGTCGACACCTACCGGGTGGGCGACGAGCTCGAGGGCAAGGTCACCAAGGTCGTCACCTTCGGTGCGTTCGTGGAGATCATGGATGGCGTCGAGGGTCTCGTGCACATCTCCGAGCTGGCCCAGCACCACGTCGAGAACCCGCGTGAGGTGGTCGCGCCTGGCGACGACGTGCGCGTCAAGATCCTCGAGATCGACTCCGAGAGGCGCCGCCTGTCGCTCAGCGTCAAGCGCGCGGAGGCCGCTCAGGCCGGGCAGGTGGCCTCGGCGGCTGCGCCCCAGGGCGGGGCGCGCCGCGGCGAGGAGAGTGGTGAGATCGGCGAGGTCCGTGAGCTGGGGCTCTCCGAGGACGTCTTCGCCGGCCCGGAGGTGAGCATCGAGGGCTCCGAGAGCCTCAGAGCGGCGGTCGAGGAGGCGCATGGCGAGGAGGACGAGCACCCCGCCCAGTCACCCGACTCGCTGCCAGCCGCCGAGCCCGGCTCCGAGGAAGACGAGCCCTCCCCGTAGATGGTGCCACTCGTCGGTTTGACCGGCGGGCTGGGCGCGGGGAAGTCGGAGGCGCTGCGCGCGCTGGAGGAGCTTGGCGCGGCCACTCTCTCGACCGACGTCGTGGTGCACGAGCTCCTACAGAGCACCGAGGTCCGAGACCTGATCGTGGAGCGGCTCGGCAACGAGGTCGCCCCGCGGGGCTCGGTCGACCGCTCGCTGCTCGCGGATCGGGTGTTCGGAGACGAGGAGCGGCGGGCCTGGCTCGAAGGCGTGCTCTGGCCGCGCGTAGGGGAACGAATGCTCGCATGGAAGGCGCAGGTGGAAGCCACGCGTCCGCCGCCCCCGGCGGCCGTGGTGGAGGTGCCGCTGCTCTTCGAATCCGGGATGGAGGGCGTCTTCGACCATACCGTGGCGGTGGTCGCCAGCGAGGACATACGCGAGCGGCGAGCCGCTGAGCGAGGCCACGCCGCGGTGACATCTCGGGCAGGCAGGCAGCTGTCCCAGCAGGAAAAGGCGGAGCGAGCGGAGTTCGTGGTCCGCAACGACGGCACCCTCGACGAGTTGAAGCGGACGCTGTCGCGCATTCTTGCCACGATTGGAGACTCGTGAGCTCGACACTGGCTCGTCATGTCCGCCGGAGCCGTTCACGTCGCCGGATCAGCTCGCGCCGCCGCCGGCTGACGTGGGCGGTCGGGCTCGCGCTGCTCGCCGGCATCGCCCTCGCGCTCGCGCTAGGTCCCATCCGCGACGCCATCCGCGAGGTCACGCTCCCCCTGAGGCACGACGACATCATTCGACAGCAGGCTCGCGCCAAGGACGTCGACGCCGACCTGATAGCGGCTGTCATCTACGAGGAATCGAAGTTCCGCGACCAGACCTCCCACGCGGGGGCGCGCGGGTTGATGCAGATCACCCCGAGGACCGCTGACTTCATCGCCCGCCGGTCCGGTGGAGCGAAGTTCGAGCAACGAGACCTCGCGACCCCCCAGATCAACATCGCCTACGGCACCTACTACCTCCGTTACCTGATCGAGCGCTATGACGGCAACGAGGCGCTCGCGGTCGCCGCCTACAACGCCGGCGAGACGAACGTGGACAAGTGGGTCCGGCGTGCCGGGGGACCCGCCGGCTTCGACGTCGATCGCGACATACCGTTCCCGGAGACCCGGCACTACGTCCACGGCGTGCAGGGGCACCGCAAGGACTACCGGGACCACTACGCGGACGACCTTGGCTTGTAGCCGCGGCCGCTCGGAGCGCGGCCCGCTCCGGCGCGGGCGCTACCGTTGACGGCCGTGCCCGAGTTCCGCATCAACTCCGCCTACAGCCCTGTCGCGGACCAGCCCAGCGCGCGTGACGAGCTGGCCCAAGGAATCCGCGAGGGCAACCGTTTCCAGACGCTGCTCGGGGTAACAGGGTCGGGCAAGACCGCCACGATGGCGTTCACGATCGAGCGGGTGCAGAGACCGGCGCTCGTGATCGCCCACAACAAGACGCTCGCCGCGCAGCTCTGCAACGAGTTCCGCGAGTTCTTCCCGGGCAACGCCGTGGAGTACTTCGTCTCGTACTACGACTACTACCAACCCGAGGCGTACGTGCCCGCGCAGGACCTCTACATCGAGAAGGACAGCTCGATCAACGACGAGATCGACCGCCTGCGGCACTCTGCGACCGCAGCCCTGTTCGCGCGACGGGACGTCATCGTCGTCGCGTCGGTGTCGTGCATCTACGGCCTGGGTTCCCCCGAGAAGTACGACGCCCAGGTGGTGCTCCTGAAGAAGGGGGAGATGGTCGATCGGGACGCCGTCCTGCGCAAGCTTGTGGACAACCACTACACGCGCAACGACCAGTCGCTCGGGCGGGGCGGCTTCCGCGTCAGGGGCGAGACGCTCGAGATCTTCCCCGCCTACGCCGAGTCCGCCTACCGGGCGATCTTCTTCGGCGACGAGATCGAGCAGGTGCAGCACTTCGATCCCCTCACCGGTGAGGTGTACGGGGAGCTCGAGCACGCCGGTATCTGGCCGGCGACCCACTACGCGACCGACCGTCCGACGCTCGAGCGCGCCATCGGTGAGATCCGAGACGAGCTGGAGGCTCGCTGCACGGAGCTCGAGTCCGAGGGCAAGCTGCTGGAATCCCACCGCCTTCGGCAGCGGACACAGTTCGACATGGAGATGCTGCGCGAGCTCGGGTTCTGCAACGGGATCGAGAACTACTCGCGCATCCTGGATGGCCGGAAGCCCGGCGAGCGTCCCTTCTGCCTGCTCGATTTCTTCCCCGAGGACTTCATCTGCTTCATCGACGAGTCCCATCAGACCGTCCCGCAGCTCGGCGGCATGTACGAGGGCGATCGCTCGCGTAAGCAGACCCTGGTCGACTACGGCTTCCGGCTGCCGAGCGCGCTCGACAACCGGCCCCAGACATTCGACGAGTTCCTCGCGCACGTTCCCCAGATCCTGTTCGTATCGGCCACGCCCGCCGAGTTCGAGCGCAACCACTCCGCCCGGATCGTCGAGCAGATCGTTCGCCCGACCGGGATCGTCGATCCGGAGGTCGACGTGCGAGAGACGAGAAACCAGATCGACGACCTGATGAACGAGATCAGAGCGCGCTCCGATGGCGGCGAGCGCACCCTGGTGACCACGCTCACCAAGAAGATGGCGGAGGACCTGACCGACTACCTGCTCGAGTACGGCTTCAAGGTCCGCTATCTGCACTCCGAGGTGGACACGCTCGAACGGATCCAGATCATTCGCGAGCTCCGGTTGGGCGAGTTCGACGTGCTGGTGGGCGTCAACCTGCTGCGCGAGGGGCTCGACCTGCCCGAGGTCTCGCTCGTTGCGATCCTCGACGCCGACAAGGAGGGCTTCCTGCGTGGCGAGACGTCACTGATTCAGACGATCGGTCGGGCCGCCCGGAACGTGCGGGGCAAGGTAGTGATGTACGCGGACAAGGCGACCCAGGCGATGCGGAGCGCGATCGAGGAGACGAACCGGCGCCGGGCCATCCAGACGGACTACAACGAGCAGCACGGCATCACCCCCGAGACGATCCAGAAGGGGATCTCCGACATCACGGACTTCCTGGCGATCGAGTCCAAGCTCCCGGCCCGGTCGGCGCGCCGGCGCGAGCGCACCGAGGGAATGACGGCCGAGGAGATCCGCCGGACGAGGGGGGAGCTCGAGGAGGAGATGCTGGCCGCGGCCGAGGACCTGCGCTTCGAGTACGCGGCCAAGCTGAGGGACGAGATCAAGGCCCTGCGCCGAGAGCTCGAAGAGACGGAAGCGGGAATCTGAGCAGACCGCGCCGCGGAGGACCCCAGTCGCCAGTTGCCCAGTCGTCAGGAGCGACCGAGCGCCGGTCCCGGCGAAGCTTGGCGGAGCGTCAGCTAGGCTGAGCGGCCAGTCCCGGCGGAGGGAGAGGGCACTTGGAGCTGGAGCGTCAGTTCATCGAGCGAACCGACTTCTCGGCTGTGCGCCGGGGCTACGACCCCGACGAGGTGGACCGTCATCTCCGGGAGATCGCCCGGGCGGTCGAGGAGCTGAAGCGCTCCAGCCAGGGCGGCGAGGGGGCGACGTCGTCGGCCGCAACCGCCGCCGCGGCGCAGGTCCGGTCGATCGTCGAGGCCGCCGAGCAGAGCGCCGGCGACATTCAGGCCGGAGCCCGTCAGGAGGCGGACCAGCTGACCTCGAGGGCCCGCGCCGAGGCGCGGCAGACGCGCCAGGCAGCCGAGGAGGACGCCGAGCGGATGCGCAGGCGCGGGGAGTCGGAGGCCTCGGCGCACGTGCAGAAGGTGCAGGACGTGACCAGCCAGATGCTCGAGCGGGCGGACTCGATCGAGAACGATCTCAACCGGCTCGTGAGCGAGCTCCGAGGTCGCCTCGCGTCGCTCGTGAGCGACCTGCGCGACGGCGCGGGGTCCCTCTCCACCGAGCTGGAGTCCCTGCGTGCGGGGATCCAGGTGATCCGCACGGCCGCCCCCGCCGACGCCGAGCTGGATGAGCCGCAGGCGCCCGCCGAGAAGGCGGAGCCCGAGGTGCTCGAGGGAGTCCACGAGACACCCGCGGAGGCGGCCTACGAGGCGACTCCCGAGGAGGAACCCGCCGAGGAGCAGCCTGCCGTGGAGACTGAGGCCGCTGCCCCCGACTTCGACGCGGCGCTGCTCCGGGAGGAGGCCGAGGAGGCGCAGATCGCGGGCGAGGCCGCCCAAGAGCCCGTCGGCGCGGCCGGCGAGGAACCCGGAGGGGCGGCGGAGGGCGCGGAGGGCGCTCGCCTGATCGCGCTCAACATGGCCCTCAACGGCACCCCCCGTGAGGAGACCGCCCGCTACCTCGAGGAGAACTTCGAGCTGCGAAACGCGGGCGCCATCCTCGATGAGGTCTACGCCAAGGTCCGCGGCTAGTCCACGGCCTTCCTCAGCGCGTCTTCCCTCTTCGAGACCCGCTCGGCGTCGCGCAGGAGCGATCGGGCTGCGGCCTGGGCCTTCCTCGCGTTGTGCTCCGTCCCCGCCTGGGATATCGCGCTGAGGTCGTCGGAGACCTTCGCGAGGCCCGCCACGAAGGCGTCGAATTCGTCCGCGGCGTCTTTGGGGGGATTCAGCTTCTGGAACTTCCGGACCTCCTGCCGAACGCGGTCGGCCAGTCGCCCGAACTGGGCCGCAAGGGTCTTGTCGGACTTCCCGGAGGCGCCCCGTATGGCGCTGCCCACTTCCGTTGACAGACCGGAGTACTCGCGCACGATCCGGTTGTAGTCCTTGCGAAAGTCCTTCGAGCGGTCCGCTCCCCCGCATCCCGCGCCAACAAGCGCGGCGAGGCACAGTAGCGTGACGGCCCCCGCCGCCTTTCTCATGGCCACGCACCCTAGCGCTGGGCGTAGGGGCGCGGACCAGCGTCACCGCAAAGAGGGCGCAACTGCCATGTTCCGAACAAGTGTTCGCCGGAGCCGGCTCTAGACTCAAGTCGGTGAAGGCCGCCGAGAAGATCGCCGTCTCCGGCGCGCGCGAGCACAACCTCAAGGATCTCCACCTCGGGCTGCCGCGCAACGCGCTGATCGTCATCACCGGGCTGTCGGGGTCCGGCAAGTCGAGCCTTGCCTTCGACACGATCTACGCGGAGGGCCAGCGCCGCTACGTCGAGTCGCTCTCCGCCTACGCGCGGCAGTTCCTGGGCCAGATGGACAAGCCCGACGTGGACTCGATCGACGGGCTCTCGCCCGCGATCTCGATCGATCAGAAGACGACCTCCCGGAACCCGCGCTCCACCGTCGGCACGGTCACCGAGATCTACGACTACCTGCGCCTTCTCTGGGCCAGGGTCGGGCATCCCCACTGCTACAACTGCGGGCGCCCGATCGCCGCGCAGTCGGCTGAGCAGATCATCGACCAGGTGATGACGCTCCCCGAGGGCACCAAGTTCATGGTGCTGGCGCCGGTGGTGCGAGGCCGCAAGGGCGAGTTTCGCGACCTGCTCCAGGAGCTGCTCGCCGAGGGGTTCACACGGGTGAGGGTCGACGGAGAGCTGCGCCGGCTCGAGGAGGAGATCGGCTTGGACAAGAAGTTCAAGCACGACATCTCGGTCGTGGTCGACCGGCTGGTGATGCGGCCCGACCTTCGCAAGCGCCTGGCGGACTCGATCGAGACGGCGGTGGCGCGGGCGGACGGGATCGTCGACGTGGAGAACGTGGACACGGGCGAGACCACGACGTACTCCGACCGCTTCATGTGCCTCCACTGCGGCACCTCGATGCCTGAGCTCGAGCCCAGGATGTTCTCGTTCAACTCCCCGCATGGCGCCTGCCCGCGCTGTACCGGTCTCGGCTCCCAGATGGAGATCGACCCCGATCTGATCGTGCCGGATCCCAGCCTGTCGCTCAACGAGGGCGCGCTGGTGCCGTGGTCCACGAGCGCCTCCAACTACTACGAGCAGATGACCCAGGCAATCGCGGACAAGTGGGAAGTCGACATGGACACCTCGTGGGAGGACCTGCCCGAGCAGGTGCGCGACTGCTTTCTGTACGGCACCGACGGCGAGCGCGTCTACGTCTCGTACCGCAACCGCTACGGCCGGCGGCGCTCCTACATGACGCGCTTCGAGGGCATCGTGACCAACCTCGAGCGGCGCTATCGCGAGACCGACTCCGACTACTCGCGAGAGAAGATCGAGGAGTACATGACCCTCCACCCGTGCCCGGAATGCCGCGGAGCGCGGCTGCGGCCGGAATCGTTGGCGGTGCTGGTCGGCGGGCTTGGGATCGACCAGTTCACGCGGATGTCGGCGCACCGCGCGCTCGGGTGGCTCCACGAGCTGGAGCTGAGCGAGACCGAGCGCCAGATCGCGCGACTGATCCTGCGGGAGATCGAGGAGCGGCTGCGCTTCCTCGACAACGTGGGGGTGGGTTACCTGTCACTCGACCGCGCGGCCGGCACGCTGTCGGGCGGCGAGGCGCAGCGGATCCGGCTCGCCACCCAGATCGGCTCGACCCTGGTCGGAGTGCTCTACATCCTGGACGAGCCCTCCATCGGGCTCCACCAGCGCGACAACGCCCGCCTGATCAGCACGCTGGAGCGGCTCAGGGAGCTCGGGAACACGGTCATCGTGGTCGAGCACGACGAGGGGACCATGCGGGCCGCCGACCACATCGTCGACCTCGGGCCCGGGGCCGGGGAGCACGGCGGCTGGCTGGTGGCGGAGGGTACGCCGGAGGACGTGATGCGGGTAGAGGAGTCGCTCACCGGCCGGTACCTCGCCGGCAAGGAGGAGATCCCGCTGCCGGCAAAGCGGCGCCGGCCGTCGGCCTACGTCGAGATCGAGGGCGCCTCACAGCACAACCTCCAGGAGATCGACGTGAGGCTGCCCCTGGGCGTCTTCTGCTGCATCACGGGAGTGTCCGGCTCCGGCAAGTCGACGCTCGTGAACGAAGTGCTCTACAAGGCCGTTGCCAATCGCCTGCACCGGGCCAAGCAGCGCCCCGGCGAGCACCGCCGCATACACGGCCTCGACCAGATCGACAAGATCATCAACATCGACCAGTCGCCCATCGGGCGCACGCCGCGGTCGAACCCGGCCACCTACATCGGGCTGTTCGACCACATCCGGGAGCTCTACTCCAAGACCCAGGAAGCCCGAGCGCGCGGATACAAGCCGGGCCGGTTCAGCTTCAACGTCAGGGGCGGGCGCTGCGAGGTCTGCCGCGGCGACGGCCAGATCAAGATCGAGATGCACTTCCTGCCTGACGTCTACGTTCCCTGCGAGCAGTGCAACGGCAAGCGCTACAACCGCGAGACGCTCGAGGTGCGCTTCAAGGGCCGGACGATCGCGGACGTGCTCGCAATGACCGTCGAGGAGGCGCTCGACTTCTTCCAGCACATCCCCAAGATCAAGCGCCGCCTGCAGGCGCTGCACGACGTGGGCCTCGACTACATCCGGCTGGGCCAGGCGGCCACCACCCTGTCCGGCGGCGAGGCGCAGCGGGTAAAGCTGGCCAGCGAGCTGTGCAAGGTCGCAACCGGCCGGACCCTCTACATCCTCGACGAGCCCACCACCGGCCTCCATTTCGCGGATGTGCAGCGACTGCTCGACATGCTGAACCGCCTGGTCGAGGGGGGCAACACAGTGGTCGTGATCGAGCACAACCTGGACGTGATCAAGAGCGCCGACCGGATCATCGACCTCGGTCCTGAGGGCGGGGAGGAGGGCGGCCTGGTGGTGGCGCAGGGCACTCCCGAGCAGGTGGCCGCCGCCGATGGCTCCTACACCGGCGAGTTCCTGAACAGGATCCTCCCGCGGGAGCGCCGGCCGCGGGGGCGAGCCAAGGTCGCCGCCGCGGCCTGACGGCTCAGGCTCGAGTCAGCCGCAAGAAACCGCGATGTGGAAGGGGCGGTCGGCCTGTGCGCCTCCTTGGGGTCCTTGGCTGCGGGTGCGCACGCGCACGGCGTTGCCGTTCACCGGGTCGGTGGCCACGCTAATGAAGCCCGTCGGCGGCTGGTTGACAGCTCCAGGGTCGCCGAGGGTGGCGATGTACGAGCAGGTGCCCACCTGGCGGTTGAAGACAACCTGGTAGAGGCCATTTGCCAAACGTGACGAGGACACCACGCCCCGCCCCCGGACGAAGGCGCCGGTCGAGTTGATCACGCCGTGCTTGGCGAGCCCGTCGGCGCGAGGGACCGTGCCCAGCGTCGACTCGCGGATCCGGGAGCCGGTCAAGGTCTGACGGCTCACGTCGAAGTTGCGGATCGTGCGGTTACGGATCTTCTTGCTGGTAACCGCGCCGTTCTGGATGTCGTTCGTCCCGACGGTCGCGACGCCGTAGGCGACACCGCCAAGCGAGACGAACAACGCGATCGAAGCAATCACCAGAGCGGGTGATGGCCGCCGTCGCGGGGTCTTGGGCATGAGCATTACCTCCTAGGTGTCGAGGACGACGCGGATATTCACCCAATCGCGGGCCGCACGTCAAAAGGTGCAATCGAAGAACCAGACATGGGAGGCCAGCCAACCCGCCGCCTCCCGGTGCGCTTGGGACGTCCTTGCTGCGGCTGCGGCGTAACCTCGGTTCAGGGGCTGTTGGGATCCAACGTCGCCGCGGACCGCGCGGCCGCCCCGCTGGCCCCGGCCCGGAAGCTTATGGAGTCCAAGCCATAGCAGGTGGCCGTGGGCGAGCCGGCCACGGCGCAGAAGCCAGTCTCGGCGCCGCGGTTCACCTCAATCTCGCCGTTCGGGCGGATGTAGACATACCCGATGGAGCCGCTCGCGATCACGGCCGCGTTGAGGATCTGGCTCGGACGGTAACCCGAGGGAAGCCTGAAGATCACCTTCCCGGCGGGCACCCCCTTCGCCTTCACCGTGCCCTTCAGATGGACGATGCCCTCCTCGTCTTTGAAGAACGCGGCCGTCGAGAACCCGGCGCCGTAGTTGGTCGCCCCGTTCTGGAAGGGGGGCTCACCGGACGTGCCCACCTCGTGGTAGGCCTCCGGGCCCCTGATCTGCCTGCTTGTAACCGTGTCGTTCCTAATGTCCTTGCCCAGGATGGCGCGGTTCCGGATGTCCTTGCTGCGGACGGTGTTGTTCTTGATCTCCCGGCTGTCGATCGAGCCGGTTGCGACGCCGTAGGAGACTCCGCCCAGCGAGACGAACAACGCGATCATGGCTATGAGCACGGCGGGCGAGGGCCGGTAGTGAAGCAAGCGAGTCATCTATCTCCCTTGTCGAGTTGACGGGGCAGGCTAGCCCGTATGACAAGCCAGACGCCCGAGAGTTCCGATCCCTCTGCAAAGCTCCCGCGGGTGCGCGAGCTGCGGCTCTACCTCCAGAAATGGCGCTGGTACGAGCGCAACTCGCTGCCCTGGAACCGGCTGCGCATCCATCGCGAGTTCATGCGACGCCACGCGTTCGTCCGCTGGCCCGTGCACGGCAACGTGCTCGAGGCGTTCCGCGAGGGGCGGCTGGAGGTCGGGGAGCACACCGTGCTCGAGCCCCACGTTTGGATCACGGCGCCCGGCGAGGCCCGCGTTCGGATCGGCTCTCAGTCCTTCCTCAACATCGCGGTGATGGTTGCGTCACACGAGCTGGTGGAGATCGGGAACCACTGCATGTTCGCCAACGGCTGCTTCGTATCCGACGCCAACCACCGCTTCGATGATGCGGAGACGCCGGTGCCCTGGCAGGGCTTTACCTCCAAGGGGCCCACGCGAGTCGGCGACAACGTCTGGTGCGGCGCCAACGTTGTGATCACGAGCGGCGTGACGGTGGGGGAACGCTGCGTGATCGGGGCTAACAGCGTGGTGACCGCCGACCTTCCGCCGTTCTCGATCGCGGCGGGCGTGCCGGCCAGGGTGCTAAACAAGGTCGAATTCGGCTAGGCGCCCCCCTCTCGCTTCTGAGTGGGCGAGCCCCTTGCGGGATCGGGGCGGGTGGGTAGGAGGTGCCAGGGATCGCGGATCCGTGCGAAATCGCCGTACGGTGTCGATTAGCACCCCTCCTGGGTGGTCTGGATGACTTTCTTCATGAAGTCGGTCGTCTCGGACCGGCCGTCCTCCTACCCAGCCGTCTGCGTTCCGAAGAGCACCTTTCGCCTACGAAAGCGAGAGGGAGGCGCCCGGTTGGCCCCTGCGGGCTGGCGCTGCTACGAGACGACCTGCACTACGACTGTCCGCTCCCGCGGCCGATCGTCGAAGTCGATCAGCACCACCTGCTGCCAGGTCCCGGTCCCGAGCCGCCCGCCCCGCAGCGGGACCGTCTCGGAAGGCCCCACCATCGCCGCTCGGATATGGGCGTGGGAATTGGTGTCCGCGTTGAGGCGATTGTGCTCGTAGTCGCCCTCGGACGGCACCAGGCGGTCCATGGTCGCTCGCAGGTCGTGCACCCCGCCCGGCTCGTACTCCATCGTCGTGACCGCGGCCGTGGAGCCTGGGACGAAGACCGAGACCGCACCCTCGTCCACACCGGCCGAGCGCACCACCTCCAGCACGCCCTCGGTGAGGTCGATGACGTCGCCGTCACCCTCGGTCGAGAAGCGGAGCTGGCCGCTGTGGACCGGCACGCCCGGCTAGAGGCTGGGCCCGCCCGTGAAGGGCTCGCCCGCGTGCTCCTGCAAGAGGAGGTGCAGGCGCTCCACTTCGTCCGGAGCCATCGTGTAGCCGTGGTCGGCCTCGGGGTAGGCCCGGGTGCGCACCTCCTCCGCGAACCGGCGCACTCCCTCGACCATCTCCTTGCGCACGTTCGCGTAGCGCTTCACGAAGCGCGCGGCGTGGCCGTCGTAGATCCCCAGGAGATCGTGGAACACGAGCACCTGCCCGTCGGCCGCCGGCCCGGCCCCGATTCCGATCACCGGAATCTGCATGCGCGGCATAATCGCCTCGGTGAGCGGGCTGGGAATGGCCTCGAACACGATGGAGAAGCAGCCCACCTCCTGGAGGGCGAGCGCGTCGTGGGCCACGTCGAGAGCCCGCTCCGCCGTGCGGCCCTGGGATCGGTAGCCGCCGAGGGCGGTCGCAGTCTGCGGCGTGAGCCCGACGTGGCCCATCACCGGGATGCCAGAGTCGATGATCGCCCGCGCCCGCTCGACCGAGCTGCCCCCACGCTCGAGCTTGACGGCGTCGCAGCCGGCCTCCTTGATGAAGCGCTGCGCCGTGGTCACAGCCTGCTCGTTCGAGACCTCATAGGAGCCGAACGGAAGGTCGCCCACGAGGAAGGGGGTGTCGAGGCCGCGCCGGACGGCGGCCGCGAGCACCAGCATCTCGTCGAGCGAGACCGGCACGGTGCTCGGGTAGCCGAGCACCGTCATGGCGGCGGAGTCGCCGACCAGCACGAGGTCGACGCCGGCTTCCTCGGCCACCTGGCCGCTGGGGTAGTCGTAGGCGGTGACCATCGCGATCGGCTCGCCGAGCGCCTTCTTCTCGGTCAGGCGGGACAGTGTCATGGGACGGCCCTTGGCGGGCGGTGCGTGGCTCATGCGACCAACCTTTCGACTTTCGAGTCCACGTCCACGATCCGGTTGCGGTCGTCGACGTGGACGACTCGCGGCTCGTGCGAAGCGAGCTCGGCATCCTCATACTCGCCGTACGAGACCACGATCACCTTGTCGCCCTCGTGGGCGAGGCGTGCGGCGGCGCCATTGATCGTTACCTCGCCGGAGCCGCGTGCGCCGGCGATCGTGTAGGTCTCGAAGCGGTTGCCGTTGTCTATGTCAAGCACGTGGACCAGCTCGTTCACGCGGATGTCGGCGGCCTCCAGCAACTCGGGGTCCATCGTGAGCGAGCCGACGTAGTGGAGGTCGCTGCCGGTGACCGTCGCTCGGTGCACCTTCGACTTCAACATCGTGCGTCTCATGCCGCGTCTCCCAGGATGGTGTTGTCGATCAGGCGGGCCCCGCCCACGCGGGCGGCCACCGCCAGCAGCGTCGAGCCGTTCACGCGCTCCACAGGGCGGAGATCGGTGGCGGAGCGGAGCTCGAGGTATTCGGGCTCGACCCCCGCCTGATCCAGCTCGCGGCGAGCGGCCGCCAGCACTCTCGCCGCGTCGAGCTCGCCCGCTGCCACCGTCGACTCGGCGGCCCGAAGGGCCCGGCTCAGGGACAGGGCACGCTCGCGCTCGAGGGGGGAGAGGTAGGCATTGCGGGAGCTGAGCGCGAGCCCGTCGTGGTCACGCACGGTGGGGCAGACTTCGATCCGCACCGGTATGTCGAGGTCGCGCACCAGCTTGCGGATGACTAACGCCTGCTGGGCGTCCTTCTGGCCGAAGTAGGCCGCGTCCGGCTGGACGATGTTGAACAGCTTGGTGACCACGGTGGTCACTCCGGCGAAGTGCTCCGGGCCCCGGCCGCTGGGGTCGCCGCAGAGAACCGAGGTGAGCCCCCCGACGCTCACGGTCGTGTCGAAGCCCTCGTGATAGATCTCCTCGAGCGGCGGGGCGAACAGCAGGTCCACGCCCTCGGCCTCGGCCAGAGCCGCATCGCGCTCTTCGTCGCGCGGGTAGGCCTCGAGGTCCTCGGAGGGTCGGAACTGTGCCGGGTTCACGAACAGCGAGACCACGACCACGTCATGCTCCGCTCGCGCCCGTCGCATCAGCGCCAGGTGGCCCTCGTGGAAGTAGCCCATCGTCGGCACGAGCCCGATGTCGCGGCCCGCCGCCCACTGCGTCACCAGCGCCTCGCGCAGCCCGCGCACGCTGCGAACGGTCTTCATGCGGCCACCCCGGCGATGTCGCGCGTGCGCTCGACGAGCTCGTCGAAGAGCGGGACGAGGTGAGGGGCGACCTCCGCGACCGCGACCCGCTGAGCGGCGACGGTGGCGTGATCGCCGCGAGCGACCGGCCCGGTGAGCGCCCCCTCGGCGCCGAGCGCGGCCCAGTTCTCGACCGTGGCTCGTACGAGTGGCGCCAGCAAATCCCGCGCCTCGTCCGGCGCGAGGCCCGCCGCGCCGGCCACCCGCTCGGCGGCGTGCTGCAGCGTGATCAGGAAGTTCGACGCGATCGAGGCTGCCGCGTGGTAGGAGGCGCGGCACTCGTCATCGATCTCGAACGGCCGCATGTCGAGGACCTCCGCCAGCCCCCTTGCCAGCGCCAGTGCCTCTGGGGTCGACCCGGCGACGGCGCAGCCGGCGCCCCGGAAGCGCTCCGGCCCCGAGCCGTCCGGGAACGTCTGGAGGGGATGCAGGCCGAAGGCCTGTGCATCGGCAGGTTCGACCGCGGCGAGGGGGGTGGCGCCGCTCGTGTGCCCGACGAATGCAGCAGCGCCGGCGACCGCGTCGGCGGCGTTGCGGATCTCGGCGTCGGGCACGCAGAGCACGATCGCCTCGCCGCGGGGGATCTCGCCGCGCCCCGCAGGCCCGTCCACCCCGACACCGGCGGCGCGCAGGCCGGCGGCGAGCGCCGTGCCTAGCCGGCCGGAGCCGACCACGCCCACGCGTGGGGCGACGCTTTCGTTCTTCGAGGTCATCGTTGCCGGTCCACTCCCGACGGCGGGTAGCGGCCGCGCCCGAAAGGATACCGCTCGCTCCGCGGAAAACCGCCGCCTT
>JBKPHP010000045.1:0-11342 GCA_046729895.1 Actinomycetota bacterium
GTACAGAGGCGGCTCGGGGACCTCACCCCGGCCCAGCTCCGCAAGGTCCGCGACCACGAGCGGCGAAACGCCAACCGCAAGTCGGTGCTGAACGCCATCGAGCAGAAGCTGAATCGCTAGACAGGATGGAGCGGCTGCCGACCTCAGCTAGAGGTCGGCGGCAACAAGGCATTCAGGTGGAGCAGACCCTGACTTAGTGCGGGCCCTAGTCGCTGGTCGCTGGGAAAGAGCCCGAGCCCCAGCGACCAGCAACCCGATGAGCTTTGTCTGTCCTCCTAGCCCGACTACCTGTTACGGCGCGGACCCGACGGGGAAACCTTGAGCCGAGCGCGCCTAGGACTGGGGACCGACGACGTGGGGCTGGCGATCGGCCTGGCGCACGAGTTCAGCGACGGGAAGCTCCGCTCGGTCGACCTCGACGTGACCAAGCCCAGGGGCTGGCGGGCGTACCAGCGCTTCGTCACGAGCGGCCGGCTTCCCCATCAGACGGGGGGCGAGGGCATCGAGGATGCCGCCCGTTCGGAGACTGCAAAATGGTCGTCGACGGCGCAGCTCGAGGCTCGGCTCGGGCCGGTCAAGCTGGGTGGGAACATCACCCCGAACCGCGGCGGGGAGGTGACGGAGACGAGGCACGCCGACGGCTCGGTGGACCGCTCGATCACCGTCCGCGACGGAGGGGTGACGCTCGTGCACGGCGTGACGACCAGGCCTGACGGTGCGAAGGCGCCGCCGAAGTACTCGCTTCTGATGATGGATGCCGACCGCGAGTACCTCGAGACGTTTCTGCGGATGCGCGGCATCGAGCGGGAGGTGGGCCACAACCACGACGTCCGGCTCGACTTCACGGAGCAGGACCTGAACGCGATCCGCCGCGAGGCCTTGGAGCAGCTCTCCGACAGCACCGAGCTGGCAGGCGAGCGGCTGAGCCCCGAGCAGATACAGCGAGTCGTGCGCGGCGATCCCTATGCCTACGTCCCGGGCGTGGCGGTGGAACCGACGGTGAACAGCATCGCCGCGGCAAAGGACCCGTACGACGTGCTCACCGCCATCTACAACAAGGCGGGCCTCAGCGGCTCGACCGGCGCGCTCGACTTTCTGATCCGCTTCCAGCTCGACCCGCGCGGGGCGAAGCTCCACGGTCAGCCGACCGCGCTGGCGCGCCCGAACCGGCGCCTCCCCGGCAGGCTGTCGCTGCTCGCGCGCGCCGACGACTAGCTCGCTCAGGCAAGCGCGGCGAGGTCCAGGGCCCGGCCGTCCAGCCCCGCCAGCAGCTCCTCGGCACCGTGCCGCTGGCCCGAGCGCCATAGGCCACGCAGCAGCTCGCCGGCGGCGGGATCCTGAAACCAGGCCGCCCCGAAGCGCTCGACGAGCGCGGCGCGGAGGTGTGCCTCGAGCGCCCAGGCGCGCAGGTAGCGCGCGGCATAGAAGAACGGGTCCACGTCGGCGAGCCAGGTGGTCTGCGGCCAGTCGACATGCACGGAGGCGCCGAGCAGCTCCGAGTAGCGTCGCGGCGCCTCCTCGAGCGACCCTCGCTCGCTGTGCAGCTCGAGCTCGTACGCCAGCTTGGCGCAGTAGCGGCGCACGAAGACCAGCTTGACCGCCTCGGCGTGCCGGACGATCTCCTCCGGCCCGTCGACGGCCATGATCCGCTCGAGCCAGACCGGGTCGTCGGTCATGTGCTCGACGAGGAAGGCGAAGCCCTCCGTGACCGAGTTGTCGCCGAGGTAGCGGTCCTCGACCGGCAGCGAGGCGTCCACGTGCGCATAGTGCTCCGTGTGGCCCGCCTCGTGGAAGAGTGCGGCGTAGTCGTCGCGGCCGCCGATGCGGGCGATCACCAGGTAGACCTCGTCCGGCACGCGCACCGGCGCACAGAAAGCGCGCGGCGACTTCTTGGGCCGCTGATCGGTGTCGAGCACGACGCCCGGCTGCGACTCGAGGTCGATGCCCATTCCCGCGAGGGTGTCGACGAGGCTGGCGACGAGCGTCTCCTCCGGGAACCAGCGGTCCAGCGAGGGCGCCCGGAAGAAGGCGGTGAGGTCGGCGCGGCGCAGGCGCTCGAAGCCGAAGTCCAGCTGCTGCTCGAGCCTGGGGCCGACGAGCGGCTCATAGCGGTCCTCCGTTGCCTCCAGGAACGCGGCGGCCTGACGCCCGAGGGAGCGCAAGTCGATCCCGCTTAGCTCCTCGCACATCGCGACCGTGCTCGACCAGCCGAGCTCGGTGGTCAGCGCCCGCCCCCGCTCAAGGAGCTCGATGAGCAGCGGGTTGAGGTGCTCGTCCAGCGCCTCGTTGCGGGCGCGGTCGATCGTGGCGCGGCGCTCTGGGTCACGCTCGTTCGCCTGGACGACAGATGCCTCGCGGTAGGGCACCTGCCGACCGTCTACCTCGATCTCGAGCGCGGCCTCCCGGCGCGCCAGCTCCGCGGCCTCGGCCTTGGTCTCGCGACCGATCAGACCGTGGACGGCGAACTCGAGGAGCGGGCGGGTGCCCTGCTCGCGCAGCGCGTCGACCGCATCGCGGGTGAAGAGCCTCGCGTGCCGCTCGTAGATCGCCTCGATGCCGTAGTCGTCCTGCCGTCCGGAGAAGTGCAGGTAGAACTCGCGGTCGAGCTCGCCGAGGAAGGTCTCGGCCTCATCCCTGTATGCCGGAAGCTCCAGGCTTGCCACCATAGCCCCGGTGGAGCAAGCCCACGCGCAGAGTCGCCCCCGGCCCGGCGACGAGCTCGAGCTCGTCGTCGAAAGCCTCGCCCATGGGGGGGCCGGCGTGGCCAGAGCCGACGGTTACGTGGTCTTCGTGCGCGGGACCGTTCCCGGCGACCGCGTTCGCGCGCGCCTGACGAAGTCGAAGCGTTCCTTCGGGGAGGCGGACGCCGTAGAGCTGCTCGAGCCGAGCGCCGAGCGAGTGGAGCCGGCGGTGCCCCACCCCGGCGCTCCCTGGCAGGTGCTCCGCTACGAGCGGCAGCTGGAGGAAAAGCAGCGGCAGGTCGCCGACGCGCTACTCCGGCTGGGCGGCTTCGAGGATCCGCCGGTCGAGCAGATCGTGCCGGCGGTGGAGCGCCTGCGCTACCGCAACAAGGTCGAGTACTCGTTTGGCGAGGACGAGACCGGCGAGCTGGTGCTCGGCTTCCACCGCCCGGGCCGCTGGGACGTGATCGACGAGGTGCGCGAGGACGTCCTGGCCTCGGAGAGCACCGACGAGCTTCGTGAGGCCGTCAAGACCTGGTGCCGGTCGGAAGGCCTGCCGGCCTACGACCGCCGGGAGCACACGGGCTTGCTGCGCAACCTCGTCGTGCGGCAGGGCCGCCGCACGGGCGTGCTGCAGGCGCGCCTCGTGACGAGCCCCGGTTCCTTCCGCTCCGCGGAGCTCGCCGAGACGCTGCCCGCCCACAGCGTCCTGTGGACCCGCGCCGCGAGCGTGGCGGAGACCGCGCGCGGGGGCGAGACCCGGGTACTGAAGGGGAGCGAGGCTGTGGAGGAGGAGCTCTCCGGATTGCGCTTCCGGATCTCCCCCGACGCCTTCTTCCAGACCAACACGGAGATGGCCGAGCGCCTCTACGGCATCGCCGCGGAGCTGGCCGGGCTGACCGGCCGTGAGCGCGTGCTGGACCTCTACAGCGGGATCGGCACCATCGCCCTGGTGCTCGCGCTCGACGCCCGCGAGGTCTTCGGGGTGGAGATCGTCGAGCGAGCCGTGGCGGACGCGATAGACAACGCACGGCTCAACGGCGTCGACAACGCGACCTTCTACGCCGGGGACGCCCGCACCGCGATGCGACCGCTGCTGGAACGCTCGGGGCGGCCCGACGTGGTGGTGGTGGATCCGCCGCGAGCGGGCCTGTCGCAGAAGATCGTTCGCCGGGTGCTCGAGGCCGGCGCGCATCGGATCGTATACGTGTCCTGCAACCCGACCACGCTGGCGCCGAACGCGCGGCAGATGGTCGACGGCGGCTACCGGCTGGTGACTGTGCGTCCGGTGGACATGTTCCCGCAGACGCCACACATCGAGGCGGTGGCTCTGCTGGAACACCGGACGGGCTAGCCCTCCGGCTCCTCCTCTTCGAACGGCACCTGCTCGGCCGCGTGCACCGAGCACAAGAAGGGCCCCTCGGAATCGAGCGACGCCTTGATCTCCTGCTCGGTCAGCCGCACCCCGCACTCGGCGCAGTTCCGCTGAATGACTGGGTCGAGGCTGTGCTCTTCCAGGTCCATGGGAGTCTGACCCTAGCTCGCCGGAGCCTTGGTTGCGTGCGCCGTGACGTGGAGCACTGGGAGGCCGGTGCAGGCCTCCGCCTTGCGTGGCAGGTCCACGCGCAGCCACTTCGAGATCTTCAGCGGGAGAGTGGACACGATCAGCTCGTCGTAAGCGTGGAAGTTGACCTCGTCCTGGATCGCCGCGAGCGCGTCGGCGTCACCCACCTTCGCCTCCTTGACGTCGAGACCCGTCGCGCGGAGCCGCTCGATCATCGCGTCCCTGTGCTGTTGAGCCTCCACCTGCCCCTCGTCGGCGTACATGTTGGCGGCCCAGGACAACCCATGAGGTGTGGCTGGAATCAGGACCGTGAACTCCACCGGTCCCTGATCGGCCCGAGCCTTGAGCGCCGCGAGGAGCTCCTCCGACTCCGCCGTCTGGTTGGCAACGACGAGCACTCTCGCCTTATCCGCCATCGCAGCCTCCTTCGCTCCCGGCTAGCGTAACGTTCGTCGCATACGCCCGCGCTCGCCAGGGGTCCGAGAATCCGGTCCCGCTCAGTAGGGAGGAAAGTCCGCGTACCACTCGCCAAGCGTGCGGAACGCGTGCCAGAACTCGCGCTTGGTTTGCTCATCGTCGAGCGAGCGGTCGATGTCGGGGACCCAGAGGGCGTCGCACGAGGGGGTCAGCTTCTGGACCTCGCCGGGGAGCGCTCGAACCTCCGACCCAAGGGGAACGCCCAGCATGTTCAGCTCCTCGAGCGCCTCCTCGCCCATCACCACCACCAGCCGGGGTTGTACCACCGCCAGCTCGTCGAGCACCCGCGCCTTGCAGTCGGCTGCCGCCAGCCCGGTGTCGGCCACCGGGCACTTGACGAACAGCGTGCCGTAGACCGCGAGCGGGTCGACTCCGAGGCGCCTGAAGCTCTTCATCAGCGCACCGCCCGCGCGACCGTAGAAGGCCACGCCCTCCTCGATCTCCGAGGTCGTCGGGGCGAACTTGAGCAGGAAGATGTCGGCCTGGGGGTGCCCGGATCCCAGCACCGGCATGAGGTTGCCCCGAGGACAGAGGTCGCAGGACTGGATTACACGGGTGAGCTGGTTCAGCTCGCGAATCGCCCGCTCGAGGTACTTCTCTTTGATCTCGTCGTCCGTGGCGGGCATCCGCGCTGAGTGGTTTGACGGCCCGTCGCGCGCTCCTCTCGCCTGCATCACCTATTGCCGCCCTTGCCCCCCGCCGTGCCCCCCTTGGTTTGGATGAACTTGAGCGCCTGGACGTAGAGCAGGCTCTGCTTTTTGCGGATGATGTCCGCCTCGCGGAGAGATTCGAGGAACTCCTCCCGGCCGTCGAAGTCCCGCATCCGGATCTTCACCGAGCCCAGCCCCTGCGCAACGTGGCTGTCGGAGCCGGCGCCCGCGGCGATTCGATACTTGGCGGCGAAGCGGGCGGCCTCCTCGTTGAAGGCGGAAAACGCCACGCGCGGGTTGAATACCTCGATCGCGTCGATGTCCTCGACCACGTCGAGCAGGTGCTCGTAGTCGGGCACGGAATGCATACGGTCGAACGGGTGGGGCACGTACACGAGGCCGCCCTGGCGGCGAATCTCCGCGATCGTCTCCTGGAGGGTCATGCCCCGCGCGATCTTCTCCTCGATGAAGAGGCCGATCACCTCGCCCTGGTCGGCGGTCTTGACCTCCTCGGCCACGATCACCTTGATCCCGTCCGCGCGCTCGCGCGCCGCGAGTGCGCCCGAGATCTCGTTGTGGTCGGTCACAGCGATCGCGCCTAGGCCCACCCGCTGCGCGGTCTCGAGCAGTGTCTCGACCGGCGTGGCGCAGTCCGGCGAGTGGTCCGTATGCATGTGAAGGTCGACGTGGATGAAGTCACGCCGCGCGAGCCGTTTCCTGACGTGCCCCTTGGGGCCCGGGTCGTGGCGACGGCTCGCGACCTCTCCGTAGAGCTGCTCGAACTCCTCGGCGGCGCGACTCCACAGGAGCTCGGGATGAGCCTTGGCGATCCGCTCCGCGTACCGCTTCCTGAGCTGCGCATCGGTGATCAGGCGCTCCATTTGGGCGGCCAAGGTGAGGGCGTCGCGGGGCTCGAACAGGAGTCCCAGCTCACCGTCCCGCAGCGCCTCCTCGTACTCGGGGAGTCGGGAGGCGACGGGCACCGCGCCGCCCGCAAGCGCGCGCAGCACCAGCTGCGGGGCCGGAGCGCTGCCACTCGATGCGGCCACCGCGATGCTCGCCGCCGCCAGGTGCTGGCTTTCGGAGCCGTCAGCCGGCCCCGCGAGCCGAACCCGGTCGCGCAGCCGACGCGGCAATGAGACCGCCGGCGCCGCGACCGAATCGCGAAGCCAGACCGTGGCGTGCCAGTCGAGCTCTGTCGGCAGCCGGCGCAGCGCGCGGAGGAAGAGCCGCAGCGCCCCCCGCTCCTCCTCGGCGGAGAGCAGGATCTCGGGCGGCCCGTCCTTGGACTCGCCGCGGTGCACCAGGTCCGCCCCGGGCTGGATCACCCTGTATTCGCCGGGGAAGTAGCGGTTCACCAGTTCCCGCGTCGCGGCGAAGCTGGCGGTGCGGCCGTCGAGCCGGCCGAACAGCAGCTCCACGATCGGCCGCGCGACCTGGGTGGAGACGAAGCGCTCGGTGGTCGAGTGGAAGCTCCCCACGTTGAGCGCCCGGGAGTGACGCAAGGCGGCCGAGGAGGCGCTCGGCGCAAACGGCTCGTGGACGTGGACGAAGTCGAACTCCGACCACTCGAGGAGCTCCTCGAGGGTGCGGGACACGTCGAGCGGCAGCGACACCGCGCCCGCTCGCCTGAAGGGCAGGCTCTGCCCCACGGCGAGGAGGCCGGTGCAGCCCGCCTCGTCGAACGCGGCCTCCGGATCCGAGCGGAGCGCCCTGACCTTCGCCCGGCCGTCGCGGACCAGCTCGCGCGAGTCCGACGGCGCGACCACCACCACGCGGTGGCCGCGCCGGCAAAGCTCGTCGGAGAGGCGCTCGACGAAGCGGTTGACCTCGTGATGCTGCTCCCACGGATAGGGCGTGACCTGAGCGATCGAGAACAGCTCGGGCACGCTCGCAGAATACGACGGTCCGCTCGCCGGCCGCCGCCCCCGGTCCGATGCCAGCGACGCCGGTCAATAGATCGCCCAGAAGCTAGCCTGCGCCGTCGACGTAGGTCTTGAAGCTTCCGTCGAACTGGGGGTCGGCGAGCCAACTCGCCCCACCGTTGCCGCTGTGGACGAAGGTCCCGCAACGTGGCGCCGGCGAGCCGGACGAAGTTCGGCAGCCCGCCCGTCACGCCCCGTATATCGACGTTTAGTCCGGCGTCGGCGAGACAGTTGGTCCCCTGGCCGAGGGCCAGGTCAACCCGGTTGAGCTCACCGCTGATCCCGGCGGTGAACGTCTGCCCGAAGAGCACGCCGGAGAGCGCCGGCAGGAACTCGGGCGTGACCGCCGAGGCCCTAGGCCTGCTCGGTGGCCTTGACCTTGCCCTTGCTGGGCAGCTTCGGCGCGCCGCCGTACTCCTCGATGAACGCCTCGGTCATGTCGCGCGCGATCGGATCGGGGTATTGCTCGCGCGGCGACTTCATGAGGTACGCGCTGGGTCCGACCAACGGGCCGCCGAGGCCGTTGTTGAGCGCCAGCTTGCAGCAACGCACGGCGTCGATCACGATGCCCGCAGAGTTCGGCGAGTCCCACACCTCGAGCTTCGCCTCGATCGTGAGCGGCACGTCCCCGAACGATTCGCCCTCGAGCCGGATGTGCGCCCACTTGCGGTCGGTCAGCCAGGGCACGTAGTCGGAGGGCCCGATGTAGACGTCGTCCGCAGGCAGCTCCGAGTCGAGTATCGAGGTCACGGCCTGCGTCTTGGAGATCTTCTTCGACTCGAGCCGCTCGCGCTCCAGCATGTTGTAGAAGTCCATGTTCCCGCCGACGTTGAGCTGCGAGGTATGCGCGAGCTTGACTCCACGGTCCTGGAACAGGCGGGCCAGCATGCGGTGCACGATCGTGGCGCCGACCTGCGACTTGATGTCGTCGCCCACGATCGGCAGGCCGGCCTTATCGAAGCGCCGGGTCCAGTAGTTCTCCTGCGCGATGAAGACGGGGATGCAGTTGATGAACGCGCAGCCGGCCTCGAGCACCTGCTCCACGTACCACTTCGTCGCTTCCTCGCTGCCGACCGGCAGATAGGAGACGACCACGTCGGTCTTCGTGTCGCGCAGGATCTTCACGATGTCGGCCGTCTCGCCCGGTGCTTTGGTGATGACCTTCGAGAGGTACTTCCCGATGCCGTCGTGGGTCATGCCGCGGCTGACCTTCACGCCCGTCTTGGGCACGTCGGCGAAGCGATACGTGTTGTTCGGCTTGGCGTAGATCGCGTCGGCGAGATCCTTGCCGACCTTGTTCTTATCGACGTCGAAGGCAGCCACGAACTCGACGTCGCGGATGTGGTACCCGCCGAGATCTACGTGCATGATGCCGGGGATCGGATCGCCGACCTTCGCGTTGCGGTAGTAGTGCACGCCCTGCACCAGCGAGCTCGCGCAGTTCCCGACGCCGACGATCGCGACACGGATCTTCCGGCCCGTGGGTCGGCCGCGTGTGGTGCGCTTCCTTGTGGGCATCTTCGTTACTTCAACCTCTCTTTTCATGGAGCGCGTCCGCCATGTGGACGAGACGCTGGATCACGGTCACGGTCGCGAGGAACGCGGCGACGGCGACGGCCGCTGCGAATAACCAGATGAGGCCGGTGATGGCCCAGGCCGCGACGCCGATGAGGTACAGCGCGATGCGGGCCTCGCGCGGAGCGATGCCGACGCTGGCGCCGACGCCGAGCGACTCGGCCTTGGCCCGGATGTAGCTCACGAGGAACGACGCGACGAGCAGGATGAGGCCGTCGCCGTAGAGCACGGCGTCGGGAAGGGTCGCGCCGAGCTGGATGGCCGCGATCGACAGCGCGGCGTCGGACAGGCGGTCCAGGGTGGAGTCGAGGAACGCGCCGAAGCGCGTGCCACCGCCCGCGGCGCGAGCGATCTGGCCATCGAGCGTGTCGCACAGCGTGCCGAGCAGCAGCACCAGAAGCGCGGCCCCCGGCTGTGCCGTCGCGAGGAGCGCCGCACCCGCGACGGTCAGCAGGAAGCCCAGCACCGTCACGGTGTTGGCCGTGATCCCAAGGCCCTGCAGGCGGCGCGCGATCGGCGCGATGCCGCCCCGGAGCGAAGCCGAGAAGCGGGCGGGAACGAGGCTCACGTGATCGACCGGTTCACGAGCGCGCGCAAGGTGCGCTCCTGCAGCTGCGCGAAACGCTCCCGGTCGAAGGAGCAGCGGACCTCGCGCCCGACGCGCTCGGTGCGGACGATGCCCGCACGAGTGAGGCGACGGAGGTGCCAGGACATGAGCGGCCCGCTGATCCGCAGCCGGCGCACGAGCTCGGAGACGGGAAGCTCACCTCCGTAGCGAGGATCTTCAACAAGCGAAGCCGCGTGACATCACCGAGCGCGCGGTGGAACGCCTTCAGCTCGCGGAGGTAGGACTGACTGAGCATCGCTCCCCTTCACGGACGCCATGATGACCGCCCGCGACGTATCTTAAAGAAACGTTGAAGTGTCCGCTCTAGGGAGCGTGCTCCGCGCGGGTCGCGGTCTCGGGAGCGAGGAAGCCTTGCGCGAATGCCGCGCCCAGGGGCCATCCGGCGAGCCGGATCGCGACGAGGAACCACGAGAGGACGATCTGTCCGCGCAGCAGACCGGCGACGCGATCGAGCCGCGGATCGTTCAGCTGGCCAACGCCGGCGACAGTGCCCGCGACGAGCGTGATGAGGATCGGTAGGGTCATATACGCGCCGAGCAGCGCGATGCTGCGGTAATCCGCGCCCGCCCGCGAGGCGTAGACACCGCCAGAGAGCGGACCGGCCAGGATGAGCGGCAACGAGAGGACGGCGGTCGCGAGATCGGTGTTGCCGATGACCGTCGCGAGGAAGGGCGCCGGCCAGACGAGGCCCGCGATCGTGCCGGCGACATACGCGAACCCGGCCGCCCGGATCAGCCGCTCGGGCGGTCGCCAGGGGACACGCGGCTCGAAACCTCGCGCGATGAGGCCCGCTGCGACGCCGACGACGAATCCACCGACGAGGATCGCGAGAGCGAGCGGCGTCATCGCGAAGGCGTCGACGGAGCCATCGTCCGGCGTCCGACCGGTGAACGTGACGCCGAGGAAGCGGTTGACGAGCACTGCGCCGTGCGCGGCCAGGCCGAGCAGCGCCAGACGGCTGAGCTCACGGCGCGCTCCGAGACCGAGCGTCGCGACGATGACGGCGACGGCCACCCCGATGACGAGCGATTCGCCGCTCGGATCGAACCGGACGTTCGCGATCCGCAGGAGCCGACCAATGACCGCGACGGCGATGTTCGCCACGGCGCCCACGCCGATCGCGTACAGCAGCGTCACTTGCGCGCGGTGCTGAAGATTTCGGCGAGCTCCTTGACGGTCTTCTCGGACCGTCCCTGACGGAACGCGTCGGCCACGCAGGTCTCGAGGTGCTGCTCGAGGACCAGGGCATCGACGCGTTCGAGCGCCTTCTCGATGGCCATCGTCTGCTTGAGCACGTCGACGCAGTACTTGTCCTCCTCGACCATGCGCTCGACGGCCTTCAGGTGGCCCGCGATCGAACGGAGCCTGGCGATGATGTCCTTGCGCGTCTCTTCGTTCACGGCCGCATCGTAGCCCCAGGGGGAGGGGAGTCCGGTGTCAGAATCGGCTGATGCCATCCGCCCAACCGCTCGCCGCACGCATGCGGCCGCGCGACCTCGCCGAATTCGTCGGGCAGCCGCACCTCGTCGGTGAAGGGCGCGTGCTCCGCAAGGCGATCGACGCGGGGCAGCTCCCCTCGATGATCCTGTGGGGACCGCCCGGCACGGGCAAGACGACGCTCGCGGCGATCGCCGCGAAGAAGGCCAACGCGCGGTTCCTCGCGATCTCCGCGGTGTCGAGCGGCGTCGCCGAGCTGAGAAAGCTCATCGAGGAGGCGCGGAAGCTCCGCCAGCTCACCGGCCAGCGGAGCGTGCTGTTCATCGACGAGATCCACCGGTTCAACAAGGCGCAGCAGGACGTCGTGTTGCCGTACGTCGAGAACGGCGACGTGATCCTGCTCGG
>JBKPHP010000046.1:0-2913 GCA_046729895.1 Actinomycetota bacterium
TGCGCTCGGAGGCCGACCGCCAGGCGCTGATCGAGGGTCTCCGCTCGGGCGTGCTCGACTGCGTGGCCACGGACCACGCCCCGCACGCGCGCGAGGAGAAGGAGCACCCGTTCGAGCTCGCGCCGATGGGCGTGACCGGGCTCGAGACCGCTTTTGCGGCGCTCAACACCGGGCTCGTTCGGCCCGGCGTGATCGACCTCGCGCTCCTGGTCGAGCGGCTGACCGCCGGCGGCGAGCCCTTCGGAGTGCCGGCGCCGTCGCTGGCGCCGGGGTCCGCGGCCAACGTCTGCCTGGTGGACCTCGACTCCGAGTGGGAAGCGGGCGAGGCAGGCTGGGAGAGCCGCTCCTCCAATTGCGCGTTCGCCGGCCGCCGGCTGACGGGTCGCGTGCGGATGACGATCGCCGCCGGCGCGGTCGCCTATCGGGAGCGCTCGTTCGCGCTCGAGGCGGTGCGGTGACCTCTCGCGTACTCCACCGCGATGCGTACCTCCTGCTCGAGGACGGCACCCGCTTCGACGGGGAGTGGGCTGGCGCCGAGACGGAGGGTGTCGGCGAGGTGGTCTTCAACACGGCGATGTCCGGCTACCAGGAGGCGGTCACAGACCCGAGCTATGCCGGACAGATCATCGCCTTCACCTATCCGCTGGTCGGCAACTACGGGGTGAGCTCCGAGCACATGGAGTCCGAACGAATCCACGCCCGCGCCGTGGTGATGCGCGAGGGAGTGGACCGCGCGGATGCGTCGCGCGCGGAGGGGGGCTGGCTTAGCTGGCTCGCGGACCGTGGCGTGCCCGCGCTCTCCGGGGTGGACACGCGCGCGCTGGTCCGGCACATCCGCGACAAGGGGGCGATGCGGGGCGGCCTGTTCCCCGCCGGGCTGGCCGAGACGGAGGCGATGGAGCGGGTGATGGCTGAGCCGGCCATGACCGGCCGCGACCTGGCGCGCGAGGTCATGCCGCCCGAAGCGGTGGCGCTCGACCCCGACAGTCCTGGCCCACTGGTGGTCGGAATCGACACAGGCATCAAGCACTCGATCACGCGCAACCTGCGCCGCCGCGGGGTTCGCCTGGAGCTCCACCCCTGCACCGTCGGGGCGGAGGAGGTCCTGGCGCGGGCGCCCGATGCGGTCTTCCTCGCCAACGGCCCCGGCGATCCTGCTGCGCTCGACTACGTGGTGGACACCGTGCGCCAGCTGGTCGGCCAGGTGCCGGTCTGGGGAATCTGCCTCGGCCACCAGCTGCTCTGCCGTGCCGTCGGTCTCGACACGTTCAAGCTTCCGTTCGGCCACCGCGGCGCCAACCATCCGGTGAAGGACCTCGAGACGGGCCGCATCGAGATCACCTCGCAGAACCACGGCTTCTCCGTCGTCGGCCCGGGCGGCGAGCACACGATCGACGCCGACGAGCCGGTCCGATGGGAGACCGACTTCGGCACAGCCGAGCTCTCGCAGCTGAACCTCTACGACCGCACGGTGGAGGGCCTGGTCCTGAAGGACGTGCCTGCAAGCACGGTTCAGTACCACCCGGAAGCGGGGCCGGGGCCGCACGATGCGCAGCATCTGTTCGATCGGTTTCTGGAGAGGGTTGGATGAGCTGGCAGCTGGCAGCTGGCAGCTGGCAGAGCTCTAGTCAACAGTCTCTGCCAGCTGCAGCCGGCGAAGCCGGCGCACTGCCAGCTGCCAGCCGAAGCGATGCCCCGTAGGGACGACATCCGCAAGCTGCTGGTGATCGGCTCCGGGCCCATCGTGATCGGCCAGGCGGCCGAGTTCGACTACTCCGGTGCGCAGGCCTGCAAGGTGCTGCTCGAGGAGGGTTACGAGGTGGTGCTCGTCAACTCGAACCCGGCGACGATCATGACCGACCCGGAGTTCGCCACCGCCACCTACATCGAGCCGCTCACGCCCTCCTCGGTGACCAGGGTCATCGAGCGTGAGAAGCCCGACGCCCTGCTGCCGACCCTGGGCGGCGGCACGGCGCTGAACCTCGCCCGCGCCCTGTCCGAGGACGGTACGCTCGGCCGGCACCGGGTCGAGCTGATCGGCGCGGACTACAACGCCATCCGCCGCGCCGAGGACCGCGACCTGTTCCGGGCCACGATGGAGCGAGCGGGGATGCGGGTGCCGCGCAGCGCGGCCGTCGCCTCGATGCGGGAGGCCGAGCGGGCCCTGTCCGAGGTGGGGTTGCCGGCGATCGTGCGGCCGGGCTTCACGATGGGCGGCCAGGGCGGCGGGGTCGCGCGTACCGAGTCCGAGTACCGGCAGGTGATCGCCGAGGGGCTGGCGGTAAGCCCGATCGGCCAGGTGCTGGTGGAGGAATCCGTCATCGGCTGGGGCGAGTTCGAGCTCGAGGTGATGCGCGATCGCAGGGACAACGTCGTGATCGTCTGCTCGATAGAGAACGTGGACCCGATGGGCGTGCACACGGGGGACTCGGTCACGGTCGCGCCTCAGCAGACCCTCTCGGACGTCCAGTACCAGCGCCTGCGCGACCAGGCGCTCGCGGTGATCCGGGCTGTGGGCGTGGAGACCGGCGGCTCGAACATCCAGTTCGCCGTCAATCCGGAGACGGACGAGATCGTGGTGATCGAGATGAACCCTCGGGTGTCCCGCTCCTCGGCGCTGGCGTCGAAGGCCACGGGCTTTCCGATCGCCAAGATCGCCGCCCGGCTGGCCGTCGGCTACGCCCTCGAGGAGATCGACAACGACATCACCAGGAAGACGCCCGCGAGCTTCGAGCCCACCATCGACTACGTGGTCGTCAAGTGGCCCCGCTTCGCCTTCGAGAAGTTCCCCGGCGCCGAGAGGGCTCTCCACACCTCGATGCAGTCGGTGGGGGAGGCGATGGCGATCGGCCGCACCTTCAAGCAGGCCTTCGTCAAGGCGATGCGCTCCCGGGAGCTCGACGTGGACGGCGA
>JBKPHP010000047.1:0-26786 GCA_046729895.1 Actinomycetota bacterium
GATCATCGCGCCGGGGCCCTCGCGGCCGGCGAGCCAGGTGCCCTCCGTTGTGAACGCGGTTCCCCTCTTGTAGTCCACGACGTCCTCGCCGAGGTACCACACCGATCCGTCGTCAGCCTGGGCGTAGCGGTCGAGCGCCACCTCCTCCAGGCGTCCATCGAGGTATGCCACGTACTGGGAGACGAGAACCCGGATCCGCTGCCCGTTCCAGTTGACCGTCTTGGTCCCGGGCAGCAGCGTGGTCTCCGTCCTGAACGGCTTGCCTGACACGTGGCCCAGCAGCACGACGGAGCGCAGCCGGCTGATGGGAAAGAGTGGGTTCGTGATCTTGGTCGAGCGCTGCGAGAACGAGGGCCTCCGGAGATCCACCCGCTGGCGCTGGGGGGCACAGCCGCGACCGCTGTACGTCCCGCAGGGGGCGGGCGGTAGCCCCGAGGAGGCCGCTGTCAGCTCCGATGAGCGCCGAGGCTTCGGGCCGCCGTCGCCCAGACACGCGCCGAGGCCGACGGTCGAAATCACGGCGACGACCAAGAGGATGGGCTTCGGCTTGAAGGTCATCGTTGCTCCCTTCGGGTCGCAGGACCAATGCGACCGACGGTATGCGGGGTAGCTGAGACGACCGTGAGAGCGTCGAGATATCCGGCGGCTCTCCTACGACTGCAAGATCTCGCCCACGCCCCCGCCCGACGTCGTCCGGGGCGGATCCTTATATTGGTCGCGCAGATTCACCGCCGAGTCTTCCATCGCGCGCGATGGGAGAGCGGGGGAACCAGTAGCCGACAGACGGTCTGGGGCGAACGCCGCGTGATCGCGGCGAAGCGCAATCGAAGCGCGAGCCCGACAGCTAACCCCGTAGGCAACCGCCGCTATGGCTACCAGTACCCGCAAGCTAGTGCTACTTCTCGCGGCCGTATTCGTAGTCGCGACCGTGGTTCCTGCCGAAGCCGGCGCCGCGCGCTATGGCTCACGGACACTCAAGCGCGGCATGCATGGCGGCGACGTCAAGCGGCTGCAGCGCTTCCTGACCAGGGCCGGCCATCGGACCGGTGCCGATGGTGAATTCGGGCGCCGCACCGCGCGAGCCCTGAGGGCGACCGAGCGGGAGCTCGAGCTGCGCGCCGACGGCGTCGCCACCCGGCCCGAGCAACGCGCAATCCGACGCGCCGTCGCCGGGCCGGGCAACGGTGGCGTCGCGTATGTCGCTCCTCCGGCGGGCAGGGTCACGCCGGGGGCGAAGGGCACGGTCACCGCTGCGGGTTTCGCGATCCCGCCCGCCTCGGCACCGCGGGTGGTCAAGAACGTGATCGTTGCCGGCAACAGGATCGCCAAGACCCCCTACAAGTGGGGCGGCGGTCACGGCAGCTGGGACGACACCGGATACGACTGCTCGGGCTCGGTCTCATTTGCGCTGCACGGGGGCGGCCTGCTGGACAGCCCGCTCGTCTCGGGTGACTTGGCCCGTTGGGGCGCCAGGGGCCGCGGCCGCTCGATCACCATCTACGCCAACAGCAGCCACGTGTACATGGTCGTGGCCGGCATGCGCTTCGATACCAGCGCTCGGTCGCGCACCGGCTCGCGCTGGACCATGCAGAGCCGCTCGTCCGACGGCTTCGCCGTCAGGCATCCCGGCGGTCTGTAGCCGAGGCTCGCCGCGAGCCGGCACGGTTCGGGCCCCTTGACGGTCCAGGTCGCTGGGCACAACCCCAAGTTCGCGGCAGAGACCGGGATCAAGCCGGGGCGCGACGTCCAGCTCGAGGGCTTCGTTTTGCACCCTCCGAGGCGCCCCGGCGGGCCCTTCGAGCTAGCCCGCTTCTACATCACCTGCTGCGTCGCCGACTCTGTGCCGATCGGCGTGACGATCGAGCCCGCCGACCCACACGCGCGGGCCTACGGCCGCGACGACTGGCTCGCCGTGAGCGGCGAACTCGTGCGCCACGGACGGACACTCCGGCTACGCGCCACGCGGATCGAGGGGGTCAAAGCCCCGCGCGACCCCTACCTTTCGTTCAGCTCCTGAGGCGGCCGTCGGCGGCGCGGTCGTCACCGGCGTGAGAAGCACCGACAGCGGCTCAGTGACGGGCTGACCCAGCCTGGGGGCCGTCAGACGGCGGCTCGGTCGCCGTCGACCTGCGCCTCTCCCCCGCTCATCAGGTCATCGCGAGCACTACGGACGCGTAGGGCTACGACTTCTCCAGCCTCGTCAGGCGGGGAGTACCTCTTCCGCGAAACGGTGTTGCTGTCCGCGACCAAGGCGGGATCGGCGTCGACGCAGCCGGGCACGACGACGATCCGCTCGATCCCCAGCGAGGCCAGCTCGGCCAGGCGCTCCACAACCCTCTCGGCGGGTCCGACGAGCGCGAACCGGTCGATGAACTCGTCCTCGAGCTGTCGCGCGTGGGGTGCGGAGGCCTGGCCATGGCGGCCTTCGTCGTGTCGGTGGCAAGGCGCTCGATCCCCTTGCGGGTCACGTGCGAGAGCAGGGTCTTTCGGAGGCAACGCGCGACCTCCGGCGGCGTGCGGAGCGATCAGCGGCGCAGCTGCTCTCGCATCTTCATCCCGAGCCGCTGGGCGGCGGCACCCGCCTTCTCGACAGGCGATCCTGTCCTCGGCAGGGCGCCGATTTGGCGGCCAACGTCCATCATGTCGAACACGATCCGGAGCCGGGAGACGCGCCCGTCGCGATACTCGTGGAAGTCGGCCCCCTCGAACTCGATGCGGTTGCCGGTCGGCGCGAAGCCCGGCGGGTCGAGCGGCCCGGTGTGGGTGGCGTTTCCCTTCCAGTAGAACGCGGCCTTGGGTTGGCCGGGCACGATGTACGGTCCCTCAACCATCTCGAAACGCAGGTCGGGGAAGGCGCGCCAGGCGTAGTCGAGGAAGGTACGTACGTCACCGTGGCCGCGCATGGTCGTGGGCCATGCGGAGTCGTCGTACACGATGTCTTCGGTCATGAGCTCGAGCAGCCTCTCGCGCTCGTGGGAGTTCCACGCGCCCTCCCAGCGCTTGGCGAAGTCCTCCACCCAGGTCTGGTCGAGCTCCTGGGCCTGTGTCGCGCCCATCTCCGCCATGGTCCTCTCCTCTCAACGGGTGCCGCGGCGACCGTAGCGCTCGGCGGTGGGCGGGTCAATCGGCCCCAGGTAGGCCCGCCGTAAGCCTCCCTTTTCGTTTCTCAATGCCCTTCTTGGGAAGCGGCCCGGCGATCATCACGCTGATCTGCCTGGCCGGGTTCATCGTGTCGTTCGCGGCAACCTGGGGACGTGTCGTGTGGGTCATGCTGCCCGAGGTCCTGCCCCTGAGCGTACGCGGCACCGCGATGGGAGTTGCGGTCTGCCTGTACTGGGGCGCGAACTTCCTGGTCTCGCAGACCTTCCCGGTGATGCTGACCCAGTGGGGTGCGGGCCCCGTGTTCCTGGGCTATGCGGTGATCGGCGTGCTCGCGTTCCTCTTCGTGAAGGCGCTCGTGCCGGAGACTAAGGCCCGCAGCCTGGAGGAGATCGAGGAGGCTCTGCAGCGGAAGGCCGGTCGTCAGCCGGCGACCGCCGGAGCCGGAGGGACCGGTTGCGTCGGCGGCACACCTCCACGTGCCGCGCGCTGACGCCGGGCACATCAGGGCGGCTAGCGCATGCTGCGGAATCGCGCTAGCGGCTCGAAGTCGGAACGGCCCCGGACCCGCCGGTCCGGGGGCCGTCCGCTCTACTTCACCTCCAGCTCGCGGATGCCGGCGCGCTTGTCCTGGGGCCGTGTGAGCTCGACGCGCACGTAGCGGGCCTGCACCGGGTGCTGCAACGTGCCGCTCGAGTCGGCGGGTGGCGCCTCGGTCCACCGCCGACCGTCCGAGGAGGTCAGGATCCGGTAGGAGCTCGGCTGCGTGTCGGTGAAGCGCGGCAGGATGCTCCTGACCTGGATCCGGCGGCCCAGGTCCACGGTGAGGCTGCCATTGCCCGGGGTGGGCGCGGGCGCCCAGATCGTCGCCTCGCTGCCGTCGACGGCCGCCTCCGCGTACAGGCCGGGTTCCTCTGACGTGGCGGTGGCGGAGGTACAGCGCGCCAGGTTGTCCGTGGGCGTCAGGTCCGGGCGCCGCGTCGGCAGAGTGAGCGACCCGCCGACGGTGTGGGTTCCGTCGGGCGCCTCGACGGTGAATGGCTGCCCGGCGCGGAGGGTCACCGCGGTGGTGCTGGCGCCGATCTGGACGTCAAAGGTCCGGCCGCGCCAGTGCAGCCCCTTCAGGGTCACCCCTCCGGAGAGCTGCGGCGGCAACATCGGGTCGAGATGGACGCGATCGGAACGCCAGCGCAGACCGGTCAGGCCGAAGGTGAAGACCTGGCTGAAGCCTCCCGAGCCGGTCAGGAAGTTGTACGCCGGCGACCCCGCGAGCGGATCTTGGGAGCCTGCCTTGTCGCCCCGCGCCTCGGCGAACTGCGCATACGGGTCGCGCAAGAACGGCACGATGGAGCGCATGAGGTAGGTGTGCGTCGCGCAACCGGGCTCGCCGATCTGGGCCGCGTCGACCGCGTGGATCGCGTCGGTCATCGCCGGCCCGTCCAGGTCCGTGCGCTCGGCGTAGTAGTCGAGCGTACTGGCGGCCACCTGGTCGGACATGGGCCACTCGAGCGGATAGATCAAGAGCACGGTGTCGGCCTGCTTGATCAGGCTGCCCTGGTAGCCGTCGTACTGCAGGAAGACCTGCTTGGTGGCGTCGAAGGGCATGCGCAGGTGATCGGCGATGGCCGTCCACTGCGCGGGCGTCGACTGGCCCAGCACCTGCGCGGCGCGCGTGGCGTTGCGAAGTGCGGTCGCCGCGACGCCGTTGGTGAAGACCCCGTCGTTGACGCCGTTGCTGTACTCGTCCGGCCCGGCCACGCCCCTGATCGAGTACGTACCGTCACCGTTGGCCGTGGCGCGCCCCGCCCAGAACTCGGCGAGACCCTTCAGCAGCGGCCAGCCGCGGTCCCGCAACCAAGCGGCGTCCCCGGTCGCGAGGTAGTACTGCCAGACCGCCAGGGCGATGTCGCCCTGAAGGTGGATCTGGGTCAGGCAATGGGGCGGGTTCCAGCTGTGGCACTCCGACTCGAGATCGCCCGTGCCGGCGCCGTTCCAGGGGAAGAACAGACCCTGATAGCCGTAGGTCAGGGCATTTTGGCGGGCGCCCGGGGTCGTCTTCGTGCGGTACGCGAGCAGGGACTCCGCGACGTCCGGGTGCTGCAGGAGCAGGCTCGGATACATCCAGATCTCGGCGTCCCAGAAGATGAGCCCGGCGTAGTTGTCACTGCTCAGCCCGGTGGGCGCGATGCTGTTGTCGGTCCTCGCGCGGATGCTGGACAGCAGCGCGTACATGTTCGAGCGCAGCCACTCCTGCAGCTCCGGTCGCCCCGAGACCACGATGTCGCTGCTCCAAAGGTCCTTCCACGCCGCCGCGTGGCCGGCGAGGAGCTGCGTCCAGCCCTGGCCGGCGGCCCGCTGAGACGCCGACACCGCTGAGTCCTCAGGTGTGGCGGACGTGAGGGCCGTGTCGACCCCGACGTACTTGACGAACTCGTAGGAGGTGCCGGAACTGGCGTGGAACGAGACGGCGTTGCTGGCAGACAGGTTCTCCGCGTCGGGGCTGAGCTTCGTTCCGGTCGGCCGGACGCCCGCGCCGGGTTTCAGCGTGGATGCGACGGCACCCGCTTTGTTGGTTGTCGGCGTGGTAAAGGTGACGTCGACGGTCGGATCGCCGTTCACGGCCCCGCCGCCCGTCTGGACGAGCCGGCGCGCCCCGGCACCGTCGATGAGGTCGGTGACGGTGGCGCCCCCGTTCCAGTGCGGGACCATGGTCATGCGAACCGCCCCGACATGGGGATCCTCGCGGTCGGCGATGACGTCGTATACGAGGTCCGTCGAGCGACCGTTGCTCGTCGTCCACGTCAGCGACGTCCGCAGCAGCCCGCAGCCGAGATAGAGGGTTTGGTTGTAGTTCGAGATTCGGCTGCCGGGCGTGGCCGGCGTGTAGGTCTCAGAGCCGGCGCCGACGGTGAGCGTTGACCACGTCGGGATCGCGGCGATGGCGGCGCGGGGATCCGCTGGGTCGGAACTGCGGTCGTAGAGGCCCCCGACGAAGGCACCGTCGTAGCGCGGGGTGTAAAGCGGCCAGCCGGTCTTCTCACCGGTCGAGACATATCCCATGCCGTGTGCCGGGACGCGCTGCGAGAGGTACCCGTTGCCGACGTAGGGGTGGCGCGTGTAATGCGGATCGAATGTCGTTGTGCTCAGGGCCCAGCCCGCGCCGGAGCCGCCCGTGTCACCAGGGCAGGGGTTGGAGGCGGGTGCGGCGTGGGCGGCGGGGGCGAGCGCGATGCTCACCGCGGCCAAGACCCCGGCGAGCCCCCCGAGGCGGGCGGGTCGGAAACGTCGCGAACGTAGTCGAACGAGCGCCGTGAGCGCGGCGGGGGCGAAACCGCAGACGAACCGAGATCGGAAGGATTTGCTCACCTGATCCTCGGACCGGCTCACCTGACCCTCGGACCGGTCGAGCCGGGCGCGGCTTCCTTACCCGTTCGCGCTCGGCAGAAAACCGGAAACCGCCGAGATGGAAGGACGCGGATCGCGGGAGAAGGCCCCCCAGCCGGGTCACCGACCGAGGAGGTTGCTCTATTTCTTGCCGATCTTCGCCAGAAACAGGAGCAGGTGCTCCACGAAGTCGTTCTCAGGGCTCGCCGAGTTCGGATCGTTGTGGGCGTAGGTCTCCTGCCGGTTGACCAGCGTCAGCTTGTCCCTGGGAATGTGCGACTGGCGGGCCAGGATCGTGGCGGCGTCCAAGACGCGCTGTCCTCCGAGCGCTGCGCCGAAGGCGTAGATCCGGAGCCCCTTCAGGTCGTCACCGTGCGTCGCTTGGACGTTGAGGATGCTCTGGGCGGGGTTTGCGTTCCCCGCCGCGACCGCCCCGGAGTCGATCGTCAGCCGCTGCGGGTGGTACCAGGCGGTGCCGTCGAGACCCTTCAGCCCCGTCCCGGAGAACATCTCGGCGTACCGCCGGATCGGGGTCAGCTCTCCGGCCCTGACCCAGCCGCGGGGGTTCCCGCTCGGGGCGAGGTGGCCAAGGTGGGCCTGAGCCGCGGCCAGGGCGGGCGGCGAGGTCTCGGTGTCGAGCGCGTACCCGTACTGGGCCTCGTTGGTGGCCGGGACCGGGGGCTTCAGGTTGGCCGGCAGCAGCGGCCACGCCTGCCCGATCGAGGGGCCGTTCGGATCGATGATGGTGAGCGTCGAGCCACCCGAGTTGAAGAGCCCCGCGAACGGGGCGGCGATTCCCCCGAACGTCAGCCATGGCGACGAGGTCTGCAACCGCTGAAGCGACTGGGTGGCCTCCTCCGGGGTCACCGGTGTCGGGCTGCTGCCGCCGTCGATGAAGACGAGCCCGGAGAGGCCCTTGGCGCCGGGCTTGCCGTTGAAGTCCCAGGTCGCGTAGGCCGTAGTGATGGAGCCGCCAAGGGAGTGGCCGCCTACGACAACCTTGCGGCCGTGCTCTTTCGCGGCCTCGACCACGCGCCGCAGATCCTCGATCTCGACGCGCATCCCCCACTGACGCGCGAACGCGACGTCGGAGTCCGGAATCAGCTGGAAGTGATTCGTGATGCTCGGGTCTGTGAGCCAGCCGAGGTAGTAGTCGAAGAGCTGCTTCGGCGTGGCCCGCCCCTCCTTGGCCAGGTCGAGCACGGAATGGTCCTCGAGCAGGTTCTCCCTGCGCTCTACCGCCCACACCTGCCAGCCCTTTGCCTCGCTCACGATCCTCCTCGCCAGCGGCTCGAAGTAGGCGGCGCTCGCGGACGTCCCGGGGTTGAGGACCAGGATGTTCCTGGCGCTGCGCGGGCCTGTCTTGAGGATGCCGACGCTGTTGTACCTTGCCGGCGTGTCCGGAGCGTCGAAGCCGTGGATGCGCTCGAAGCTGACCGGGACGGCCGACATGGCCGATGGCGCCAGGGCCGCGAAGGTCAGCCCGACCGTCACGGCCACGAGCGCAAGCCGGCGTCCCTTCCTGCTCCGCGAGCGCATTCTCCCGTCTCCAGATTTCCTTTCGTAGCCGCGTCAAAACGTCGAGCGGCTCCGAGGCGCGGGACGCCGGACCGAGGCGCCGCCGAAGTGCAGCGACGCCTCGATCAGCTCTGGCGGGACTCAAGCAGCCGATTCCGGCGCTTGCGAGTAGCGCAGCGAGCCAGGGGTCGTGAGCAACTCCCCGGTCTCCAGCAGCGTCTTCAGGCCGGACAGGATCTGCGGCCAGCCGCCATAGATCTCGGCGTTGGCGTCCTCGCGGAGGTCGCTGTGGGTGACGGTCAGCCGGCAGGAATCGCCGACCGGCTCGATCTCCCAGGTGACCTTCGAGGTTCCCTCCGCCTTCACGTCGTCGCTCCACAGCGCGTTGAAGCTCTGGACGAGCCGGCGAGGGGGGTCGACCTCCAGGTTCTCGCCCTCGGCGATCGCGACGCCCGCACCCGGATGGACGGCGTCGTAGCGGGATCCTGGGTTCCAGTCCGAGTCGACGCCTACCCCGAAGCTGTACTTCTGGCGCATCTCGCTGTTGGTGATCGCCTCCCAGAGGCGCTCGGGAGTCGTCTTGATGTAGATCTCGAAGACCTTCTCCATCGTCTTGTCCTCCAATCGTCTCTTGAGTCCGCTGAGCGTCGCGGCCCAGGGCTCGGCGTACTTGCTCACCCACCTGTCGTGGACGAGCTGGATCGGCACGGGGTTCAGGAAGTGGAGCTTCTCGCGACCGCGCCGCTGGGTGACCACGAGGTTCGCCTGCTCAAGCACCCGGAGGTGCTTCATGACCCCGAAGCGGGTCATGGGCAGCCGTCTCTCCAGGGCCCTGAGAGTCTGGCCGTCTTGCTTGAAGAGCTCGTCGAGCAGGCTCCGGCGCGTCGGATCGGCGAGGGCCCTGAACACCGCGTCCACGGCCCGGATGATAGGTGACTATTTGGTCACCTGTCAACGTGGCGGCGGACGCCTGGCGCGTTCGCGGCAATGACGGCGCCGAGCCACGGCCGCGGGCGATCTCAGCGCGGCGGGCGCAGCTCTCCGGCGGGCCCCATGGGATACGCCCGGGGTCCGAAGTCCTGACGCGAGAGCCCGCGGACCAGCTGCGCGCTGTGCCCGCCGGTGTCGACATATGGGACACCTGCCCCGTCGAGGCGGACCGAGATCCATCGGCCACCGATGGGTCGGCCGGACGCGGCGAGGCGAACCCGCAGGATCCCGCTCTCCGAGAGTGTGCCGCCAGTCGAAAATGTGTGGTAGCCGAGGAAGTTTCCAAGCGAGTACGCGATCAGCCGCCCTCGATATGCCTCGATGCCTCGCACCACGTGCGGGCCGGATCCGAGCACGACGTCCGCCCCGGCTCGGACCACGGCGTGCGCGAAGCCGCGGGTGTCGCCGCGGTTCTCGCCGAAGGCGACCTCGGTCCCCGCCGGGGTACGCGTCTGGTCGGAGCCCTCGGCGCCGGCATGGATGATCGCGACGACGAGATCGGACTTGCTGCTGGCGCGGCGCGTCAGCCGCTGCGCGCTCCCCGTGTCGAGCAACGACGCCGCCCACGGATAAGGCGCGAAGCCAACGATCGCAATCCTCAGTCCCCGAGCACGGCGGACGAGCACCTCACCCGGGCGGCCGGTATGGCCGAGCCTCTGACGGTCGAGCGCGGCGATCGTCTGACGCTGGCCGGATGGCCCGAAGTCAAAGGCGTGATTGTTCGCGAGGTTCAGAACGTCGAAGCCGGCGGACTTCAGGAGGCGGGCGTAGGCGGGAGGCGCCTGGAACGCGAAGCAGTTCTCATGCGCCCCCGCGCATTTCGAGGCCCCGCCGGACCCGAGCGTCCCCTCGAGGTTTCCCACCGTGATGTCGCTCGTTCCCAGGAGCCGCTTCACCCCGCCGAGCAGTGTCCGTTCGGGATCCGACGGGAGGCCATGGCCGCTGGAGAGCGAGATGTCTCCTACCCACGTGAGCGAGACCGGCCCTCCCTCCTCCCGCCGGCCATCTTGATCTTCGCCGCGCGGAGCGGGCGCCGGCGTGTCCTTCCGCAGCACCGCCACGGCGACGACAGGGGACGCAACCAGCGCTACCAGGGCGAGGAGAAGCCAGCGGCTCAAGGCGCCCAGCATTGCATCGAGGGGACCGGACGTACGCGGGTCGACGGCGCCACGGGCGGCGGCCGGCTGAGCTGCTTCACCGCTGCTAGCGCACGGCCGCGTCGATCGCCCGGTTCAGCTCGTCCACGCCGAAGGCTCCCTCGATGCGCGCCGCGATCCGACCGGAGCGGTCGATCGTGAAAAGCCACGGCTCGGTCGGCAGGTTCCACGCGAGCACCTGGGGCCGGAAGCCCTTGCTGACCTCGTTGTCCGTGTAGATCTCCTGGTGGATGAAGACGGCGTCGTTCCCGCGCTTGGCCTTGACCTGCTCGGCGATGTCCACGACGGGCCCGCAGACCCGGCTCTGGCACAGGAGCGGCGTTGCGAACACCAGCACCACCGGCTTCTTGCCGAGCACGTCCGCGAAGTCGACGTCGTGCATGTCGTCTGGGGGTTCGCGGGTGTCGATCTTTTTCAGGTCGCCGCCCACGTCGGTCTTCGTCGGGGTGTGGATCCGTGGGGCCTTGTCTCCGACGTCTGGGACCGCTCCTCCCCGCGCCACCCGCAGCGCGCCGCCGGAGGTGGAGGCGGCCACCAACCGGTCGTCGTAGCGCGCGAGGCCCAGCAGCTCGTAGTCGCCCGGCCGTTTGAGCCGGAGGTCGGCGACGTAAACCGAGCGAGCGGCGTCGGGGTCCGAGGCCACGGTCCGGCTCTGGAACTGGGGCGCCACCTTGAGCGACTCGTACCGCGCCAGGAACGGGCCGCGAGCAGGGCCGCCGCCCGCCGGGGCGGCGTACAGGGCCACCGGAACGTCCGTGATCTGGGCGCGTGCCCGGTCGAACAGGCCGAAGCCGAAGCGGTTGTTCCCCGGCTCGAGCTGTGAGACCGACGGCGCGAGCACCGGCCCGCCGGAGCCGTACTTCCGACTCAGCTCGGCGATCGTCTTGCCGCCAGGCTTGGGAAAGTCCTCGGGCTTCGCCACGGGCGGCGGCTGGTTGGAGCTTCCGCCCCCGTTATCTCCTCCCCCACCGCAGCCACCAAGCAACGTCACCGCCGCGAGCGCCCCGGCGATCCAGGTTCGGTGGTTCCTCACGCGGAAGAAAGGCTAGGGGAGGCCGGGCGACTCGGCGCCCGCCGGAACGCATGCTTAACGCGGGGTTAAGGAGGTGCAGTTACGGGCCGTACCAACGCGTGTCGCGTTGTGCGGATTTGCAGGAGATTCGGGCGTTTGGTTGCGCTGGACGTGACGGTCCGTCACGGCCTGTGCTCACGCGTTCGTGAGCAAATCGTTAGCAAGCGGACGCCCACAGCGCGAGGATCGGGTTGGTCAACTAGCGGCCGGTTGCACTCGCACCGTTTCGCCAGCCTTTCGCTCCCCCAGCGGTCGAGCACGCTCGTCAGCGGCAGAGCCGCTCGAGCCGCCGAGCGGGATCTAGGCGGTGGCTACTCACCTGAGACGAACCCAGCTTCGGCTGGTTCTGTTCCGCCTCGAGGATCGCTGCCTGCCACGTCCTGGGCAGGTCTTGGAGCGGCGCCCCGGATGCAGCCACGGTGCTAGGTCTGGACTACGGACTCCGCCGGACGCGGCGCGGTGATCGGGTCCGCATGCCTGTGCACAACCTTCCAGACCCCGTCTTCCCGCCGAAAGATGGTGGTGACGCGAAGCGCCACGCGGGCGATCTTCGCCGCTCCGCCGACCCGCGCCCGGTAGCTCTCGACCTCGACGGTGTAGGCGAGGTCGGAAGTGACAACCGTGGACACGTTTTCGAAACCGACGACTTCGCCGTCCCGGTAATTCTCCGCGGCGCGGTCCAGCCTCCCGGCGACCTCGCTCCAGCCACGGACGGGAGGACCGAAGGGATTAGCGACAGTCACATCATCGCGGCGGGAGTAGAGCGGTTTGTAGACCTCCGGGTTCCCGTTCGTGATCTCAAGCCCCGCCCGGTGATATTCCTCGAGCGGTAAGTCGTGCTCCTGTGCCACAGCGCCACCTCCGTCGCTAGACAGCGTCGCGAGCGTATCGCGCAAGCTCGAAGACGCTGGCTTCGAGGACGACCTTCCGGACGCGGCGGCTCAAATCGGCGCTCGTCACTGGCAGAGCCTACGTTGGACGAGCTTCGACTGGCTTGGGCGGCGAGTGGGGGTTAGGGTCGTCTCGCCGAGTCTTCAGAGGGAAGGATCCGCCACGAAGCGGTCATTGCTTGCCCTGTTCGCGACGCTCGCGGTGGCGCTTGGTTGAGCGCCCCTGCATCGGCGGCAGCCGGCAATCCGCCCGCCAGCTGTGCCGGAAAGGTGGGTACGAGCCTCGCTGGTCAACGCGGGGCCCGAGCCGTGATTGCGCACGGTTTCATCGCGGAGGCACATTCCGAAGGGGTGCACCCACCCGGACTCTTCCAGAGCGAGTGGTCCCGGCTCCACCAGCCACTGGAGGAGTGTTTGACGTTCGTCACCCCGTAGGGCCGCCACCTAGCTGAAAGTCCCGATCTCGATCATCGGTCTTCGGATCGGTGCCCTTGGCCGGGCCCTCCAAGCCGCGGGGCTGCGGGAGTAGGCGATGTCGCAGGAAATGCTGGAGAACGCGATGCGCGCTGTGGTGCGCGGGATCAGCCACAGGGATGTGGATGTGCTCGGGGCCATCCTCGTGGGGGACTAGCGCGCTGGGCACAAACGAGCTAATGGCGGGTGAGATCGTCCAGCCCGCGCTTGGCTTTCTCAATCCGCTTACAGGCTCGGGGCTGCCCGTTTCTTCTTGGCAGCCGCCGCGGCACGCCGCTTCTCCGCGGCCCCCGACTCACCGCAGGCAGCTGCGGAGACTAGGAAGAGCGACGGCCGCGACGACGGCGAGGGTGCGTGTCACGCGGCCACTCTACGCCTGGTTAGGCGCGGCAAAGTCTGCTGTCGTCCCCGAAATGCTCCGCTTTTTCTCGCCCTGAGTCACCCGGATTTCCCGGAAAGTTTTGGGGTTTTTTTCACAGTGACCCACCCGGTGGTCTCTGGGCTGGGGATTGCATGCTGCGACCGTCCCCCTCCAGACTGCGCAAGAGGGCTGGTATCGCAAACAGCCCCCTGGCGTGCGGTTAGAGTTGCCGCGACGACCAGAGCAGCGCGGCCAGGATCACCGAGGTCAGCCCGACTACCAGCCCGACGATCCAGCCGGCGACGTCCTGGCCCACGAGCACCGCGCCCAGGACCACGGCGATGCCGATGATCCCGCCAGTCGCGACCAGACGCATCATGCCCCGCTCCAGCTTCGTGCGGCGCCGCTCTCGGCCGGGCACCATGCCCTGGGGCCGCTCGCCCCGCCGCGCCTCGCGCTCGCGCTGGCGAGCCTCGCGCGCAGTAAGCTCGGGCTCGGACTCCATTCGAGAAGGTCCAGCCGATGTGGGGCGCTCGCCGGACTCTGAGGCGGTCACGCCAGCAAGCTACCGGGACCGCGCCACTCCTAACCCTGTAAAGAAGATCACCAGGGTCGCCCGACTCGCGCGCCTGGGCGATTGGGGTTGCGCCAGTTGCCTGAGGGGTAGAGAGACGGTGCGGTGCGGGGGCTGACCCAAAGGAGAAACAAGTGGCTAGGCCGGAACGTCGTGGTGGTGGAATCGGCGGGATATCCCTCGGGGGCATCCTCGTGATCGTGGGGATCGTTGTAGCGCTCTTCTGGAGCCTCTTGCTGGGGCTGATCATCGCCGTTATCGGCTTGGTCGCCTTCGGCGGTTTCGCGCGGGGGAAGTGGTACTGACACCGCCCAGACCCGCCCGGCTTCGGGAGCAGGCGACAGTCAGGATCTCGCTCCTCGGGCATCAGCCGGTTCAAAGGGTTCGCGAGCGGCATCAGTTCACCGACTCCATAGCGGTCTCGGTCAGGCTGTTGATGTCAAGCGCCGCCTCGGCCTGCCGAGTCCACCGGAACGACATGTCGCCGTCGTCGTGGAAGCGGCGCTCCAACCAGCCGCGTTCCGCGAGGTGGTGACAAGCGGGCAGCTTCTCGGGCTCAGGGATGATGGCACCGTTCCTCGCGTGCAATGGCCAGGCGTGGAGTAGTACCTCGAACTCCTCAGGACTGAACCGTTCAGCTTCACTCATTAGGCGCCCCTTTTTGTTTAGTGGTGCGCGCTACAGGGGGTCGAGGAGCTTGACCGGCAAATCACGGAGGCGCAGAAAAAACTCGCCAGCGATTTTGAGGCGGTCGAAACGAAACACGGTTGACCCATCCGCGACGCGTTCGACGGAACCGCGCGTTAGCGCCCCGTTAGCGAATGGGCCGCAAACCCGCTTGTAGAGCGGCAAAACACCTAACCCGGGGTTCAAATAGCCTTCCCGGCCCTCCAGACCATACGAGGAGGTCTCTTGGCAGAACGGGCGGCAATCGTCACAGGCGGGTCGAGCGGGATCGGGCTGGCGGTCGCCCGGACCCTCGGGGAGGACGGCTACGGAGTCACGCTGTCCGCGCGCAAGCCCGACAAGCTCGAGGCAGCCGCCGAGGGGCTCCGCGAGGCGGGAATCGAGGTCGAAGCGGCACCGGCGAACATGGCCGATGAGGAGGAGATCAGGCGACTCGCCCAGACGCACAAGGACCGCTGGGGGCGGCTCGACGTGCTGATGAACAACGCCGGGATCGGTATCGGCGGACTGATCGCGGAGGCGGAGACGAAGAAGCTCGACCTCCAGCTCGCGGTGAACCTCCGGGCGGTGTACCTGATGACTCGAGAGTCCATCCCGATGCTCAAGGAGACAGGGGCGGAGCACGGCAAGGCTCTGATAGTGAACACGGCGTCGATCGCCGGAAAGCACGGGCAGGGCTGGCTGGCGGCCTACAGCGCCACGAAGTTCGGCGTGGTGGGACTGAGCCAGGCGATGCACAAGGAGCTCGCCCAGGACGGCATCCAGGTGACGGCTCTCTGCCCGGGCTTCGTGGCCACCGCGATGACCGACTGGGTGGAGGGCGAGGTGCCCAAGGACCAGATGATCCAGCCCGAGGACATCGCCGAGGCGGTTCGCTACCTGCTACGGACGTCCCGCCACTGCATCGTGCCGGAGATCCAGTTCATCCGGCCGGCGGAGAACGTGTAGGTCGCGCTCTTCGCAGGCGTCAGACAGGCTCGCGCTCGGGCTCCCGCTCGGAGCGCTTGCGTCCCAGCTCCTCGAGCTCCCGCACGGCAAGCTCGTACTCGTCGAGCCGCCGGACGGGCCTGAGCCATGCCCAGCCGGGGCTGCCGCGCAGCTCGCGGGTACGATCCCGCTCGCCCGAGTCCGGCAGCCTGCGGCGCCGGCGCTCGCGCGGCTCGACCAAGGCTGTGTGCTCGGCGACCGTCGCGCCCAACTCGCCCTCCTCGGCGAGCGCGATGCTCGCCTCGAGCATCACCGTCAGCGTCCGCAGCTCGCGCTCGGTGGCCGGGCGCGCGCGGCCGCCCGCCTTCGTGTAGCGATCCCAGGCGTGCGCGAAGCTCGCAAGGCTGGTGCGACCGCCGTTGCGATGCGCAGCGAGCATCGGGCACACGCCGCCCTGGCGGTCGACGTACGCGCCGACTATTATGGGGTTCGACTCCACGCCCTCCAGCATCGCCTTTCGCGTCACCAGCGGAAGGCAATCGACCGCGGTGCGTAGCTCGTGTGCCGGGCGACGTCGTCTCATAGGATTGCTCTCCCCCGCCGGCCTGGAACCCTATGGGCGCCCGCCGGCGACTTCAAGTCCGCTCCTCTGACCCGAAAGGAGACTTGCATGCGGTTGGGGCTGCACGTCGGCTACTGGGGGCTCGGGTTGACCCCCGAGCAGCAGCTCGACCTCGTGAAGGAGGCGGAGGCGGCTGGCTGGGACTCCGTATGGGCGGCCGAGGCCTACGGCTCGGACGCCGCGACCGTGCTCGGGTGGATAGCCGGACAGACGGAGCGCATCCGGATCGGCTCGGCGATCTTCCAGATCCCCGCTCGCTCGCCGGCCATGACCGCGATGACGGCGGCCACGCTCGACCACCTCTCGAACGGCCGCTTCATCATCGGAATCGGCTCCTCCGGCCCGCAGGTGGCCGAGGGCTGGCACGGGCAACGCTTCCCGAAGCAGCTCCAGCGGACGCGTGAGTACGTCGAGATCGTGCGCAAGGCGCTCGCCCGCGAGCGCCTCGAGTACGACGGCGAGCAGTACACGCTCCCCCTTCCCGACGGCCCGGGCAAGGCACTCAAGCTGATGATCGGGACGGTTCAGGATCGGGTGCCGATCTACATCGCCGCCATCGGGCCCAAGAACACCCAGCTGACCGGCGAGATCGCGGACGGCTGGATGCCCACCTTCTTCTCTCCCGAGCACGTCGGTGAATTCAAGGAGCTGCTGGAAAAGGGCGCCCATCGCTCCGGCCGCTCGCTGAACCGCTTCGACATCGCCCCGAACGTGAACATCGCGGTCGACGACGACCTCGACCGGGCCCGCGACCTGATGCGTCCCTTCCTAGCGCTCTACGTCGGCGGCATGGGCTCGCGCAAGCAGAACTTCTACAACGCGCTGGTGCGGCGCTACGGGTTCGAGGAGGCCGCTGACGAGGTCCAGAATCTCTATCTGTCCGGCAAGAAGGACGAGGCCGCGGCCGCCCTGCCGGCGGAGCTGATCGACATGACGTCCCTGTGCGGCCCCCCCGACCGGATCAGGGAACGACTCGAGGTCTACCGCGACGCCGGCGTTGGGACGCTCATCACCACGCCGGTCGCCTTCGACCCGGAGGAGCGCAAGCGGATCATCCGCGAGCTGACGGAGATGGCCTGACCGCGGAGCGCCGCCGCTTCCTGCTCGCCGCCTTCGGCGACCCGGGTCACGCCTTCCCCGCGATAGCGCTCGGCCGCAAGCTGGTGGCTCGTGGGCACCAGGTGACCCTTCAGACCTGGCGCCGCTGGGAGGAGCATGTGGAGCGCGAGGGGATGCGCTTCGCCCCCGCCCCCGAGTACCGGGTCTTTCCGGCCGGGGCCCCGCCGCTTCAGCCCTACGTGGCGGCGGTGCGGGCAGCGCGTGAGACCGCCCCGCTCGTTCGGGAGGTCGATCCGGACGCCGTCGTGGCCGACATCCTGACCGTGGCGGCCGGCATGGCCGCCGAGCTCGAGGAGCGGGCCTGGGTGACGCTCGTGCCCCACGTGCTGCCGATGGCGGCGCAAGGCCTGCCTCCCTATTCCGTGGGCGCGATCCTTCCACGGACGGCGGCCGGCGCCCGACTCTGGTCGCTCGCCAGGCCCCTGCTCGGGATCGGGGAGCGCCGCGGCCGCGTCGAGTTGAACGGCGCACGCGCGCGGCTCGGCCTGCCGCCGCTTGGCCATCTCCACGGGGGGATCTCTCGCAGGCTGGCGCTGATCGCCACCTTCCCGCAGCTCGAGTATCCGCGCCCGGGCGGGGAGCCCTGGGCGCGAGTCACGGGCCCGCTTCTTTGGGAGCTCCCGTTCCCGGATACCGAACCCCCGCCGGGCGACGATCCGGTGGTGCTGGTGGCGCCCAGCACCTCGCAGGACCCGCGCCAGCGGATGCTCGGCGCGGCGCTTCGGGGACTTGCGAATGAACCGGTGCGGGTTCTCGCGAGCACCAACCGACGACCGCCGCCTCAGCCGCTCCCCGTTCCCCCCAACGCGAGACTCGTGGAATGGGTCTCCTACGCCAAGACGATGCCCCGCTGCGCGGCCGTGGTCTGCCACGCGGGGCACGGCACGGTGGCCCGGGCGCTGGCCAGCGGCGTCCCGGTGGTGGCCTGCCCGGCGGCAGGCGACATGGCCGAGAACGCGGCGCGCGTGCGGTGGGCCGGCGTGGGCGTCTCGCTCCCCCGCCGCTTCATCACGCCGCGAGGGATCCGGCTCGCGGTGCGACGGGTCCTGTCAGACACGCGCTACGCGGAGCGTGCGCGCGACCTGGCCGAGTGGGCCAAGCGTCACGAGGGCGCATCGGTGGCGGCGGACGCGCTGGAGTCTGCCGTTGGGTCCTGATGCGACTGGGTGTTCGCGAACCGCGCTCGTGGTGTCGCTTCGCGCCTAGAAAGGCATCCAGCACCCCCAGGAGGGGTGCAAAGTGCCGCTGTAGGGGCTCTGGGGCCTGCGCACCCGCCTACCCGGCCGCTGTTCACCGCCAGCTCGGCGCAATCGAGCGCGTGCGGCAGGCTCAGGCTCCCCCGGGTGGATTCGAACCACCATGACCTGATTAACAGTCAGGCATGTTGCCGTTACATCACGGGGGATCGCCGGGCGAGGATAGCGCCAGGCTCACCCACGGATGCTAGGGCTCCTCGTAGGTACCCTCGAGTCGGTCCGCGTTGCCGGAGCTCTTCAGCATCGCCAGGGTCTTCGACTCGATCTGGCGCACGCGCTCGCGGGTCACGCCCACCTCTTGGCCGATGTCCTCGAGCGTCATCGGTCCCTCGGTGCCCAGGCCGTAGCGGAGCTCGATGACGCGGCGCTCGCGCCACGGAAGCGAGTTGAGCACCTCCTGGAGGTGGGCATCACGGATGCGGTTGGCGACGATCTCAAGCGGCCGGTCCACCGCGGCGTCGGCGATGAAGTCGCCGAGTGCGGCGTCGCCCTCCTCGGAGCCTACGGGCGCCTCCAGGGAGACGGGGTCCTGGCCGAGCTTGAGGATCTCCTCGACCTTCTCGGGGGCCATCTCCACCAGTGCTCCTATCTCCTCAGGCGTCGGCTCGCGGTTGTTCTTCTGGACGAGCTGGCGCCTGGCGCGTGCGACCCGGTTCATCCGCTCGACCATGTGGACGGGGATGCGGATGGTCCGGGACTGGTCGGCGAGCGCTCGAGTGATCGCCTGGCGGATCCACCAGGTGGCGTAGGTCGAGAACTTGAAGCCGCGGCGCCAGTCGAACTTCTCGACCGCGCGGATCAGTCCGAGGTTGCCCTCCTGGATCAGGTCGAGGAGGGTGAGGCCGCGGTTCGTGTAGCGCTTGGCGATCGAGACGACCAAGCGGAGGTTGGCCTCGATCAGCGCGTTCTTGGCGCGCATGTCGTTCTGCTCGACGCGCTTCGCCAGGCGGACCTCGTCCTCGCGCGTCAGGAGCCGGACGCGTCCGATGGAGCGGAGGTAGAGGCGGACGGCGTCCTCCGCGCCCTGCTCGGGCGGGGGAACCGGGAGCCCGGCCGTGACGACGCCGCCCTCGTCGTAGAGGTCGTGGGGAGGCTGGGTGCTCTCCTCGCCGAGCTCGGGGGTCTCGAGCTCGCCGGCCCCGGGGCCGTTGGTGCTCATCAGCTCGTCCTCTTCTCCCCTCATGCCGTCTGCCCCATTACCCAGTCGAGCTCCCGACGCACCTCCTGCTTCGCGCCGGCGAGCGAGTCTTGGCGTGCGAGGTCCCCCTCATGCTTCGCTTGCCTTATCCCGCGGTCGATCCGGCGCAGCTCGAGCTGGAGGAAGCTCACCCGCAACACCGCCTCGCTCGTCACCGCCTCCTGCTCGGCGGCCTCCGCCGCCACACCGGTGAGCAGCGCCGCCGCATCGGGGTCGTCGCGGGGAAGCTCTGCGAGCAGGTCGTCGAAGTGGGCCAGGAGATGGTCGCGGGCCCGCCGGGCCGCGACGGAGGACCGCTGCCCCGCCCCCAGACGCGCCAGGTATGCCCGCCCCCGGGCGCCGGCGCCGAGGCACAGCGCAAGGAACGCGCGCTCCGCCGCGAGCGCCGCCGCGCCGGGAGAGCGGGCCGCGCCGGGGCCCGCCCAGTCGCCCGAGTGGGGCGAAGCGGCGAGGTTCGCGCCGACGTAGTCGGCGGGCACGTCGAGCCGGTCCGCAACGATGCGGACCAAGTGGTCTCGCGTGGCGCTTCTAGCGGGGGCGGCCGAGATCAGCGGGCGCGCCTCCTCGAGAGCTCGGTCCCTGCCTGCAGGTGTCCCGAGGTCCGCGTCGGCGAGGACGCGCCGGACCTGAAACTCGAGCACCGACACCGCACGCTCCACCCGCCCTGAGAACCCCTCCACACCGTTGGCAGCCAGCATATCGGCTGGATCCTCGCCCTCGGGCATCTCGACCACCCGAAGCTCGGTCCCCCGCTCGCCGGCGCTGCGCACCGCGCGCAGCATCGCGTTCATGCCGGAGCGGTCGGCGTCGAGCGCCAGCACCACGAGCGGCGCCGAGCGCTCCAGCTCGCGGAGCTGGTCCTCTGTCAAAGCCGTGCCCATAATCGCCACGGACTCGCGCAACCCTGCCTGGTGGAGTGCGAGCACGTCCGTATAACCCTCGACAACGACGATCCGACCGGCCTTTGCCGCATTTGACCGGGCCAGATCGATCCCGAACAGCTGGCGCCCCTTGTGGTAGAGCTCGCTTTCGGCGGTGTTCAGGTATTTCGGCCCCCTGCCCTCGCCCATCGCGCGGGCCCCGAACCCGAGCACGCGGCCCCGCCCGTCCGCGAGCGGGAAGGTGATCCGCCCGCGGAAGCGGTCGTACAGGCCGCCGCCGCGGCCGCGCCGGGCGAGGTCGGCCGCGATCAGCTCCTCGGGCCGGAAGCCGTCCTGCTGGGCGGACAGTGCCACCCGGTCGGGAGCACTCGGGGCGTAGCCCACCCGGAAGGCCCGCAGCACCTCCTCCCCCAGGCCCCGGCCCAGGAGGTAGGCACGCGCCTTTCCGGCCTCGGCGGACTCCCACAGGTAGGTGGTGTAGAAACGGGCGGCCCGCTCGAGCAGCGCGCGCAGCCGCTCCTGGCGCCGGCGGCGCTCCTCGGCGCGGGGATCCTCCGCCTCCCGCGCGAGCTCCACCCCGTAGCGATCGGCCAGCAGCTCGACCGCCTCTGGGAAGTCGAGCGCCTCCGCTTCCCGGACGAATCCGATCGCGTCTCCGCCTGCCTCGCAGCCGAAGCAGTAGTAGACCTTCTTCTCGGCATCGACCGAGAAGGACGGGGTGCGCTCCTCGTGGAAGGGGCACAGCCCCACCCAGCGCGAGCCGACCCTGCGCAGGTCGGTCTTGGCGCCCACCAGGTCGACCATGTCCACGGCCTGCCGGAGGCGCTCGATCGAGTCCTGGGTGTAGAGGCCGGCCACCCTCAGCGGTCTCTCCGCGAGCTGAGCGGCGGGACCACCTAGAACCCCTCCGGCACGGACAGGTCGAAGAAGGCCCGGACGGCGAAGCGATCGGTCATCCCGGCCAGGTAGTCGACGATCCGCTCGGAATCCGACGCGCCCTCGACGGCCGGCGGCGGGACGTGCTCCGCGTAGTGGTCGAACAGCGCTCTCAGCATGCGTTCGATGCGGGACTTCTCGCGCTGGGCGTCGGGGCCGAGATAGACACGATCGAACATGAAGGCGCGCAGCCGAAGCATCGCGCCCCCCACGTCGTCGCCCTGGACGATGTCCCCAGCAGCCTCGGAGCGTGCGAGGAGGTCGCGGACGAGGGTCTCGATCCGCTGGGAGCCGGTGTCCCCGAGCAGCTCGATCTCCTCACGCGGCAGGTCCTGGAAGCGCAGTACCCCGGCGCGGATGGCGTCGTCGATGTCGTGGTTGATGTAGGCGATCCGGTCCACCACGCGCACGATCCTGCCCTCCAGGGTGGTCGCCTGCTCCGGCCCCGTGTGGCGCACGATCCCGTCCCGCACCTGCTCCGTCAGGTTGAGGCTCTCGATCTGCTCCACCACCCGAAGCGAGTGCTCGTTGTGGCGAAACCTGAGCCCGAAGCGCTCCTGAAGGCGCTCGTCCAGCACCTCCTCGCCGATGTGCCCGAAGGGCGGATGCCCGAGGTCGTGGCCCAGGCCGACGGCCTCGGTGAGGTCCTCGTTGAGTCCCAGCGCGCGGGCCACGTTGCGGGCGATGCCGCAGGCCTCGAGCGTGTGGGTGAGCCGCGTGCGGTAGTGGTCGCCCTCCGGGGAGATGAAGACCTGGGTCTTGTGCTTCAGGCGCCGGAAGGCCTTGGAATGCACGATCCGGTCGCGGTCGCGCTGGAACGGCGTGCGGTGCTCCGAGTCCTCCTCGGGCCGCTCTCGGCGGGCCGGATAGGAACGCGCGGCGAGCGGGGAGAACCCCTCCTCCAGGCGCTCGATCCGCTCCCGAAACGCGGTCCCCGCTGTCGGCACGCCCTCCAACATCAATCGCAAGATTCTCGCAAGCGGGTCGGGTGCCGCTAGGCCCCGGCGCGGGCCAGCACCGCCTCGGTGTCGAAGTCCCCCGCATCGGTCCCGAGGCCCTGGGCGACGAGCGACGCGCACGCGGACCCGAGCCGGGCGGCCTCCACCGGCGTCCGGTCCAGCGAGAGCCCCCGCAGGAAGCCGGCCGTGTAAGCGTCTCCGCAGCCCGTCGTGTCCACCACCTCCACCTCGAAGGCCGCGACCCGTGCGACCTCGCCGTCGTAGACCACGACGCTGCCCTCCTCGCCACAGGTGACCGCGACAAGGTTCGCGCCGCGGCCGATCAGGCTCCGCGCCGCTTCGACCACATCGCCGGTGCCGGTGAGGTTCATGGCCTGGTCGTCGTTGGGCAGCAGGTAGTCGACGTGCTCGAGCGCCGGCGCGATCATGTCGAGCAGCTCCGGCCAGCCATCGGCAAGGATGTCCACCGACGTGCGGGTGCCGTGCTCGCCGCAGAAGCGCAGGATCTCGGTAGCGGCCTCGGGGCCGATGAACTCCGGCCCGCCCAGGTGCAGGAAGTCGGCGGCCTCGATCACCTCCCATGGCACGTCGTCCAGGCCAAAGCTGCCGTTCGCGCCGATCACGTGGAGGGCTGGCCGCTCGCCGGTGGGGCGGATCGGCAGCACGGTGGTCGACGTCTGGACGCCTTCGCGCCGGATCAGATGGGTGCAGTCCACGCCGAAGCGCTCGAGCTCGGAGAGCAGGACGTCGCCGAGGTTGTCCTTCCCGAGGGCTCCGGCGCTGTGCACCTCCGCGCCGAGCTTGGCCAGGGTGACCGCCACCCCTCCAGCCGCGCCCGCCGGGGAGAGCCGGATCTCATCCACGAGCGTGCCGCCCTGACCCTCCGGGATCTCCGTGACGTAGCGGACCAGGACATCGAGGATGTGAGCTCCGAGGGCGACGGCCTTCATCTCGCCCGCGGCCGTCCGTAGCCCCGTTCCTGCACGGCCCGCACGACGCCCTCGAGCTCCTCCCCGCTCAGCACCCGCGGCTCGCCGACCGCCCGTGCCCGCCAGTAGACCTCGCAGGCCCACTCGAGCAGCAGCGCGAGCTCCGTCGCCGCGGCGCAGTCCGAGGCGAAGCACACGGCGCCGTGGTTCTGCATCAGCGCGGCCGAACGTCCCTCCAGCGCCGCGTCCACGTTATCGGCGAGCTCGCGGCTGCCGAACGTCGCGTACGGCGCCACTCGCACGGCCCCGCCGAACGCGAGCATCTGGTAGTGCACCGGCGGTAGCTCGTCGACCACGCAGCCGAGTGCGGTGGCGACCGGCGAGTGGGTATGGGCGATCGCACCGGCGTCGAAGCGCTCATAGATGCCGAGGTGCAGGAACAGCTCTGAGGTCGGCTGGAGGTCGCCCTCCACGACGTTACCTTCCATGTCCACGACCGTGGTCCCCTCCGGCCCCAGCTCGGCCAGCACCGCGCCGCTCGGCGTCACGACGACCTCGTCGCCCACGCGCGCGCTCACGTTGCCGGCGGTCGCCTGGACCAGGCCTTCCCGCGCGAGCCGGCGACAGGCGACGGCGACGGCCTCGCGTTCGCTCTCCAGGCCCACTGGCGTTGGAGCCTATTCCTCCCGGATCGCCGCCTGCGCCGCCGCCACTCGCGCGATCGGCACCCGGTAGGGCGAGCAGCTCACGTAATCGAGGCCGGCGAGGTGGAAGAAGCCGATCGAGTCGGGGTCCCCGCCGTGCTCGCCGCAGATCCCGAGCCCCAGGTCGGGCTTCTCCTCGCGCGCCGTCCAGGCCGCCAGGCGCACGAGCCAGCCCACACCCGGCCTGTCGATCGTGTCGAAGGGGCTGCGATCGACGATCTTGGCGTCCATGTAGCGGTTCAGGAAGTCGCCTCCGATGTCGTCGCGGGAGAAGCCCAGCGCCGTCTGTGTCAAGTCGTTCGTCCCGAAGGAGAAGAAGTCCGCGACCCGGGCGATCCGGTTTGCGACGAAGCACGCCCGCGGAAGCTCGATCATCGTGCCCACGGACAGCTCGAGCTCTTCAGCCGACTCCTCCGCGGCGACTCGCTCGACCAGGTCCCGCATCACCTCGAGCTCCCGCTCGTACGCCACCAGCGGGATCATGACCTCCAGGTGCGGGGACTCCCCCGTGCGCTCGCGCACCGCCGTCGCGGCCCGCAGGATCGCGCGCACCTGCATCTCGTAGATCTCGGGGTGGAGCACGCCCACACGGCAGCCGCGGGTGCCGAGCATCGGGTTCTGCTCCGAGAGCGCGTGGACCCGCTCGAGCAGGCGCTCGAGCTCCTCTACGTCTTCGCTGCGCTCCATCCGCGCTCGCTCCAGGTCCTGCGCCAGCTCCTCCGCGTTGGGGAGGAACTCGTGGAGCGGCGGGTCGAGCAGCCTGATCGTCACCGGCAAGCCCCGCATCTCCTCGAACAGGCCCTCGAAGTCCTGCTGCTGGACCGGCAGCAGCTCGTGCAGATGGGCGCGACGGGACTCCTCGTCCTCCGACATGATCATCGCCCGCATCTTGGGCTGGCGGTCGGCGGCCATGAACATGTGCTCGGTACGGCAGAGGCCGATGCCCTCGGCGCCGAAATCCCGCGCCTTGCTCGCGTCCGCCGGGGTGTCCGCGTTCGCCCGCACGCCGAGCTTCCGGAGCTCGTCCGCCCACTCGAGCACGGTCTCGAACTGGTCGGAGACGCCGGGCTCCTCAAGGGGCACGTCGTCAACGGTCACGACACCCGCGGTGCCGTCGATGGCGATCCGATCGCCTTCGTGGAGGACCGTGCCGTCCACCCGCAGCTCCTTCGCCTGGAGATCGATGTCGAGCGCCGAGGCCCCGGCCACGCACGGCTTGCCCATGCCGCGCGCAACGAGGGCGGCGTGGCTCGCCTTGCCGCCCTCGGAGGTGAGGATTCCCCGCGCCGAATGGAAACCAGCGACGTCGTCGGCCTCAGTGAACGGTCGAACCAGGACCACGTCGCGTCCCTCCTCCTCGGCCTGCACCGCCTGCTCTGCGGTGAAGACGATCTCCCCCTTGCCGGCTCCGGGCGAGGCGGCCGCCCCTCGCGCCAGCACCTCGAAGTCGGCGTCGGGAGCGAAGGTGGGATGGAGGAGGGCATCGAGCGCTCCCGGATCGATCGTGCCAAGCGCCTCCTCGCGGGTGACGAGGCCCTCCTCAACCGCGTCGACAGCGAAACGAACGGCTGCTTGAGCGGGCCGCTTGGCGGAGCGGGTCTGGAGCATGTAGAGGCGGCCCTCCTCCACCGTGAACTCGGTGTCCTGCATGTCCTTGTAGTGCCGCTCGAGCGTCCGCAGGATCTCGACCAGCTGCTCGTAGGCCTCCGGCATCGAGTCCTGGAGCTCGCTCAGGTCGTTCGGCGTGCGCACCCCGGAGACCACGTCCTCGCCTTGGGCGTTGGGCAGAAAGTCGCCGGACGGCGCCGGCTCACCGGTGATCTCGTCGCGCGAGAACGCCACCCCCGAGCACGAGTCGTCGCCCTTGTTCCCGAACACCATCTGCTGGACGTTCACCGCGGTGCCCCACTTGTCGGGGATTCGGTTCAGGCGCCGGTAGTGCACAGCTCGCTCCCCGAGCCAGGAGTCGAAGACCGCCCTTATCGCCGCGCGGAGCTGGTCCTGCGGGTCCTGCGGGAAGTCCTCCCCGGTCTCGTCCCTGTAGAGCCGCTTGAAGTCGTTGGTGAGACCCCTGAGGTCCTCGACCCCGAGCTCGACGTCGAGCTTCACGCCCGCCCCCTTCTTTCGGTCTGCGATCGCGTCCTCGTAGCGCTCGCCGCTGATGCCCTTGCAGACGTCCCCGAACATCTGCACGAACCGCCGGTAGGAATCCCACGCGAAGCGCTCGTTTCCCGTGGCCCGTGCCAATCCCTCGACGGACTCGTCGTTCAGCCCCAGATTGAGGATCGTGTCGAGCATTCCGGGCATCGACTCGCGCGCGCCCGAGCGCACAGAGACGAGCAGGGGGTCCTCGGGATCGCCCAGCCGCTTGCCGGCCTGCTCCTCGAGCCGGTCGAGCCCCTCGGCTACCTGCTCCTCCAGGCCTTCCGGGAACTGGCGGTCGCCCTTCATGTAGGCGACACAGGCCTCCGTGGTGATCGTGAAGCCGGCGGGCACCCGCTCGGCGCCGAGGACGCGGGTCATCTCGGCCACGTTCGCGCCCTTCCCCCCCAGCAGCTCGCGCATGTCGCGCGAGCCCTCCGAGAACTCATAGACGAGCTTTGTGCCCGTCGCTACCTCCACGGCCGAATCGTATTGCCCGGCTCCGGAGCGAACCAACCGGCGGCGCCGTCAGGCGACACGGCGCAGCTTCACGTGGGCGTGGTACTCGAGCGTCTCTCCGAGTGCCCGGTCGGCCTGGCGCAGCGCCGGCTCTGGCGCGTCGGGCGCCTCCGCGAGCGGCCGAGCGAGCGCGGCCACCAGAAAGGCGTGCGCGTCCGGCCCGAGCGGGAACGACCCCGCCTCGCACCCCCCGCAGACCAACCCCCCAGCGCTCGGCGAGAAGCCACCAAGACTTTCCGCCTCCCCGCACGAGGCGCAGCTCGAGAGCTCCGGGGCGAAGCCGGCGGCCAGCAGCAGCTTGGCGCGGAAGGCCAGCGCCTGGGCGCGTGTGGCGGCACCGGGGTACCCATCGAGGAGGGCCAGCTCGTGGCAGAGCAGGTTGTAGGCG
>JBKPHP010000048.1:0-14480 GCA_046729895.1 Actinomycetota bacterium
AGCGCCACCCGCACGGCCTCCTCGGTGGGCAGCGCCAGCGCCTCGTCGAACGAGTTGGTGTGCAGCGACTGGGTGCCGCCGAGCACCGCCGAGAGGGCCTCCGTCGCGGTGCGCACGACGTTGTTCAGCGGCTGCTGCGCCGTCAGCGAGACGCCGGCCGTCTGGGTGTGGAAGCGCAGCAGCAGCGATCGCTCGTCACCCGCGCCATAGGTCTCCTTCATCTCCCGGGCCCAGATCCGCCGCGCGGCCCGGTACTTCGCGATCTCCTCGAAGAAGTCGATGTGCGCGTTGAAGAAGAAGGACAGGCGCGGCGCGAAGCTGTCGACGTCGAGGCCGCGCCGGATCGCCTCCTCCACGTAGGTGAAGCCGTCCTTGAGCGTGAAGGCGAGCTCCTGCTGGGCGGTCGACCCCGCCTCGCGGATGTGATAGCCGGAGATCGAGATCGGGTGCCAGCGCGGCATCCGCTCGGCGCAGAACTCGATCATGTCGGTGACCAGGCGCATCGCCGGGTCGATCGGGAAGCACCACTCCTTCTGCGCGATGTACTCCTTGAGGATGTCCGTCTGGATCGTGCCGCTCAGCCGCTCCGGCGGCACGCCCTGGCGCTCCGCCGCGACCACGTAGAAGGCCAGCATCACGGCGGCGGGAGCGTTGATCGTCATGGAAGTGGAGACCTCGCCCATCGGGATCCCCCCGAACAGGGTCTCCATGTCGTCGAGCGTGTCGATTGCCACGCCTTCGCGTCCGACCTCCCCCTGCGAGCGCGGGTGGTCGGAGTCGTGACCCATCAGCGACGGCATGTCGAAGGCCGTGGACAGCCCGGTCTGCCCGTGCTCGAGCAGGTAGCGGAAGCGCTCGTTGGTCTCCTCGGCCGTTCCGAAGCCCGCGAACTGGCGCATGGTCCAGAGCCGCCCGCGGTACATCGAGCCGTAGACCCCGCGCGTGAACGGGTACTCGCCGGGGAAGCCGATCCGCCCGGGGTCCGGGAGGTCCTCGGCCGTGTAGAGCGGCGCCACCGGCTCCCCGGAGATCGTCGTGAAGAGCGAATCGCGCTCCGGGGTCTGCGCGTACTTCTCGCGGAACCAGCGTTCGGCCTCGGTCATCGGCCTCGGCTCGATGGCCATGCCGAAAGGTTAAGGCAGCCTGGTTACGGTCCCTGCTGCTTCGAGATCCGCCCCACTCGGCCGGGCCGGTGCGGGCGGCGCTCCTGCATCTCCGGGCGGGTCCGCCCGAAGCGGTGCAGGAGGAAGTGTGCCGCGAGGCCGAGCAAGGCCGCGACGATCGCGATCCCGAGCACGATCAGGATGCCGGTCAGCATGCTTTGCGGCTACCCGGTTACGTCCCCGGCTATGCGGCCTTGGCGCGGCTACGCGGCCTCGGCCTCGGCGCGCGACGCCGCAAGCTCCCGCAGGGTGAGCGCCGCCGTCCAGGCGAAGTCACGGGCGCCCAGGCCGCGACCCGACTCGGGGGCGAAGTACTCACGCATGCCGCCACCTTCCACCGCGTGCAGCATCCGGCCGCGAAGCGTGGCGGTCGCGGCGGGCTCGCCGTAGAGCGCGAGGCCGTGGGCGCAGAGCCAGCTGAGGTTGGCCCACACCGGCCCGCGCCAGTAGTTGCGCGGCGATAGCTCCGGGTGCTCCCGATCGAGTGACCGCACCCCGAAAGGCGAGGCGAGAGCGCCGTCCGTCACGAGCTTGCGAGCCGCGGTCGGCTGCCGGCCCGTCAACCCCGGAGCGACCACGGCCAGCGCCGACCCGGCGCTCGTCACCTGCACTGTGGTCCCGGTGGTCAGGTCCACCGGGCGAACGAGGCCGTCGGCGTCGGCGCGCTCCCCGAGAGCCGCGGCGACGCGCTCGGACCCCGCCGCGCTCTCCTCCGCCAATCTCGTCTCGCCCAGGGCCTCCGCCTGCCCGGCGAGGTCCGCGCCGGCGCGCGCGAAGATCGCGCTGAAGCCCGGGTCGAGCACCCTGAACGGGCCGCTGCGGGCCAGTCGTGCCTGGGGCCAGCCCGCTGCGGTACCCCGCCGCACGAGCGTGAGGTAGCGGCGGTAGTGCTCGTCGCTCGGCCGCTCGGCGGCGTCGACCCAGTCGGTGTCGCGGCGGTGCAGGACCGTCACCTCCGGCATCACCCGCCACAGTGGGACGTCCCACTCGATCGCGTTGTCACGGCCGCTCTCCCAGGGGTGGATGAGCGTCGGTTCGCCGTGACCGAAGGGGTCGCGCTCCTCCAGCAGGAAGCGGTGCCAGCGGATCAGGGGCCGGAGCAGCGCGCGTGCCCGGCGCTCGTCCGGGTGCTTCTCGAAGAGGAGCCTCATGCAGGTGGCCGCGAGCGGTGGCTGGGTGATCGCGGAGATTCGCCTGCCGTCGGCACCCCTGCGCTCCCCCCACCAGCGCGGCCCGGGCAGGTAGCGCGCGCCCGGCCTGGCGACCTGGGTTAGCACGCCCCGGAGGCGGTCGCCCAGCCTGTCCTGACGCCGGCTCTGGAAGGCGATGTGAGGCAGGAGGCCGCCCTCGTCGCGCGCGTCCAGCAGGGACTCGAGCTCGGCCCAGGCCCTGCTTGGGTCCAGCTCGGCCCACCCGAGAGCCGTGAGTGCCGAGTCCCAGTTCCACTGATGGGGATAGGTGGTCCGCGAAGGGGCCGTGTAGCGACCCCTGTCGTTCTCCCGCAGCACCGTCTCCGCCGGCTCCCACAGCGACCGGCGGACGGAGCCCGGGAAAATGGGCCGCGAACCGTGCGTCACTTTCGAACTTCGGCGGCTTTCGCTCGTTTGGTACGGCGATGAGGAAGTACATCCTCGCTGCAGCTGTCGTTGCCGTGGCCGTGAACCTCGCGGTGGCCGTCGGCGCGCCCCCCAGCAAGAAGCTCACGCTGGGGGCCGAGCCGAACCCCGTCGTGTTCGGTCGCAGCGTCGCCCTCAGCGGGCACCTGAGCGGGCAGGGCCACGCCGGCAAGAACGTCCGGGTGCAGGCGGACGCCTTCCCCTACGAGGGGAACTACGTCGACGTGGCCTCGGCGACGACCAACTCGGGGGGCGCCTGGGCGGCGACGGACAAGCCTGCCGTCAATACCCGCTACCGGGCGCGCCAGGGCTCCACCATCAGCGGCGTGGTGACCGAGCGGGTGCGCGTCCGGGTGAGCCTCAGGCTGAGCGACCGCACGCCGGCGGCAGGCCAGCTCGTCCGCTTCTTCGGTCGGGCTTGCCCGCAGCACGACGGGGCCCGTGTGCGCATCCAGCGTCGCACCAGCACAGGCAGGTGGCGTACGGTTCGCCGCACCACGCTCCGCGACATCCCGGGGAGCAGCTGCTCTCGCTACACGAGGCGCTTCCGGGTCTTTCACGATCGCACCCTCCGGACGGTGGTGATCCCCGCGGACGGAGACCACGCCAATGGGATCAGCCGTCGCCGTCGCGTCGACGTCCACTGACGCGTCAGCGGGCGAGTAGTTGTCGCCAGCGCGGCGGGCGCCGTAGTCGCGCCGCTGCATAGCCGCCGCCACCCGCCACGAGCGCTCCCGCGCCGATCGCGACGCCCAGCCGGAGCCGGCGGCGGAGGGTGTCGAAGCGCATGATTCGCCAGCCCTCCTCGCGCGCCACCCGCTCCAGGTCCGCGTCCGGGTTGACCGCCACCGGGTGCCCCACCGCGCGCAGCATCGGGAGGTCGGACTCCGAGTCGGAGTACGCGTACGACTTCGACAGGTCGATGCCCTCGCGCTCCGCGAGCTGGCGGATCGCCTCGGCCTTGCCCTCGCGGTAGGTGAAGGGCCCAGCCGCCCTTCCCGTGTAGACGCCATCGCGGACCTCGGAGCGCATGCCGATCCCGCCCTCGAAGACGAGCACGCGGGCCAGCACATCGGCGAGCTCCTGCGAGGCAGCCGTGACGATGTAGGCGGGACGGCCGGTGTCCTGGTGCTCCCACGCCTCGTGCAGCATCTCTTCGTACACGAGTGGGAGGACACCGGCGAGCACGTCGGGACCGAGGCGCGCCAGGTCCACCACCCGCTGGCCGGCGATCGAGTCGAGCACGCGGCGCCGGAGCTCGTCCGTCTGCTCGTCCGTCGTGCCGCTGAGCCGGAAGCGGACGTTCGCCCAGGCATCCCCGATCAGCTTCCGCCGCGACAGCATGCCGGCCTTGTAGGCGGCTCGCGCGAAGTGGAGGGCGCTGGATCCCTCCATCAATGTCTTGTCCAGGTCGAAGAAGGCGGCTCCTGTCCTCGCCCCTTCGGCCTCGCCGGCATCGTCCGCGGTCGGTGGCACTGCTCCCTCGACTCGCCTCCGCGTGAGACCCTGCGCCGGCGGCTAGCTGCCGTTGACCTCGACGATCATGGCGTCGCCCTGGCCGCCGCCAGAGCAGATGGCGGCGACGCCCAGCCCGCCGCCGCGTCGGCGGAGCTCGTTGACCAGGGTCATCAGGATGCGGGCGCCGGAGGCGCCGATCGGGTGTCCGAGCGCGATGGCGCCCCCGTTGACGTTCACCTTGTCCTCGTCTACCCCCAGCATCCGCATGGAGTTGAGCGCCACCGAGGCGAACGCCTCGTTGATCTCGAACAGGTCGATGTCCTCGACGTTCAGGCCGGCCTTCTCCAGCGCCAGCTTGGCGGCGTTGGCGGGAGTGCGTGCCAGGTACGGGAACTCGTCGGCCACGGCAGCCTGCGTCACGATCGTGGCCAGGGGCTCGCGCCCATTAGCCTTCGCCCACTCGTCGCTGGCGAGCACCAGCGCGCCGGCGCCGTCGTTCACACCCGGGGCGTTGCCGGCGGTGTGGGCGCCGCCCTTGCTGAAGGCGCCCTTCAGGTTGGCGAGCGACTCCAGCGAGCTCTCCCGGCGCGGAGCCTCGTCGACCTCGACGGTCGAATCGCCCTTCTTCGACTTCACGGTCACGGAGACGATCTCCTCGGGCAGGCGCCCCTCGTCGGTCGCGCGGACCGCCAGCTCGTGGGAGCGGAGCGCGAACCTGTCCATGTCCGGGCGCGTGATCTCGAGCTCCTCCCCGACCTCGTCGGCCTCGGCGCCCATGTGCTTGCCGCTGAACGGGTTGGTGAGCCCGTCGTGCACCATGGCGTCGAGGGCCTTGGCGTCCCCCATGCGGTAGCCGAAGCGGGCCTGCTTGAGCAGGTAAGGGGCCTGCGACATCGACTCCATGCCGCCCCCGACCGCCACCTGGATGTCACCGGCCCTGACGGCCTGGTCGAGGATTCCGCACGAGCGCAGTCCCGAGGCGCACACCTTGTTGATGGTCTCGGAGGGCACCTCCTTGGGGATGCCGGCCTTGATCTGGGCCTGCCGCGAGGGGATCTGGCCCTGACCGGCTTGGAGCACCTGACCGAAGGCCACGCCCTCCACCTGGTCCGGGGCAACCTCGGCGCGCTCGAGCGCGGCAGCGATGGAGCTCTTGCCGAGCTCCGTGGCGTCGAGGGTGGAGAGGCCGCCGCCCATCTTGCCGAAGGGGGTGCGCGCGGCGCCGAGGATCGCGGTCTTGGGCATGTCGGAGCTCTCTCCTCTGGTCGGGAATCGGGAACGATACAGGCGGGATACGCCGCGCTTCCACGTTCTTCGCGGCGTCAGAGCAGCCTCGGCTGCCCGGCCAGCTAGGCTGCTCGCCCATGCCGCCGATCGCCGTCAGCGCCCGTCGCGGCGCGCCCAACCAGACAGACGCCGACACCCGGGTGGTGGGTCTCTTCGAGGGCGAGTCGCTCGACGAGCCTTCGCTCCAGACGCTGGTCGACTCCGGGGAGGCCAAGGCCGGCAGCGGGAAGGTGGCGGTCGCCCACGAGGGCGGGAAACGGGTGCTGATCGCCGGACTGGGCAAGCGCGACGAGCTCGACGCCGACACGGCCCGTGCCGCTGCTGCCGCCGCGGCCGGCCAGGCGCGCGAGCTCGGGACGAAGTCACTCTCGTGGGAGGCTCTCGACGGCGTTGCCGCTGCGCTCGTCGAGGGCACCCTGCTGCGGCTGTACCGCTTCGACCGCTTCAAGTCTAAGGACGACGAGAACGACGGGGTCGAAGCCCTGGAGCTGGCCGGCCCGACCGTCTCCGAGGAGGAGGTGGAGCGCGCGCGGATCGGAGCCGAGGCCCAGAACAAGGCTCGGGACCTCCAGAACCTGCCGGCCAACGTGGCTACGCCGGTCTTCCTCGCCGAGCGCGCTGCCGAGATCGCCGCCCAGCACGATGCGCTGGAGCTCGAGCTGCTCGACCGGGAGGGAATAGTCGCCAGCGGGATGGGCGCCTTCGCCGGCGTCTCGCAGGGCAGCGATCAGGAGCCGCGCCTGATCGTGCTGCGCTACGCGGGGGGCGATCAGGGCCCGCATCTAGGGTTTGTGGGCAAGGCGGTGACCTTCGACACCGGCGGGATCTCGATCAAGCCCAGCGCCAAGATGCACGAGATGAAATTCGACATGTCGGGCGGCGCCGCGGTGATCGAGTCGCTCGGCGCGATCGCCCAGCTCGGGCTGCCGGTGACGATCACCGGGGTGGTGCCGGCCACCGAGAACATGCCGAGCGGGCACTCGATGCGACCTGGCGACGTGGTGACGGCGATGAACGGCACCACGATCGAGGTCAACAACACGGACGCCGAGGGGCGGCTGATCCTCGCGGACGCCCTCTGCTACGCCGTCGAGCAGGGCGTGGAGCGGATCGTGGACCTGGCCACGCTTACGGGGGCGATCATCGTCGCGCTCGGGTCGACCTACGCGGGCCTCTTCTCCAACGACGACGACTGGTGCGGCGAGGTGGAGGCCGCGGGCAAGGCGACCGGCGAGCTCGGTTGGCGCCTTCCCTTCCACAAGGAGTACGAGGACATGGTGAAGGGTGAGTACGCGGACATCACCAACGCGCCGGAGGGCCGCAAGGCGTCGTCGATAGTGGGCGCCGAGTTCCTGCGCCGCTTCGTGGACGACAGGCCCTGGGTTCACTTGGACATCGCCGGCACGGCCTGGGGCATGGACCGCCCCTACGTCCGCAAGGGCGCCTCGGGCTTCGGCGTCCGGACCCTGATCGAGCTGGCGAGCCGCGCCGCCTCCTGACGGACCAGGCCGCGCCACGCGGGGCGCGGCGCGGCCTCTTGCAGTCCCGGAGGGGCCCGGGACTAGCCCCCGGAGGGCCCCGGACTAGCGTTCGTAGCGGCGGCCAGTGACCTCCTCGTGCCGCACGTCTTCGGTTGCCGGGTCGCGCTCCCGGCGAACGTCCTCGCGGATCGTGCCGGCACCGCTGGAGCGATCCGACTCCTCGCTGTCGTTGCCCTTGCGACCGAAGAGCCTCTCCTTCAAGCTCGGCTTGTCCTGGCGGCCGCCGCCAGCAGCCTGGGTGTCGCCGCGGCCACCACCCGCGGAGGTACCCGGCGTGTCCGCGTCCCCGCGATCGGAGCCGTGCTCGCGGTCGAAGCGCTCGGCAACCTCGTCCTCGTCCGCGTCGGGGTCCTTGCGGGCGGCCTCGAGGTGGCGCTCGCGGGCCTCGCGCCCCCGCGCGTCCGCGGCTGCCGCGCGCTCACGGGCGCGGGCCTCCTCACGGCGCGCCCGGGCGGCGCGCTCGTCGGCCTCCGCGCGCGTCGTGTCGGCCTGCGCGCGCGAGACCTCCGCCTCACGCCGGATCTCACGGGCCTCATGCCGGCGCGTGTCGAGCCGCTTCTGGCGGCCCTTCCTGCCGAGCAAGAGCAGCGCCGCCAGCACGAGCAGCGCGACCACGACTATGGCGATGATCACTCCAGCGTCCATCCGGGCCTCTCCTCCCCTATGACTATTCGACTCCGAGCTACCCCATGCCGGTGGTGCGCTAACGGCTACTTCCGGGCCAAGGGTCCATCCAGTTGGGGTGCGTCCGGCGTTCCAAGAGGTTGCTGGCGCCTGCACCCGGGCTCCGGGGGTCCCGTACGTCCTGGGTCATGGTGACCCACAACCTGCGGAGCCCCCTCCCGTGGCGCGTTACACCTGCGGATCAGCCGTGAGCTGCTAGCTGCTGCCCGCGGGCTCGAGCTCCGCGAGCTCGCGCTTGAGCACCTTGCCCGTGACGTTTCGGGGTAGCTCGTCGAGGAAGACGATCTCGCGCGGCACCTTGTAGCGGGCGAGGTTCTTCTTGACGTACTCCTTGAGGTCGTCCTCGGAGGCCTTCTTGCCCTTCTCGAGGACCACGAAGGCGCGAAGCCGCTGGCCGAAGTCCTTGTCCTCGACACCGATCGCCGCGACGTCCGCCACGGCCTCGTGCCGGGACAGCAGGTCCTCGACCTCCTTCGGGAAGACGTTCTCGCCGCCCGAGACGATCATCTCGTCGTCGCGGCCCTCCACGAACAGGCGCCCGTCCTCATCCATGCGGCCCACGTCGCCGGTGGCCATCAGGCCGTCGATCACGTCCTTCGCACCACCGCCCGTGTAGCCCTCGAACAGCATCTCGTTGCCCACGAAGATGCGGCCGGTGTGGCCTGGGGGCAGCTCCGCCCCGCGCTCGTCGTAGGTTCGCACCACCGTTCCGCGCGGCGGCCGGCCGGCCGTGCCGGGCGCGGCGCGCATGTCCTCCGGGGTTGCGATCGTCGCCCAGGCCACCTCGGTCGACCCGTAGAGGTTGTAGAGCGTGTCGCCGAACTCGTCCATCCACCTGGCGGCGAGGTCCCCGGGCAGTGCCGAGCCCGAGGCGGCCACGACCTTGAGCGACGAGACGTCGTACTTGCGCCGCGTCTCCTCCGGCAGGTCGAGGATGCGCTGCATCATCACCGGCACCACGACGAGCGACTCGCAGCGGTGCCGTGATACTTCGCGGAGGCAGGCCTCCGGATCGAACTTCCGCCGCAGGACGTAGGTGGAGCCGAGGATCAGCCCGAGCGTGAAGTGGGCGAAGCCCCAGGAGTGGAAAAGCGGCGCCGCAATGTGCGTGACCTGCCGGGAGTTGAGTGGAAGCTTCGAGAGCAGCGCCACGGCGGGGTCGATCGACTGGGGGTTGCCACGGGTCGCCCCCTTGGGTGTCCCCGTGGTCCCGCTCGTCAGGATGACCGCGCGGCCCTCCCGCTCCGGGGGCACGACGGCCTCGTCGTCGCCCGCCTCGATCAGCTCGTCGAGGTTGGGATCGTCGGTCTTCTCCTGGTCGTGCCACGCCACGAAGCGCTTGCGGCGCCTGCCGGCGTCCTCGAGAAGGCCCGCGAACTCTTCGTCGTAGATGATCGCGACCGGTTTCTCGCGCTTCACGACCTCGGTCAGCTGCGGTCCCGCGAAAGCGGTGTTCAGGAACAACGCATCTGCGCCGAGCTTCGAGACGGCGACGGTCGCGTCGATGAAGCCGCGGTGGTTGCGGCACATGATCCCCACCCCGTCGCCCTCCTTGACCCCCGCGTCCGCCAGTGAGTGGGCGAGCTTGTTGGAGCGCACGTCCATCTCGCGGAACGTCACCGTGCCCAGCTCGTCCACCACGGACGGCTCGTTCGGGAAGCGCTGGGCCATCGCTATGTATCCGGCGGCCGGGCTCCGTCCCCAGCGCGCGAGCGTGGCGAGCACCCGTAGGAGCCTGTCGGGCCGCATCGGGCGGACCACCCCGCGTTCCACCAGGATCCTCGCGCTGCCGAGGTTGTAGGCCATGCGGCCCACGAGTCCCATTCGCTCGTCGCTCAAGCCGTCGCCCCCTTCGAGTTCACGCCGCAGATTCTCCAGGCTCTTCTCCAAATTCCTCGCCACCATCGGCGCGGAGAGGCGGTCGGCGATCGTGGCGAGGACGCCGCCCGGCGCGTCGTAGCTCAGCCGCAGGGTCACGACCGTGCCGCCCCCAGGCGCCTCACGCAGCCGCCAGCGACCCCGCTGGTCTATGCCGGTGATGCTGGTCCAGGCGAGATCGCGGGGCTCGTCGTACTCGACCAGCTCGATGAGACCGCCGACGTCTGCGGAGCCGACACGCATCCGCATCGAATAGCGCGCCCGGACGCCGGGCTCCTGGCCGTTCTTCTCCTCGAACCGTGTGATCCCGTGCATCAGGCGTGGCCAATTGGAGGGATCCCCCACGAGCGCCCAGACCTCCTCGCAGGGCGCCTCGACGACGATCTGCCGCTCGAGCCGCATCAGCCCACGAGAGGCAGGCGGCGCTCGGCCTGCAGCGCGGTCAAGCACCGCTGCATACGCTCGATGATCTCGTCGTAGACCTCGTCGAGGTCGGGGTTGGCCCCGAACTCCTCGCGGATGTGGATTGGGGGCAGCACCTCAACGGTGATCTTCGCGGGCAGCGGCCAGTGCCCCAGCATGTCGCCGACGTTCAGCCCCCAGGGGATCGCAAGCGAGATCGGCAGCACCTTGAGACGGAACATGCGGTCGAGCACGAGCAGCCTCGCCAGCCACTCCCCGCGCGAGAGGAACAACGCGGTCTCCTGTCCGCCGATCGAGACGACCGGGACAATCGGCACGTCCTTCTCGAGCGCGAGCCGGATGAAGCCCTTGCGGCCGCCGAAGTCGACCTTGGCGCTCTCCGAGCTCGGGCGGTGCACCTCGTAGTCCCCGCCGGGGTAGACGAGCAGGGCAGCGCCGGAGTCGAGTGCCTCGTTGGCGTTCCGGGGGTCGGCCGCCACGGTCCCGTACTTGCGGAGGAAGCGCAGCCCGGGCATCGTCAGGACCAGATTGTGCGCCAGCTGATAGAAGCGGCGCTCGACACCGAAGTAGGTGCTGAAGGCAAGCGTGAAGACCCCGGTGTCCGGGGTCAGGTTCCCGCCGGAGTGGTTGCCCACCAGCAGCACCGGACCCTCCTCGGGGATGTGGTGGAGCCCGCGGACCTCGGCCCGGAAGTAGAGGCTTGCGAGCATCCACAGGCCCGGCAGCGACTCGCGGATGTAGTCCGGGTCACGCTCGTCGAGATCGGCCCGCGGCACCGCGCTCTGCGCCTGTGCCGCCACAGCGCCGACCAGGTCTGCCGCGAGCCTCCCGGCACCACGCAGCGCCGCGCCCAGGTCGAGCCCGGGCGGCCTGAGCGCGCGCGCCACCCGGTCGCGTGCCTGCTCGGTGACCCCGCCGTCGGGGCCCGCGCCGTTGGAGCGTTGGGAGGTGTCTCGCGTTCGGGTCCTGTCGCTCAAGGGGTGCTCCTCGGGTCGAAGTCTGTCACGCGGCCCGCGTCAGCTCCGGCTCTCCGTCATCGCTGCTCCGGGATTGCCCGGGCGGGTACAAACCTACGCCACCCGCGAGCCGTGGTGGGCCGATTGCCCGGTGGATCTGCGCGCCCCCAAGGACGCTACGCGCGGCGGACTCCCCGCGGATAGGTTGGACTTCCGCCACAACGTTCGGACCTTTCGCGGCCATTTCGTTCCCCCGTCACGTTCGGCACACGCGCGTGTGGCGCCGATGCCTACCGTGGCGGCGTGCGATCGGAGGATGGCCAGGCGAGCATCGAGTGGATCGGGGTGATCCTGCTCGTGTCCGTCGGCCTCGGCGGCCTGGCCATGTTCGTCGCGCCCGTGGATGGGCGCTCGGTCGGCGGCTTCCTCGCCCACCGCATCGTCTGCGCCGCCCGCCGAGGCTGCGACGACGGCGATGCCGCGCTCGCGAGCGCGTATGGGCGGCGCGACGCGGCGCTCGTGCGTGCGTACGCGCCGAGCCTCGTGTACGAGCACGGGGAGCCTTCGCTGCCGGTGGACTACAGGCGCTGCCGCGAGCACGCGTGCGCCGACGCTCCCGACGACCACGACCTCGACACCCACCGCTCGCGCGCCGGCCCGCCGGCACGGGTCTTCACGGGGCGGCTGCGCCGCCACGGCCGTCTCTACATCGCCTACTGGCTCTACTACCCCGACTCGAACACGGCGGTGCTCGGCTCGGACAAGGTCTGGAACCACAGCCCGCTCAGGCTGGCCCGCGGCTACCCGGGCTTCCATCGGGACGACTGGGAGGCCGCGGTGATTCGCATCGACCCGGACGGGTCGGTGTGGGCGCGGGCGAGCTCGCACTCCCACTGGCAGGGCTGCAAGCGATTTGCCTGCCGGGGGCGATGGGTCAGAAGCAGCGGCTGGACGCGCGTCTCGCGGGGAAGCCATGCCGGGCACATCCCGGGAGAGCTTCGACCCCCGCTGCCCGTGCCTCCGTCACGCTGGCCCATGAGACGCAAGCGCCGGCGGGCCCGATTCCAGCCCAGTTTCCCCGGCATCGAGGTGAGGGAGCGCACAAGCACGGCAGAGGGCCTGCGCCTCGTGGCGCTGGAGACGCTCGACCAGCCCGCCTACCGCCCCTGGACAATGACGTCCAGCCTCCCTGGCAAAAGGGGAGCTGGAGCGACCTCGAGAAAGGCCAACCGTAGTTGGAACGACCCCGAGGAAGGCCAACCGTAGTTTGGAAGCCGAATTGCTTGGTATGAGTTGGATCGGATGAGCCCAGGCACCGCGGCTCCAGCTGCTCACCCGCCCGCGATACTGAGAGAGCTACTCGATCGCTTCGATCCGCACGTGATCGACGTGCCCGGTGGCCGAGCCCGGATGCGACTTGAGGTCACCGACGGGGAATCCTGGGACGTACTGGTCCGTGGGGTGCACGCCTGGCTGGAGCCGCCGCTCGACGACGCGGCGCCCGATGCGCTGCTCAGCGCCGATACGGCCACCTGGGAACGCGTCGCCAGTGACCTGCGCGGCGGCATGGAGGCCTTCCGGCGCGGGCGCCTCAGGGTGCGCTCGAATCTCCACCTGGGGGTCGGCCTCCTCGCGGCCACGAGCGGGATCACCGAACCAGGCCGGCTCCGCTTCGAGTCGGTCAGGACCCCGGTGGGCCGACTGTCCACCATGCAGGCGGGCAGCGGCGAGCCGCTGCTCGCGATTCACGGCCTTGGCGGCACGAAGGCCTCGTTCCTCCCCACCATCGCCGCCCTGGCCGACTCTCATCGGGTGATCGCGGTCGATCTCCCTGGCTCCGGCGAGTCCGAGAAGCCGATCGCGGCGCCGTACGACGCGGCCTGGTTCGCCGGTGCGCTCACGGGGCTGCTCGACGAGCTCGGGTTCGAGCAGGCACACCTCGTCGGGAACAGCATGGGCGGGCGGGTGGCGATCGAGCTGGGCCTCACCGCACCGGAGCGCACGAAGCGGATAGTGCTGCTGAGCCCTGCGCTCGCCTGGCTGCGCGACCGCCGCTGGGCGCCCGTGGTGCGAGCGCTGCGCCCCGAGCTCGGGCTGATCCAGCTCGCCCCGCGGCCGGTGGTGGACGCGGTGGTTCGCCGCCTCATCCCCGGCGCCCAGGACGGCTGGGCCGCCGCGGGCGTCGACGAGTTCCTCCGCTCCTACCTGACCCCGCGCGGGCGCGCGGCCTTCTACGCCGCCGCCCGCAACGTCTACCTCGACGAGCCGCACGGCGAGGACGGATTCTGGACACGCCTCGCCGCGCTCTCGCCCAAGGCGATGTTCGTATGGGGGCGCCAGGACGTCCTCGTGCCGATCTCCTTCATGAAGCATGTCGAGCGGGTGCTGCCAGCCGCCCGCCACGTCGAGCTCGACTGCGGTCACGTCCCGCAGCTCGAGCGCCCCCGAGAGACCCACGCGGCGATCCGGGAATTCCTGGCCGAGTAGCCCGATGCGGGGGCCCCTGGGCCGGCTCGGGGACCCCTGGCGTCGCCCGATCGGGGACCTCCCGGCCGGTCCGGGGCTCCCTCGCGAATTTAGCCTCTTGCACCGCAACTAGCCGACCCTTAGCGTGATACCTGCCTATCCGCTGTTCGGGGGAACCGCTCAGGCTCCGCAGGTCCTGGGGAGCCATCTCGGTGCTGCTGGCGGCCGCCGCCCTGGCGACGGCTGCCGCGGCGCCTGCGCCGGCCGCTGCCGCCAGGGCTCCCACCGTCCTTGACGGCGATGCCATGTGGATCTGGCAGCTCGGAAGGGCAAGCGGGGGCAACCCGAGCGCCATCGCCGACAAGGCCCGCCGCTACGGGATCGAGACGGTGATCATCAAGGGCTCTGACGGCCGCCGGCGCTGGCGGCAGTTCAACTCGCCGCTCGTCGGCAGTCTGAAGGCGGCCGGCCTGCACGTCTGCGCGTACCAGTTCGTCTACGGCACGTATCCCCGCAGCGAGGCGAACGTCGGGATACGGCTGGCCCGCGCCGGCGCCGACTGCCTGCTGATCGACGCCGAGGGCGACTATGAGGGCCGTTACTGGCAGGCGCAGGCCTACCTGCGCCGCGTGCGCTCGCGCCTCGGCCCCAACTATCCGCTCGCGCTGGCGGGCTTCCCGTACGTGCACTACCACCCCGGCTACCCCTACTCGGTCTTCCTCGGGCCGGGCGGCGCCCAGCTCAACGTTCCCCAGGTGTACTGGAAGGCGATCGGCACGAGCGTCGACCGCGCCCTGGCCGTGACCTACCGTTACAACTCCGTCTACGGCCGTCCGATCCTGCCGCTGGGCCAGCTGTATCAGGACCCGCCGTCGCGTCAGATCAAGCGCTTCCGCAAGCTCAGCACCGCCCGCGCCGCCTCCGGCGTGAGCTGGTGGAGCTGGCAGCACACGAACAGCCGTGAGTGGCGGGCGATCAGCGCGCCGCTCGTCTTCGACCTGCCCGGGC
>JBKPHP010000049.1:0-5706 GCA_046729895.1 Actinomycetota bacterium
CGGCCGCCCGCGATCACCACATCGCCCCCGACGTAGGCCGAGTTGTCGGACGGCAGCTCTCCGCTGACGTCGGCGGTGTCGTTCCGGTCGCCGAGCGAGACCCGGAGATCCGCCGCCGTCGCGGCGCCGAGCGAGCAGCGCCCGACCTCCCGGCGGGCGGGATCGGGAAGCGAGCAGCCAGCTCCCGGAGTCACACATGCGGGGTCGGAGATCGTCGCGGCCGACCCCTGCACGGCGACCGACAGGGCGTTGCGCTCACCCGAGCCGGCCGGTAGACGACCCTCACCACGCTCACGGGCTCGCCGCTGCGCGAGACCACCTGGTCGAAGCGGACATCAGCGGTTCCGGCTGCGGCCGTCCCCGGCAGCGGACCCGCCAGGAGGCAGGCCAGCGCGCCTCCGAGCGCCGAGTGACGCACGCGGGCCATCAGCAGCGCGGCACGCCAGATGCGGACCGCGGAGCCCGCCCGGATGCGAACCGTAGAGCTTTCCTGTGAGCGGTCACGAGTCGAGAGATTCACGCCTGCGGAGGGCCGGACGGCGTTGCCTGATCTCCCGAGTCTGCGCGCGGCACCGCGATCGTGCAAGGTCACCTTGTGGAGGCTCCCGGAACCCCACTCGACTCTCGGCGGGCGCGATGACGGCCAGCGAGGGCCCGCTGCGGGTGGTTCCGCACATCGTGCGAACATAGGTTCGTGTCGACCAAGGGAGGGTCTTACGCGAGGTTTCGGAGCGCTCTCGACACCGGCAACCTGACGTTGATCCGTGCGGCCGCCGCCGAGTTACCGCGCGTCTCGCTCGATGACGCCCTGAGAGTCTGTTTCGTCATGCGGCGCGCCGACGCGGCAACCTACGAGCGGGCCGTGGCTCGGTGGATCGGGCGCTTTGCTCTGGAGCACCCAGGCGTGACGCTCGCAATGATTCATCAGGCCGTCTCGGCGTTCGAGCGGCTACCGGACGACCCGGAGGAGGCCCGCCTCGAGCTCGTAGCCCTGGTTCGGCGCTAACGCCGACCGGGCGGATGTTCACGACCCTTCGGGGCCTCCTCCGGTAGCCCGCTCGCCGAGTCCCGCCGCTGCCAGGGCTTCGCCCCGATCGCCGCAGAAATGGACCCGCGCGATCCTGCCGTCTCGAACCTCCCACACCGAACCCGAGATGAGACCGACCTCAGCCTCCATGTCGTGCCGCCGGCCGCGGTCTCTGACGAGCACCACGACGCGATCGCCGGCGTCGATCACCTCCTCGACGTCCACGTAATAGGTCGCCCAAGGCTGTAGCCAGTCGAGCCACATCTCCCTGAACCCCTCCACTCCGGCATAGGTCGTGCCTCCCTGCCACACGGCCACCGATTCGAAGTCAGGGTGGAGGTGGGGCGCCAGGGCCTCCTTGCTCGCCTCGAACAGGCCCTCGTCCCGAAACAGGGGCGCAACGTCCGTGTCCGCCGTCGGGATCAACGCCTGGACCAGCTCGACGTTCCGCGGCGACATCGCCCAATCCCCAGACCCGCGCTTCGAAGGGCGTTGTACGGAGTGCGCGGCCGCCTCAGGCCCTCGCGTCGACGCCGACCTCGTAAATCTCGACCGAAACTCGATGGCCTAGTCCTTCGCCGGGCGGGGTCATCGAGTTGAGGGTCTCGTCACCCGTGCGCAAGTCATCCTCGGTCTCGAACAAAGAGATCGCGAGCCCCTGGCCCTTCTCCGGATCGATGAGCATCATGAACCCCTTCGCCGGCACACCCTCGGGTGGCCCCGACGTGGCGTCGGAGTTGATCTGCTCCACGGTGCGGCGCATTGCGTCGCCCTCCGCACCTTCCCATCTTGCGACCCGAGCGTACATAGGGTGGCCCCTTCCTAGTTGACGTCGACGCCCTCCCGCGACATCGCCCAGTATCGCGTTCGATCCAGGCTCTGCCAACGGCGAGCGCCAAGCTCAGCCGTCACACCCAGAGAGGTCTCCCGGCGGAAGCCGCGGCGGATGACCGACGGCTAACATCGCGAGCGCATGATCGGATTCATCGTCGCGGGCCTCATCATCGGAGCCCTGGCGCGCCTGTTGCTGCCGGGGAAGCAGAAGATCGGATTGCTGTGGACCCTGCTGCTTGGGGTCGCCGGCTCCGTGATCGGCGGAACCATCGCCAACGCGCTCGGGACCGGCAGCATCTGGGAGCTGAACTTCATCGGCTTCATCGTCGCGGTGCTCTCCGCCGTTGGGCTGCTCGCGGTCGCGGAGCGGGCCGGGCTCGGCCGGCCACGTGACCGGAAGCGGCTGGAGCGACCCTAGCTCCGTTCGGCCTCCCGCCGACCCTTGTCTCTGACGCAATCGCGTTTGGTTGAAGCGGTGGGAGCAGCGATACTGAGCAACGGATGTCGCAGCAGAACGTCGAGGTGGTGCGTCGGGCGTACGAAGTGTTCGACGGGGACCTCGACGCCCTGCTGGCGTTGCTGGACCCGACCATCGAGTGGATCAGTCCGAGCGATGCAATCGAGCCGGGCCCGCGTCATGGGCACGACGGCGTCAGGGCCGCGTTCGCGGCAACAGAGTCGGCGTGGGAGCGACCGACGCACGTCGCGGAGGACTTCGTCGACACCGGCGACAGCGTGTTCGTGACGGTCACCTTTCGCGCTCACGGCCGGGGAAGCGGACTGGAAGCGGAGCAGCCCGAGTTCCACATCTGGACCGTCCGCGATGGCGCCATCGTCCGGTTTCAGTGGTTCTACCAGCGAGGCGACGCCCTGGATGCGGCCGGGCTGCTGGACTAGAGGACGTCGCGGGGACCGTGGAGCCGTTCGCGCACGCCGGCCGCGATCACTCCTCGACCACGAACCGCGCCTCGCCGGCGCGCTGCAGCGCGGTGCCGAGCTCCTCGCACGCACGCGCGAGGCGCGCGGCGATCCAGTCGGCATCGGCGCCCTCGGCCAGGCGGGTGCGGCAGTAGTCGAGCGCAAGCCCGACTAGCTCGAGTCGCGGCTCGCCGCGGGGCCGCCACAGCGCCAGGATCCCGAGGTCGTTGCGAAGCTCGGGGTCGACCGCGTAGTCGTCGAGCGCGTCGCCCAGGTCGTAGAGGACGAGGCCCTCGGGCAACAGCTGGATCCCGTGGAAGACGTGCGCGGAGTGGCCGGCCACGGCGTCGGCGCCCGCGTCGATCAGCGCGGCGGCCAGGCGGCGCTGCCAGCCTGCCGGGCGGATGGTCATGTTGGGTCCCCAGTGGGGAAAGGCCAAGACGAGGTCCGCCACTTGACGCAGCCGCTCGATCTCCGCCGGCACCCAGTGCGGAAGGCTCCGCCGCAGGTCGGCGTAGGCGACTCCGGGCGACCGATCGCCGGCTGCGAATTCGGCGGGGTGGTCGGACACAGCGAGCACGCCGAGCGACAGGTTCCCGACCGGCACCAGCGCGCCACGACGCGCGTCCTCGACATCCAACCCGGCTCCGGCCGTGGCCACCCCCGCATCGCGCAGATGCAGCAGCGTGTCGGCGAGCGCCTCGGGGCCGAAGTCCAGGGCGTGGTTGTTGGCGAGTCCTGCCACGGTCGTGCCGATCGCGGTCAGCTCATCGACGCCGGCCGGCGGGGATCGGAAGAAGAACGGCTTGCTCGGAATCAGGGTGGTGGGGGAACCGCGAGCGGAGATGCAGCACTCGACGTTGACCACCACGGCGTCGCATGCGGCGCAGGCCTCGAGAACATCGTCGGACCAGAGCCTCGCTCGGCCGGCCGTGAGCTGCTGGGCCACCCCACGGCCGAGCATGACGTCGCCGAGCAGGCCGATCGTGGTCAGGGGACCGCGGAGAGCGGACCGCAGGCCTCGAGGTCGCGCACCAGGAGCTCGGCGGCCCCATGCCGCCAGCGCACTTGGACCAGGGGGTCGATCAGGCGCATCGCATCGGCGAGACTTTCGCGTGTCCGCGCATCGCTCAAATCGCCGGTGCAGAAAGGAGGGCATCGGCGGCCTCCCGGATCTGCTCCTTTTCGCGCGGTAGCAGTCCCGTCGAGCCGAGGGTACGCAACCACCGCATCAACCGCCCGTAGGCCTCCGCTCGTTCGTACGTCATGGGCACCTCGCTTATGCCCGCTGAAGCGCGGGAAACACCTCCCCGCAGCCGGCACGGCCTCGAGTCCGCGTGGAGCGGAATGCGGGACTCGTGCGGGGCGAGAGCCTCACCGACTTCGGCGAAGCGACCGATGGGTCGAACGGGTGATGTTCAAGTCGGCAAACGGAAGGCGGGGATACTGGGACCGTGCTCTCTCTTTTTGCTTGCCCGCGTGCTCCCATGAGTACTGAGTCCCGTATCGTCGAGACTCGTGGCGAATTGGAACCGCGTCGACGATCGCAACTCGCCATCCGCGTTGGCGCGCACGCGCGGCCCAATGGTAGTCCTGCCCGAAACCGTCGTAGGCCTCGGAAATGGCAGCAGCTCTCCCACGACATCCGACCGAAAGGCCGTGAGCTGCGGTTCGACATACCAGGTCTCGCGAACGAGCGAAAACGGACGCCGTCGGGTCACGAGCCAAGTGAGATAGCTCATCCGCGTCAGCGCCGGTTCAGCAATCGCGACGTCGAAGTGCTCGAGTAGCCCGAGAAAGCGATCGAAGAACCCCCGCCTTATCGCGATATCGTCGTCGACGATCATTACCCAGTCCGCCCTCGACACGCGGCTGGGGCCTAGGGCACGGAGCACGGCATTCATGTTTGGGAACTTGTAGCCAGAGAGGTTCGATGCGACGTGTAGGGGGCCAATCCCGGGTCTGGGGCCTGCAGGCAGCCGAATGCGAATTCGACGGTATGCCGACTCGACTGTGCATCGCCCACGACCTTCCATAGGTGGCAAGCGCTTCCGTAGATTGCGAGAAGCAGCACCCTTCGTTGTGGACAGCGCGTCGCGAGCCGATCAAGGCGGGCACCTGTGAGCGTCGCGGCGAGCCAGGCGTCGTAGGCGACATCGATCAGACGGTTTATGCGCCGCGGCGAGCTGCTCACGTCTAGTCAGCGCGCCGCAAGGTGCTGAGGTGGGGAGAGGATGCGCCCTCGCATGAGCCCGAGGCCTGACGCACTTGGGAAAGACGAGTGCCGGAAAACCAATCGAAGGAGTGATCGAAGGCTCTGCGGAGGAGCGAGAGCGTTGTCGAATTCGATCACGCCGTCAAGAGCACCGGCTCGCATTCCCGGGCAGCATGACTCCGCTGCCCAGTCGGTCGGGCTCGTTCTCGCTCGGCGGCAGCCGGCTCGGATACGGTGGGGCGAAACGTGATGACGCGGGGTGAATGGGAGCAGGAGCTCGCGCGGCTCCTAGCGCCAGTAATCGCGCACGTCTCGCCGCTCGGCGCGCGGGTGCGGCTTCCGGGGCCGCGCCCGAGCTCGTCCGGTCCGGAGAGCGACTCGTTCGAGGGGTTCGCGCGCTCGCTGTGGCTGGCGGCCCCCTGGCTCGCGACCCACGCGACCGGGGTACTGGACGTCGCCGGCAGGCGGGTGGATCTAGGGGCGTTCTATCGCCGGGGGCTATCGGCGGGCACGAGGCGTGGCCGCCGGGAGTCCTGGTATCGCCTGCTCCGGACGCCGCAGACACTGGTCGAGGCGGCGGCGATCGCTCGCGCGCTCGTCGTCGCCAGGCACCGGCTGTGGGATCCGCTGAATGCAGGGGAGCGACGGCGACTCTTGGCGTGGCTCGACCGCACGCGTGCTCGCATTCGGGCACTGGACAACAACTGGCACC
>JBKPHP010000050.1:0-42811 GCA_046729895.1 Actinomycetota bacterium
GGTGATATTCGACCTGGGGCTCGTGCGGGAGCTCGGCTATTACACGGGGGCCGTCTTCGAGCTGTACGACCCCGCCGTGGGATTCGCGCTCGGCGGCGGCGAGTGCATCTGGCCCAGGCTGCCGAGGAGGGCCTGAAGTGAGGCTGGCTGTTGGCAGTTGGCAGTTGGCAGGCACTTGGGCCCTAGCCTCTGCCAGCTGCCAGCTGCCAGCTGCCAGCCCGGAGGGGATGCGGCGATGAGCCCGCCCCTCACGATCGCCGTACCGCGCGGCGCCCTGTTCGGCGGCACCCTCGACCTGCTTGACCGGCTCGGGCTCGACACGGCCGAAGTTCGCTCCAACGAGCGGAAGCTCTTGTTCGCCGAGGCGGGCATAGTGACCATGCGGCCGAGCGACGTGCCGACCTATGTCGAGCACGGAGCGGCCGACATCGGCGTCACCGGCAAGGACGTCCTCCTGGAGCAATCCGAGCGTGAGGTGTACGAGCTGCTCGACCTCGGATTCGGGCACTGCCGGATGGTTGTCGCCACGCGCGCGGGGGACGACGCGCTGGCAGAGTCCCTGCGCCGCCTCGGCAGGGTGCGGGTGGCAACCAAGTACCCGCGCATCGCGGCCCGCCACTTCGCCGAGACGGGTCGGCAGGCCGAGATCGTCGAAGTCAAGGGCTCGGTCGAGCTGGCACCCCTCACCGGCCTGGTCGACGGGGTGGTGGACCTCACCGCCAGCGGCCGCACGCTCTCCGAGAATCACCTGGAGGTGGTGGAGGAAATCGTCGCCTGCACGGCCCGCCTGATCGCCAACCCGGTGGCCCACAAGCTGAAGGCGGCCGACATGGACGCGCTGGTGGAGAGGATCCGCTCGGAATGAGGATCCAGCGGCTCGAGAACGGCTGGTATCGGCCGGGTCCCCCGCTCGAGGTAGAGGAGCCGGTGCGCGAGATCCTCGCTCAAGTTCGGGATGAGGGGGATGCCGCCGTGCTGCGGCTGACCGCGCGCTTCGACAGGGCGGAGTTGCGGCCGGAGCAGCTGCAGGTCGACCCGAGGGAGCTCGAGGCGTCGCTCGGCGCCCTGGAGCCCGATGTGCTCGCGGGGCTGCGAACCGCGATCGCCAACGTGCGCGCCGTGGCAGAGGCGCAGCTGCAAGAGCCGCTACTCGTGGAGCTCGCCGAGGGGCAGCGCGTGGAGGTCGCCGAGCTACCGGTCCGCCGGGTCGGCATCTACGCTCCGGGCGGGCGGGCCGCCTATCCCTCCACCGTGGTGATGTGCGCCGTAACGGCTCGCGCCGCGGGAGTGGACCAGATCGCCGTTTGCGCCCCTCCCGGCCCTGGCGGCCGGGCGCATCCGCTGATACTCGCCGCCTGCGTGCTCTGCGAGGTGAACGAGGTGTACAGGATGGGCGGGGCCCAGGCGGTGGCGGCGCTCGCCTACGGGACCCGCTCCGTCCCCGCGGTGGACGTGATCGCGGGGCCCGGTAACGCGTACGTCCAAGAGGCCAAGCGGCAGCTCGCAGGACAGGTGGGGATCGACGGACTCGCGGGTCCCAGCGAGCTGGCGATCGTAGCGTCCGCCGGTGCCGACGCGGAGCTCGTGGCGATCGACCTGCTCGCGCAGGCGGAGCACGGCCCCGACACTCCGCTGTGGCTGTTGTCGGCCGATGCCGACGTCCTCGATGCCGCGGTCCTCGCGGTCGAGCGGCTCGCGGGCACACGGCCCGGCATGGCAGATGCGCAGCTCCAGGCGGTGCTGGTCGATGAGGTACGGACGGGGGTGCGCCTCGCGGATGAGATCGCGCCCGAGCACCTCGAGCTCGTGGGCGAGGAGGCGGAGGCCTTCGCCAGTCAGGTGCGCACGGCAGGCTGCCTGTTCGTGGGGGCCGGCGCGGCTACGGCCTTCGGCGACTACGTAGCGGGCTCGAACCACGTGCTCCCGACGGGTGGCGCCGCGCGCTTCCAGGGCGCTCTCTCGCCCGCCACCTTCCGCCGTCGCATGGCGAGGGTGTCCTTGCCGGGCGAGACGGCCGCCCGCCTGGCGCCCGCCGGCGCAGCGCTGGCCCGCGCCGAGGGATTTCCCGTGCACGCCGAGTCCATGGAGCGCCGCGCGTGAGCGATTCCGACCGACAGCGAAGCGCTGAGATCTCCCGACAGACCGCGGAGACGCACGTCGAGCTGACGCTCGACATCGACGGCGCCGGCGAGGGCATCCGGCGGACGGGCGTCGGCTTCTTCGACCACCTGCTCGACGCGGTCGCCAAGCACGGGCGGCTCGACCTCGACGTGCGCGTCGAGGGCGACCTCGAGACCGGGCCGCACCACACGGTGGAGGACACGGGGCTCGCGTTCGGGCAGGCGCTCGACAGCGCACTCGGGGACCGGGCGGCCATCCGCCGCTTCGGCCAGGCGACGGTGCCCATGGACGAGGCGCTCGCGAGCTGCGCGATCGATGTGTCGGGGCGCCCCTATACGGCCTTCCGCGCGGCGCTGCCGGACGTCCGGGTTGGAGACTTCGACACCGACCTCGCCGAGGAGTTCGTCCGCGCCGTGGCGAACGCGGCCAAACTGACGGTGCACGTTCGCGTGGAGGAGGGCAGCAACGCGCACCACATGGTGGAGGCGGCGTTCAAGGCATTCGCCCGGGCGTTGCGCGAGGCGATCGAGCCCGATCCCGACGAGAGCGGGATCCCATCGACCAAGGGGCTCATATGACGAGGATCGCGATCCTCGACTACGGGATGGGCAACCTCCGCTCCGCGGAGAAGGCGCTGGAGCACGTGGGAGCCACCGTGTCCGTAACGCGCGACCACGAGCAGATCCGGACCGCCGATGGGATCGTGCTCCCCGGCGTCGGCGCATTCCCGAAGGCGATGGAGGAGGTGCGGAGGCTGGGCTTCGACGAACTCTTGCGCGAGCGGCTGGGAGCCGGAGTGCCGGTGCTCGGCATATGCCTCGGCATGCAGCTCCTGTTCGAGCGCTCCACCGAGCGCGGCGGCGCCGACGGCATCGGCCTGCTCCAGGGTCGGGTGGAGGAGCTCCAAGCCGACGGCCTGAAGGTCCCCCAGATCGGCTGGAACCCGGTCTCCTGGCGCCGCGACAGCCCGCTGGGGAAGGGACTGCCAGAGCCGTGCGCGTTCTACCACGTGCACTCGTACGCGCCGCGGCCCGCGCACGAGGCGGACGTCGTCGGCACCGCCGTCTATGGGTCGGAGTTCGCGAGCGCCGTGGCGAGGCCGCCGCTGTACGGGGTGCAGTTCCACCCGGAGAAGTCGGGTCCCGACGGACTGCGCCTGCTGGGGAACTTCGTGCGCGCCTGCGCCGAATGATCCTCCTCCCGGCGGTCGACATCCGCGGCGGCAAGGCCGTCCGCCTGCGTCGGGGGCGGTTCGAGGACGAGACGGTCTACGCCGACGATCCGGTCCAAGCCGCGCGATCGTTCGTGGAGCAGGGAGCGCGAGGGCTGCACGTGGTCGACCTCGATGGGGCACGCGCGGGAGAGCCCACGAACCTCGACGACCTCGAGCGGATCACCAACGAGCTCGACGTTCCGGTGCAGTACGGCGGCGGCCTTCGCTCGCTCGGGTCGGTGCGGCGGGCCCTGGCGGCGGGAGCCGAGCGCGTCGTGCTCGGGACCGCTGCCTACACGGAGCCCGGTTTCCTGGAGCAGGCTCTCGAGACATGGAGCCCGCGCGTGCTCTTGTCGGTGGACGTCCGAGGAGGGCACGTGTCGGTGGCCGGGTGGACCAAGGAGACCCAGATGCTCCCCGAGGAGGTGATCCGCCGCATGCAGCGCATCGGGGTGACGCGCTTCGTCTACACGAACGTAGATCGCGACGGGACGCTCGAGGGTCCCGATCTGGACGAGGTCGGCCAAGTCTCCGAGACGGTTCGCGGCCGCTTCCTCTACTCGGGCGGGATCTCGTCCCTCGAGGACCTGCGGGGGCTGAAGGAGCTGCGGCTCGTGAACCTCGCGGGCGTGATCGCGGGCAAGGCGCTGTACGAGGGCCGCTTCGCGGTGCGGGAGGCCCGTGAGCTGCTGGAGGGCAAGCGGTGACCGTGCTGAGGCGCGTGATCCCCTGCCTCGACGTCGACAAGGGGCGGGTGGTCAAGGGCGTCGAGTTCGTCGACATCCGCGACGCCGGCGATCCCGTCGAGCTGGCCGCCCGCTACCAGGACGAGGGCGCCGACGAGATCGTGTTCCTCGACATCACCGCCTCGCACGAGCAGCGCGACACTGTCGCCGCCCTCGCCCGGCGCTGCGCCGACGAGGTCTTCATCCCCTTCACGATCGGGGGTGGAGTGCGGTCGGCCGAGGACGCGCAGGCGGTGCTCGACGCGGGCTCCGACAAGGTGTCCGTGAACTCGGCGGCCGTGGCTCGCCCCGCGCTGCTCGGCGAGCTCGCCGAGGTCTTCGGCGCCCAGTGCGTCGTGCTCGCCATCGATGCCCGCAAGGAGCCGGAGGGGAGCTACGGCGTCTACGCCAACGGCGGTCGCACGCCGGCGGGCCGCGACGCCGTGGAGTGGGCCCGCGAGGGGGTCGAGCGCGGCGCGGGCGAGATCCTGCTCACCAGCATGGACCGCGACGGCACCGAGCACGGCTATGAGCTCGAGCTCACGCGTGCGGTGGCGGACGCCGTTGACGTGCCGGTGATCGCCTCCGGCGGCGCCGGGACGCTCGACCACCTGGTAGAGGCGGTGGAGGCGGGCGGCGCCGACGCGGTGCTGTGCGCCTCGATCTTCCACTACGGCCACCACAGCGTCCGGGAGGCCAAGGAGCACATGCGCTCGGCAGGCATCCCCGTGCGGCTGTAGGTCGTCCGGTCGCGTTTCACCTAAACGCTTCCGTCCGTCACGCGCGTCCAGGTTCGCCTTCGCGACACTACGGGCGTGACGGTCGCGGTCCACGACCTGCGCGAGCGGATTCGCCGCCTGCCCGGCATGGATCGGCTGCTGCCCGCCCTGGTGGGGTTGCCGCCGGCCTTCCTGGTCGGCGGCGCGGTGCGCGATCTGCTGCGGGGTGCGCACGCCGTCGACATCGACGTCGCCGTCGAGGGGAGTGCTCGCTCCGTCGCACGGGCGCTCGCCGAGCGGCTGTCGGGGCGCGCGGGCGAGCACGAGCGCTTCGGGACGGCGACCGTCCAGGCCGGCGACCTGTCGTTCGACGTGGCCGGAACCCGCAGCGAGGCGTACGAGCGCCCCGGGGCCCTGCCCCGGGTTGAGCCAGCCACCCTGGCCGAGGACCTCGGCCGCCGCGACTTCACGATCAACGCGATGGCGATCGGCCTGACCGGCGATGACCTGGGCCACCTCTACGACGCCCACGGCGGACTCGAGGATCTCCGCTTGGGCGTGGTTCGCATACTTCACGAGCGGAGCTTCATCGATGACCCCACCCGACTGCTCAGGGCCCTCCGCTACGAGGCGCGCCTCGGCTTCGCAATGGATGCCGATACGGAGCGGCTGGCGCGGGAGGCGGTGGCCCGCGGCGCCCTATCCACCGTCTCGGGAGAGCGCCTTCGGGACGGCCTTTTGGGGCTCTTGTCGGAGCAGGAGGCCCCGGCTGCCGTGAACCGGATGCACGAGCTCGGCATCGACCGGGCCCTCCATCCGATGCTGGAGGCCGACGCGGAGCTGGTCGCCTCGGCGGCGCTCGGCGCGGTGACAATCGGCGCCGACCGCGCCCTGGCCGGCCTTGCGGCTCTGGTCCATTCCGATCCACTCCTTCTCGCGGCCTGGCTCGACGAGCTCGGGGTCTCTGCCCGCCAGCGGGAGGTGGTCCTCCGGGCCGCGCGGTCGGCGCCGAGCCTGGCGCGGAAGCTGCAACGGGGGCAGCGGGCTTCCAGTATCCGCGAGCTCGTGGCCGGCGAGCCGCTCGAGTCGTTGGCACTGGCGCTAGCGCTGGGTGCGCCCGGTGAGCCAGTGCTTCGCTGGGTAACGAGCCTCCGTCACGTGCGGCTCGAGATCGACGGGGACGACCTGATCGCCGCCGGTGTGGCCGAGGGGCCCGCGATCGGCCGTGGGCTGGACGCCGCTCTGCGCCAAAAGCTCGACGGCGAGCTATCCGGGCGCGAGGAGGAGCTGGAGGCCGCGCTGGCGGCCGCCAGGAGCCCGGCATGAGCGAGGTGCTTCTCGACACGATCGAGCTGCCGGGCGCCCGTGCGTTCTTCTCGACCCGCCTGGGCGGCGTCAGCGAGGGCCCCTACTCGTCTCTGAACCTGGGCATCCTCACCGACGACGACCCCCGGCGGGTCGCGGACAACAGGCGCCGGGTGGCGCACGCCGCCGGGCTGGAGCCCGAGGCGATCGCGATGGGGTGGCAGGTGCACGGCACGGAGATCAGGAAATGGGACCGACCGGGGCCCGCCTACGCCTCCCCCGGGAAGGGCCTGCCCCGTGTGGACGGCCACCGCACCGAGCGGCCGCGACTGGGGCTTCTCGTGCTGGTGGCGGACTGCTTCCCGGTTGCCCTCGCGGGTGGCGGCCGCGTTGCCATTCTGCACTGCGGCTGGCGCGGTCTCGCGGACGGAATCGTGGGCCGGGCCCTGTCGAGCTTCGAGGACCCGCCCGCGGCGGCGGTGGGGCCGGGGGTCGGAGCCTGCTGCTACGAGGTGGGGGACGAGGTGCGGGAGCGATTCAAGGGAGTCGAGGGGGCTGTGCGCGGGCGGATGCTCGACCTGCGGGCCGTCGTTCAGCACGAGCTCCGGGAGGGCCGTGTCGAGTCGATCGAGCACCTCGACCGCTGCACGAGCTGCAGGGAGGACCTCTACTTCTCTCATCGCCGGGACGGCGGCGTCACCGGTCGTCAGTCGGGGCTGGTGCTGCGTGCCTGAGCTCTTTACAGGCCTCGACGCGGCCGCTGTCCGCCAGAACCTCGAGTCCGTTCGCCAGCGGATCGCGGCAGCGGGGAGGGATCCCGGCGACGTGGAGGTCTGCGCGGCGATCAAGTACGTGCCCGCCGAGGAGCTCCCGGCGCTGGCCGAGGGAGGGGTCGCACTGGTGGGCGAGAACCGCGCGCAGGACCTGCTCGCAAAGCAGGAGCGTCACCGCGACCTGTTCACCTGGGACTTCATCGGGGCGCTCCAGAGCCGCAAGCTGAGGGACGTCGCGCCGAACGTCCGCCTGATCCACTCCGTGGCGTCGGATTCGGTGCTGCGGCGGCTCCACGACCATCCCGTGGAGGAGCTGCTGGTCCAGGTCAACGTCGCCGAGGAGGAGGGCAAGGCCGGCATCCCGCCGGGCGAGCTCGCCGGGTTCATCGCACGCTGCCCCGCGCGCGTCGGCGGCCTGATGACGATGCCCCCGCTCGTGGAGCGCCCGGAGGACAACCGTCGCTGGTTCGCGCGCCTCGCGGAGCTTGCCTCCGAGCACGGCCTGGAGCGCCTTTCGATGGGGACGACCCAGGACTTCGAGGTCGCCGTGCAGGAGGGCGCGACGATCGTACGCCTGGGCGAGGTGCTCTACACCGGCTGAGGCGGCACCCCCGAGCGCTCCAGGAAATCGGCGATCGCGTGCGAGAGGCGCGCTCCGCGCCAGGCGATCGGGGTCTCGTCCTCGTCCTCGACCAGGAGCTCCGCCCGGGGCAGCCGCTCTGCGTACTGGCGCGCCACCTCCAGGGGATGGAGGCTGTCGGGCCCGTCGCGGCTCCCGACGACCAATGTCGGGATCTCCAGCGATCGCAGCGGCTCGAGGCCGTCGAAGGCCTCGGAGAACGGCACCACGCGCAAGGCGTCCGCCACCGCCCCCGGGTGCTCATGCCGCTCCATCCGCTGGCGCGTCGCCTCGCGTGCCACTTCGCGCCACCGCTTCGGCATGTCGTCGGGGACCGAGGCGTCGACGAAGCTGTCCACGCCCTCCTCGAGCGCGCTTGCCAGCCGGGCCCACACCTCGGGCGGGACCCGGGTCGTGCGGTCGCCCGTGTAGGCAGGGGTGATCTGGACCAGCGCGGGCACCCGCTCGGGGTGGGCCAGGGCGAAGGCAATCGCGGAGGCGGCGCCCATCGAGCTCCCCACCAGCACGACGCGCTCGAGCTCTAGTTGCCCCAAGACCCGCTCCAGGTCGGCGATCAGGTCCGCGTACTCGTACTGCGAGGGGTCCGGGGCAGGGGAGGACGAGCCATGGCCGCGGGCGTCGTAGGCGACCAGGCGGTAGCCGCGCTTCACCAGATGCCGCGAGCCCTGCACCACGTTGCGGCGCGTCGCGGCGAGGCCGTGCAGGAGCACGAGCGGAGGACCCTCGCCCGCGGTCTCGCCGCTCAGCGCCACGCCGTCCGCGCCGCGGGGCTCGATCTGGCTGGGTCTGGGGGTCGCGCTCACGCTCGCTGCTCAATAATGTGTGAACAAGAGGGTTTTCGACGTCGTAGGCGAAAGACGGGGATCAATGGCGCTTCGCGATACATGGCACCGTGCGTTGGTCTATTTCGGCCTGGCCGAGGAGGAGGATCCCCATTACGAACCCGTGCCCGAGCCGGAGCCCGAGGCGGAGATCGAGGATCGCTACCGCGAGCGGCCGAACGTGCGACGGCTTCAGCGCAAGCGCCGGGACGAGTTCGACGACATCTTCGCCGATGAGCCGCGCGGATCGGGCCGCGACACAGGGGTCTTGCGCCCGGTGGCCGGGAACGGTCGTGCCTCCCGCGAGCTGCAGGTCCACCTGGTGGTGCCGAAGAACTTCAACGACGCGCAGCAGGTAGCCGATCAGTTCAAGGACTCCATCCCGGTGATCCTCAACCTCCAGGGCGCCGACACCGACCTGTCGAAGCGGCTGATCGACTTCTCCTCGGGCCTCACTTATGCGCTCGACGGCGGCATGCAGCGCATCGCCGACAAGGTGTTCCTGCTCACCCCGCGCAACGTCGAGGTGTCGGCGGAAGAGCGCGCGAGGCTGATAGAGAAGGGCTTCTTCAACCAGAGCTGACAGCTGACGGCTGGCAGCCGGCAGAGCTTCAGCCAGCGTCTCTGCCAGCTGCAGCCGGCGACGCCGGCGCACTGCCAGCTGCCAGCCCTGAATTAGGCTTCCGCTCCGATGCGAATCGGGTTCATCGGCGCCGGCAACATGGGCTCAGCGCTTGCGCGGGGGCTCGGCGTGCCGGTCATCGTTTCCGATGTGGCGCACGAGAAGGCCGCTGCGCTGGCGCAGGACAGCGGCGGTGAGGCCGTGGCGTCCAATGCCGAGGTGGCCGAGCGCTCCGACGTGCTCGTCCTCTGTCACAAGCCCGCCCAGCTCGACCAGGTCGCGGAGCAGGTGGGCGGCAGTGCGAAGGTGGTCGTGACCATCCTGGCGGCGACCACCACGGCCGAGGTGGAGGAGCGCTATCCGGGCGTGCCCGTCTACCGGTTCATCCCGAACATCCCGGCCGAGGTAGGACGCGGGGTGCTGTGCTACACGCCCGGCTCTCGGGCGGCGGAGGGCCCCGAGCGAGAGATCCTGGACCTGTTCTCGCGTGCCGGCCTGGTGATGCCGCTCGCTGACGAGGCGTTGCTCGAGCCCGCGATGGCGCTAATGAGCTGCGGACCGGCTTTCATGGGGCTGGTTGCGGAATCGCTCGTCGACGCGGGCGTGCACCACGGGCTGGCCCGTGAGGACGCGGCACGCATGATCACCGAAACCATGGCCGGGACCGCGGAGTACTTGAAGGCACATGGTCTCGACACGGAGGCGCTCCGCGAGAAGGTGGCCACGCCGGGCGGCGTCACCGAGCGCGGGCTGATGAAGCTCGAGGAGGGGGCCATGCGGGCCGTGCTCCGCCTGGCCGTGGACACCGTCGTGGAGGCGACGAAGTGACGCTGGTGCTTGCGGTCACGCGGGACGATGTCGCCAACTACATCAACACTCTGGTGCTCCTCTACCTGGTCCTGATCTTCATCAGGGTCATCATGAGCTGGTTGCCCCGCATGCCGTACAACCGCTACCTCGACATGGCGCTCAACTTCGTACGGGACGTCACGGACCCCTATCTCAACCTCTTTCGCCGTTTCATGCCGCCCGTGCGATTGGGCCCGGGGGCGCTGGACCTGAGCCCGATCGTGGCGATATTCGTGCTGATCATCGTCCGCTCGCTCGTCGTCAGCGCGATTCAAAGCTGAGCCTTGATGGACCCACGGCTTGCGGGCGTGGCGCGTGCCGTCGCGACGGCGGGCGTCGTGGTCGCGGTCGACCAGGCCAGCAAGCAGGCGGTCGTGAGCTCCCTCGAGCGCGGCGAGCAGGTGAACGTGTTCTTCGGCCTCGACCTCACGAACACCCGCAACACCGGCGTTGCGTTCGGGGCCCTCCAGGGTGGCGGCCTGCTGGTGGCCGTCCTGATCGGATTGGCCCTGGCCCTCGTGATCGGCTACTTCGCCCTCCACGCCGACCGGGCGTGGCTCTGGCTGCCGGTGGGCCTGCTGGTCGGGGGCGCGCTTGGCAACCTCGCGGACAGGGCACGCGAAGGCGCGGTCATCGACTTCATAGACCCGGTCGCCTGGCCGGCCTTCAACCTTGCGGACGCGGCGATCGTGATCGGTGTGCTCGCGCTGCTCTACGTCCTCGAGGGCCGTCGCGGTGACGATAGAGCCGAGACAGGGTAGCTTCCGCGAGCGGCCCCCGGCGTGAACGAAGCAGCCTCTCAGCCCAAGCGCGTAGACACGCATCCCGACCCGAAGAAGCTGGCCGAGCTCCACGAGGCCAAGGACGGGGCCGGGCGGGAGAGAGCCGAGTGGCTCTACCGCCCCAAGGCGAAGCGCGAGCGCCGCGGGTACGCGCTCTGCCTCTCGGGCGGCGGATACCGCGCCATGCTCTTCCACCTGGGCTCGCTGACCCGCCTCAACGAGCTCGGCGTCCTCGCGCGCATGGACACGATCACCTCCGTCTCGGGCGGAAGCCTCATGTCGGGCTTCCTGACGCTCGTGCCCGATTGGCCGGAGCACGGCGTTATCCCGCACTGGCAGCAGCGGGTCATCGATCCGGTCCGGAAGCTCGCGCGACATAACATCCGGACCCCGGCCGTGCTGAAGTCGCTCTGGCGCCTGCCGCCGCTGGAGAAGGACACGGAGCTGCTCGAGAGCCGCTACAGCAAGTGCGTCCAGGGCCGGCTCAACGAGCTCGGCCCGCCGTTGCCCCGACTCGTATTCTGCGCCACCGACCTGGCCTTCGGCGTCAACTGGCAGTCCGAACGGGGATTCGTCGGCGACTACGAGACCGGCTACTGCACGGATTCGGGCTGGACCGTCGCGCGCGCCGTTGCGGCCTCGTCGGCCTTCCCGCCGGTCTTCCAGCCGTTGAGGCCGGGGATCGATCCGGGCAGGCTCAGCTGGGGCAAGTACAACCAGCCCGATCGCGACGAGCTGATCCGCGGCCTCGGCCTCTCCGACGGAGGGGTATACGACAACATGGGGCTCGAGCCCGTGTGGAAGAGTCACAAGCTCCTCCTGGTCTCCGATGGCGGCGGCACCTTCGATCCGCGCCCCGATCGCGGGCTACTCAGCCGCTTCGGCCGCTACATCAGCGTCGTGGAGGATCAGGCAGAGGCGGTCCGCAAGCGCTGGCTGATCGCGGGCTACCTCGACAAGGAGCTCGAGGGCACCTACTGGGGGATCGGCTCCTCGCCGTCCAGCTATGACCCGAAGCGCAAGATCTACGACAAGCAGCTCACGGCCCACCTGATCGCCAAGGTCCGCACCGACCTCGACGCCTTTCGCGAGGGCGAGCAGGAGGTCCTCGTCAACCACGGCTACCTGCTCGCGGACGCGGCGATCGCCAAGTACGCCCCCGGGCTGGCGACCGCCAAGGCGGCGTGCGCTCCTCCCTACGAGAAGCTGCTCGACCCACAGGAAGCGCGAAACGCCCTCAAGCACAGCAGCAGGCGCACCCTCTGCGGCCGCTGGTGACGATCGAGCTCAGGGCGTCCGAGGAGCACGACGGCGCACGCCTGGACGCGGTGCTTGCGACGCGGCCGGAGGTGGGATCGCGCGCTCGCGCCCAGCGGCTGATCGACGCCGGCGCGGTGACGGTCGACGGCCGCCTGCAGCCCAAGAGCTGGCGGCTGTCAGCGGGGGAGCTCGTGGCGGCCGAGCTCGAAGAAGAGTCTGTTGGCGAGCCGCCCGCCTCCTTCGAGGTCGTCTACGAGGACGAGCACCTGATGGTGGTGGACAAGCCCGCGGGCGTAGTGACGCATCCCGCCCGTGGACATCGGGGTTCCACGCTGGCGGAGTCGCTCGCCGCCCGCGGCGCCGCCGGAGGCCCCGATCTCGAACGCCCCGGCATCGTGCACCGCCTGGATCGCGACACCTCGGGCCTCCTGATCGTGGCGCGCTCCGAGGAAGCCCACACGGCGTTGCGGAAGATGATCCGGGCCCGCGACGTCCGGCGCGAATACCTGGCTCTCGTGGACGGTCACCCCGATGCCGAGAGCGGAACCATCGACGCCCCGCTCGGCCGGGACCGCGCGAGGCGGACCGTGGTGTCAACGCGCACCGACCGGCCGCGGGGGGCCGTCACGCACTTCAGCGTGGTGGAGCGCCTGCCACAGACGGCGTTGCTGCGGGTACGGCTCGAGACGGGCCGCACCCACCAGATCCGCGCCCATCTCGCCGCCATCGGCCATCCGATCTGCGGCGACCGCGCCTATGGCGGCCGGGAGTGCGGCAGGCGGCTCGGGCTGGAACGCCAATTCCTGCACAGTGCGGGGGTGATGTTTAGGCACCCTTTCAGCGGGGAATGGGTGCACTGCGAGTCCAAACCACCCGCGGACCTGCGTCGTGCGCTCGATGTGGAGAAGCGGGAGCCAGTCTCCGGAGGGCCAGACGGGGACTGAGACATAGAGCGAGGCGGCTTCCGAGCCGCCTCGTTCGTCGTTTTGGGACCACCGGAGGTAGGGGAAGGGAGGACCGGCCCCACTCGCTTGGAACGCACACGGCGGGAAAAACTTGCGGTCCCTATCCTTGCGCCCCGGAAACGCGAGCGACCCCGCCCACAGCCGGCGCGGCCCTGCCCGGCACGATCGCCCGAACGGGGCGACTACCGGGTCCGCGCGGCGGTGGCCGGGACGACCGAACGACAGAAGGGAAGCACACCGTGGCACACGAGGTCACACTCAAGGAGCTGCTGGAGGCCGGCGTCCACTTCGGCCACCAGACCCGCCGCTGGAACCCGAAGATGCGGCGCTACATCTTCGGCGAGCGGGCCGGCATCCACATCATCGACCTGCAGCAGACCGAGCGGCTGCTTCGCGAGGCCCAGCAGTTCGCGGGCGAGCTGGCCGGACGCGGCGGCACCGTCCTGTTCGTGGGGACGAAGAAGCAAGCGCGCGACACGATCGAGGAGGCCGCCAAGAGCTCCGCCATGCCGTACGTGCACCAGCGCTGGCTGGGGGGCTTGCTGACGAACTTCCAGACCATCTCCAAGCGAATCAAGCGGCTCCACGAGCTGAGCGACTGGACCGAGAGCGGCACGCTCGAGCTGCTGCCGACGCGGGAGCGAATAGCGGCCGAAAGCGAGCGCGACAAGCTTGAGGTCAACCTCGGAGGCGTGCGCGACATGCAGCGCGTGCCGGACGCCGTGTTCGTGGTGGACCTCAAGACCGAGGAGATCGCCCTGCGGGAAGCCGCACGGCTGAAGATCCCGATCATCGGCCTCGTCGACACCAACTGCGACCCGGACCCGGTCGACTTCGTGATTCCTGGGAACGACGACGCCATCCGCTCCTGCAAGCTGATCATCGAGGCGATCGCGGGGGAGGTGGCCGAGAAGGCGGCTCGCTTCCGGCGGGAGGAGGAGCGGGCGCGGCTCGAGCGCGAGGAGCAGGAGCGCCGCGAGGCCGAGGAGCGCGCCAGGCGTGAGGCCGAGGAGCAGGAGCGCCGCGAGGCCGAGGAGCGCGCCAGGCGCGAGGCCGAGGAAGCCGGCTTCTCACCGGACGAGCCGGCTACTCCGGCACCGGCCGCGGCGGCGCCGCGCGAGCGCCGCACCTTCGACCCCGACGAGGAGACCTGATGGCATCGACCGAGGACGTCAAGACGCTTCGAAGACGTACGGGCTCAGGGATCATGGACATTCGGGAGGCCCTCGACGAGGCCGAGGGGGACCTCGAGAAGGCCCAGGAGATCCTCCGCATCAAGGGCCACGCGCAGGCCGCGAAGCGCGGGGGCAGGGCGGCCGGGGAGGGCGTCATTGCGAGCTACGTGCACGCCGGGGATCAGATCGGCGTGCTCGTGGAGGTCAACTCCGAAACCGATTTCGTGGCTCGCAGCGGCAAGTTCCAGGCGTTCGCGCGCGAGGTGGCCCTGCACGTGGCCGCCGCCGCCCCGTTGTACGTGTCCGAGGAGGACATCCCGGACGAGGACCGCGAGCGCGAGATGCGGATCTTCCGGGAGCAGGCTGCCGCCGACGGCAAGCCCGAGGACGTGCAGGAGAGGATCGCCGAGGGCCGAATGCGCAAGTGGCTCGAGGAGGTCGTGCTGCTCAACCAGAAGCACGTGAACGAGGAGAAGCACGAGACCAAGACCATCGAGGAGCTCCGGGCCGAGGTCGCAGCCGCGACGGGCGAGAACGTCGTCATCCGGCGCTTCGTGCGCTTCCAGGTCGGGGAGGAGTAGGACGCCGTCGCAGGATGGACAACCGGCATTCCGCCGCGTCCTACTCAAGCTGTCGGGCGAGGCGCTCATGGGCGACCTCGAGTACGGGGCGAACCCAGGCCGCATCGCGGCCATCGCCAAGGCCGTCCAGACCGTGGTGGAGCGCGGCGTGGAGGTGGCGATCGTGGTGGGCGGCGGCAACATATACCGCGGCCTGAAGGGCGCCGCGGCGGGCATGGACAGGGCCATGGGCGACTACATGGGCATGCTCGCCACCGTGCTCAACGCTCTTGCCCTGCAGGACGCGCTCGAGAAGCTGGGCGCGGACACTCGCGTGCAGTCCGCGATCACCATCTCCGAAGTCGCGGAGCCCTACATCCGCCGGCGCGCGATCCGCCATCTGGAGAAGGGGCGGGTCGTCATCTTCGCCGCCGGCACTGGAAACTCGTTCTTCACCACCGACACCGCCGCGGCTCTGCGGGCGCTCGAGATCCACGCGGAGGCGATCCTGATGGCCAAGAACCACGTGGAGGGGGTCTACAGCGCCGACCCACGCGAGCACCCCGACGCCGAGTTCATCGAGGCCATCACCCACCGCGAGGCGATCGAGCGGCGGCTGGCGGTCATGGACTCCACGGCTCTGTCTCTCTGCATGGACAACGGCCTGCCGATCTACGTCTTCAACATGGACGACGAGCGCAACATCGACCGGATAGTGTCCGGCGAGCGGGTCGGGACGGTAGTGAGCACGTGAGGAACGGCGACCTTGAATACTCACGCTACCCGCGATGAACGATGTGATTAAGGACTTTCTCGACGAGGCCGCCACCCGGATGGCGAAGTCCGTCGAGGCCACACGAAACGAGCTCGCGACCGTGCGCACAGGCCGCGCCTCGCCTCACCTGCTCGATCGAATCCAGGTCGACTACTACGGGGCCCAGACGCCGCTGAAGCAGCTCGCCCAGGTGTCGGCGACCGAGGCGCGCCTGCTGACGGTCACCCCCTACGACAAGAACTCGATCAAGACGATCGAGAAGGCCATCATGGAGTCGGACGTCGGGTTGACGCCCTCGAACGACGGCAACGTGATCCGCCTGACGATTCCCGAGCTGACCGAGGAGCGCCGCAAGGAGCTCGTCAAGGTGGTGCACGGGATCGCCGAGCAGGGCCGCGTGGGTGTCCGCAACATCCGCCGCGACGTCATGCACGACCTGCGTGAGCTCAAGAGCGAGGGCGAGGTTGGCTCCGACGACGAGCACCGCGCCGAGACCGAGCTCCAGAAGCTCACGGACACGCGCGTCGGCGAGATCGACAAGCTGCTGGCCGGCAAAGAGGAAGAAATACTCGAGGTGTGACGGCCTCCGCCGCGGCTCGCTACGTCGCGATCATCACGGACGGCAACGGCCGCTGGGCCAGAGAGCGGAAGCTCCCGGTGATCGAGGGCCACCGGGCCGGAGCCGACATCGTCAAGGCGCGGCTGCGCGACGCCGTGGAGTTCGGCATCTCCGAGCTGACGGTCTACTCGTTCTCCACCGAGAACTGGACGCGGCCGAAGGCGGAGGTGGACGGGCTGATGGCGATGTTCGCGGAGCGGATCGACCGGGAGACCCCCGAGCTCGCCGAGGAGGGCGTGCGGATGCGCTTCATCGGGCGTCGCGAGCGAATCGCCCCGGAGCTCCAGGAGCGGATGGACTGGGCAGAGCGCGTGACCGGGGACAACGACCGCATCACGCTGTTCGTGGCGTTCAACTACGGGGGACGGGCGGAGATCGTCGACGCTGCGCGAACGTTTGCGGGGGGCACCGAGGATGACTTCCGCAGGCACCTGTACGCACCCGATATGCACGACCCCGACCTGCTGATCCGAACGAGCGGCGAGCGTCGCATCTCCAACTACCTGCTATGGCAGGTCGCCTACTCGGAGTTCGTGTTCCGGGATGAGCTGTGGCCGGACTTCTCGCGCGAGGCGTTCCTGCAGTCGCTCGAGGAGTTCGCCGCGCGCCGGCGCCGCTTCGGAGCGCGCTGACGCCATGGCCGCGCCGCGAGAGCGCCGCCAGCGCTCCGATCTCGGGGGGCGCGTGCTCGCCGCGATCCCGGCGATCGCCTTCGCGATCTTCATCATCGTCGAGGGCGGGCTCGTGTTCGCGCTCGGGGTCCTCGCGCTCGGCGTGGTGGCGCTGGGCGAGCTGTCGGTCATGTTCGCCCGAGTGCGCCCGCCCATGCTCGCGGGCATGCTCGCGTTGGCCGGCATGGTGATGGCGGCCCACTACGGACAGCCAAAGGATGTGCTCGTCGCGCTGGTGGCGTCATTCCCCGTGGCCTTCTTCCTCGCCCTTCTGCGACCCCGCCGTGAGAACGTCTCCTGGGCGCTCGCGGTGACCTTCTTCTCCGTGCTCTGGGTGGGGCTGCCGCTCGTCCATGCCGTGCTGCTCAGGGACCTTCCGCACGGCGACGGCCTGATCGTGGACGTCCTGATCGGCACCTTCCTCGGCGACACAGCGGCCTACTTCGGCGGCCGCGGCTGGGGCCGCACGCCGCTCGCGCCGCGGATCTCGCCGAACAAGACGCTGGAGGGCGCCGTGACAGGCTTCATCGGAGGCACCCTGGCGTTCTGGTTCGCAGGCCTGTACCAGGACTGGTTGTCGGGTAGGGACGCGATCATCATCGGCGCCTTCGTGGCGCTCGCCGCGCCGGTCGGGGACCTCTTCGAGTCCTTGATCAAGCGCGACCTCGGGGTCAAGGACACCGGCCGCTTCTTCGGCGCCCACGGCGGCGTGCTGGACCGCCTCGACGCGGTGCTGTTCACGATCGTGGCCGGCTACTACGCGGCCGTGGGCCTGGGCTACGCCTAGCGCGCTGCCGGGTGTCGCTTCTTGCGCGGGATCATGCGCGAGCGAAAGGCGGCTGGGTGACCCACCCAGGTCGCACGAACGGAGCTCTGCGTACAGAGGCATCCAGACCACCCAGGAGGGGTGCTAAGTGCCACCGTAGCCCCGCCCGCGACGCCCAGGCGTACGACGTCGCTCCGCGCGCTCCTGGCCCGGCGAAAGGCCGTTCTAGAACCGGGGCGGCTGCCCGAACATCTCCGGCAGGCGGGTGATCACCTGGAAGTCACCCTCCACCTGGAAGCGGCCGTCGAAGAAGAGCTCCTGGGGGTCGACCTCGTCGGCGATCAGGCGGACGAAGTCCGGGATCGAGAGCCTAAGGCTGACCGCAGGGTCGTCGCCCGCGCCGGGGATCGCCCGCGCACTTGAGTCCTCCACGTGGATGGTCCAGCGGGCTGGCGGCCTGCGGTTCCCGTGGTGGTCGAGCTCGTAGAGGATGTCGCCCTCGAAGCCGAAGGCGAACTTGGGGTCGAACTGGCGGGCCAGGCCGATGAAGATCGCCCGCTGGGCCACCTGGTTGCCGAAGCGCCGCTCGAGCTGCTCGTCGCTCGCGCCCCGTACGAACCGGGCCAGGGCTTCCTGCCCCTGTTTCTCGAGCGTCCGGCGAGCCTCCCGGGCCAGCTCGGAGGCACGCCGGCGCAGCCCGGGCTGCGGCCGCCGCGCTCGCTCCGCGCGGGCCAGCTCCGCGGGCTCGTCGATCGTGTAACCGGGCGGTGCCTCCCGGGGCGGGTCCCGCCGGGCCAGCGCCGCCTCCATCGCGGGCGCCAACCTCTCGAGCTTCTCCTGCTCGCAGCCCTGGGCCCGCTCGGCGAACTCGGGCATGACCTGTTCCGCGAACAGCTCGATCGACTCGCAGATGTGCTCGTGCTTGTTGGGCCCCGCCTGCATAACGAAGATGATCTGGTCGACGCCGACGGCCTCGTAGCGCCTGCAGAGGTCACGGACCTGCTCGGGCGTGCCGATCGCGCCTCGCAGGGAGCCGAGCCCGTGCTGCATGATCCTGATCGCCAGCGGCGCGGCCTCGGCCCTGATCAGGTCCCGGGAGAAACCCTTGTCGGCCCGGTTCGCGTTGAACTCGTCCCACACGCTCGTGCGGCCGGGCTGGTGCCGGCCCATGCCGTAGTAATGGGCCAGCGAGTAGCCGAAGAAGTGGGCCCCGTCGATGCCGCGGTCGATGGCGGTCTGCTCGTCCTCGTGGCACAGCATCGGAAGGACGACGGCTACGGCCGGATTGACGGCGAAGCCCACCGGCACGCACTCCGACTCGATCAGCTCGTGGTACTCCCGGACCCACTTGCCGGCGTCCTCCGGCTCGACGAAGGAGAAGGAGAGGGCGCCGATGCCGTTGCGGGCCGCGAAGTGGATCGTCTCGCGACGGCTGCAGGCCACCCATAGGGGGGGATGCGGCCGCTGCAGTGGCTTGGGAACGACGTTTCGCGGCGGCATCTGGAAGTACTCGGACTCCCAGCCGGCGAATGGCTCCTCCACGAACATGCGGCAGATCGCCGCCATCGCGTCCTCCCACATGGCCCTCTTCTGACGCCGGTCGAACAGGAAGCCGCCGATCTCTGCGCCGGAGCTCGACTCGCCGGTGCCGAAGTCGAGCCTGCCATCCGACATCAGGTCGAGCGTGGCGACTCGTTCGGCAACGCGGGCGGGATGGTTGACGGCCGGCGGGATCTGCACGATCCCGTGGCCGAGGCGGATGCGCTGCGTGCGCGCCGCCGCAGCCGCCAGGAAGACCTCGGGCGCGGACGAGTGCGAGTACTCCTCCAGGAAGTGGTGCTCCACCTCCCAGACGTAGTCGAGGCCGACCCGATCGGCGAGCTCCACCTGGGCGAGCGCGTCCTTCAGCAGCTGGTGCTCGGCACGGTCCTCCTCCCAGGGGCGGGGGTTCTGGTGCTCGTAGAAGATCCCGAACCGCATCGCAAAGCCTGGCTGGCCGGCCAGCCGCATGCTATCGGAGAGCGGGCGAGCGGCTGAGGCCCTTCTGCAGCGCCGAATCCGGCTGACTCGCCCGCCTAGACTGGAGTGGGTGCGCAGGCTCCTCATCCTCGGGTCCACGGGCTCGATCGGAACGCAGGCGCTCGACGTGGTCGGGCGCAGCGCCGAGCTCGAGGTGGTCGGGCTGGGCGCGTCCTCCAGCTGGGAGCGGCTCCTCGAGCAGGCGGAGCGCACGGGCGTGCGACGGGTCGCCCTCTCCGACCCGGATGCCGCGGCGAGGGCATCCGAGCGCTGGACCGAGGGCGAGGTGCTGGCCGGACCGGAGGGCGTCGCCGCGCTTGTCACGGAGTCGGCCTGCGACCTCGTCTTGAACGCGCTCACCGGTGCGGCGGGGCTGGGGCCGACGATCGCGGCGCTCGGGGAGGGCATCGACCTCGCGCTCGCCAACAAGGAGAGCCTCGTGGTGGGCGGAGAGCTCGTGACCGCGCTCGCCGAGGCGACGGGTGCGCGAATCATCCCGGTCGACTCCGAGCACTCGGCTCTCTACCAGCTGATCGGCGCGGAGCGTCCCGGGGCGGTCGAGCGCCTCGTGCTGACCGCCTCCGGCGGGCCCTTCCGCGGCGTCAAGGAGCTGAGCGACGTGACACCGGAGCAGGCGCTCGCACATCCCACCTGGGACATGGGGGGCAGGATCACCGTCGACTCCGCCACGCTGATGAACAAGGGGCTCGAGCTGATCGAGGCCCACCACCTGTTCGGTGTTCCCTACGACCTAATCGACGTAGTGGTGCACCCGCAGTCGATCGTCCACGCTCTCGTCCACTTGAACGATGGCTCGTCGCTCGCCCACCTCGGCTACCCGGACATGCGGGTGCCGATCTCGTACGCGCTGCATCACCCGGAGCGGGCCGACGTGCCGGTCGAGACGCTGGACCTGGCCGCGGTGGGGCGGCTGAGCTTCGAGAAGCCGGACCTCGAGACCTTCGCCTCCCTGCGGCTCGCCTACGAGGCCGCCAAGGCGGGAGGCACGGCGCCCTGCGTGCTCAACGCGGCCGACGAGGTGGCCGTTCATGCCTTCCTCGGGGGCAGGATCGGTTTTCTCGACATCCCACGGGTGATCGAGCGCGCGCTCGACGAGCTGCCGGCGCAGCCGGTGCGCCACTTCGAGGACCTCTACGCGGCGGACTCGGAAGCGCGGGAGCTGGCGCGCCAGCACGTCGAAGGCGTCACAGCGTGAGCTGGCTGCTCGCCTTCCTCGGCTTCGCTCTGCTCGTGATCCTCCACGAGCTCGGGCACTTCAGCGCCGCCAAGGCAGTGGGCATGCGGGTGGAGCGCTTCTCGCTGTTCTTCCCACCGACGCTGCTGCGCAAGAAGGTGGGTGAGACGGAGTACGCGCTGGGCGCGATACCCGCCGGAGGCTACGTGAAGATCAGCGGCATGAATCCGGACGAGAGCCTCCCCGACGACGTGCGAACCCGGGCCTACTACTCGCAGCCGGTCTGGAAGCGCATAGTGGTGATCTCGGCCGGGCCGGCCGTCAACCTGGTGCTGGCCTTCCTGCTCCTGTTCGTCTTCTTCTGGGCGATCGGCCCCGAGACCGGCAGCACCCACGTCGGGTTGATCGAGAGGGGCTTTCCCGCCGCGCACGTGCTGAAGCCGGGAGACCGGATCGCGGCGGTGGACGGCAAGCGGGGAGACGCCCCCACGCTGGCCAAGCAGATCGCCTCACACCGCTGTGCCGAGAGCCCGCCCGTCAACCGCTGCAGGGCGCGGACCCCGGCGACGCTGCTCGTCGAGGGCGACGGCAAGCTTCGGCGCGTGAAGGTCGCCCCCGTGTACGACGCCGCCGTCAAGCGCACCCGACTCGGCTTCTCGTACGCCCCCGGCCCGCGAGACCCGCTCCCGTTCGGCGAAGCCTTCGACCTCACCACCAACCGGTTCTGGTTCATCACCAAGCAGACGGTGGCCCTGCCGGCGCGCCTCTTCGATCCCGAGAAGCGCAAGGAGATCACCGGCGTGGTGGGATCCTACGAGGTCACTCGGCAGACGATCCTCAACAACGTCGCCGACGTCATCGGGATCATGGCGATCATCTCCCTCTCGCTGGCGATAGTGAACCTGTTCCCGTTCCTGCCGCTCGACGGGGGCCACATCTTCTGGGCGATAGTCGAGAAGGTGCGCCGCCGGCCCGTGCCCTTCAGCGTCATGGAGCGGGCCGGCGTAGTCGGCTTCATGCTGGTCATCGGGCTCTTCCTGCTCGGCCTCTCGAACGACATAGACCGTCTCTCGGGACAAGGCTTCCAGGTCCGGTAGCCTGCGCCTCTCGCAGACGCGAGGGAGGATCATGGAGACGACCACCGCCGAACGCGCGACCGCGAAGCCCGTCGGATTGGACGCCCAGACCATGTGCCAGGCGTTCCAGAAGACCGCAGAGGCCCATCCCGACCGCCCGGCGCTGCGCACGAAGGGGGACGAGTTCAGCTGCACCTGGGGGGAGTACGCGGAGCGGGTGCGCGCCGTCGCGGCGGGTCTGGCCGCGCTCGGCGTCGGCAAGGGAGACACCGTGGCCGTGATGCTCACGAACCGGCCGGAGTTCCACCTCGCCGACGCCGGGGGCATGCACGTCGGCGCCACCTGCTTCTCGATCTACAACACCTACTCGCCGGAGCAGATCGAGTATCTCGTGGGCGACGCCGGCAACCGCGTGCTGATCACCGAGCAGGCCTTTGTCGACCGCGTGCTGGCCGTGAAGGACGAGGACAACGCTCTCGAGCACGTGGTCGTCGTGGACGGCGAGCCGCCGGACGGGACGATGTCGCTGGAGGAGCTCGTGGGGCGCGGCGACGACGCCTTCGACTTCGAGGCCGCGTGGCGCGCCGTTACGCCCGACGATTTCCTCACCCTGATCTACACGTCGGGCACGACCGGGCCGCCCAAGGGGGTGCAGATCACCCACCGGAACATGGCGGAGACGGTTCGCTCCTATGACGAGATCATCGCCTTTCCGGACGCCGGGCGGGTGATTTCGTACCTGCCCATGGCCCATGTGGCGGAGCGCAACGTAAGCCACTACCTGCCGATGATGCTGGGCTTCACGGTCACCAGCTGCCCCAACCCGCGGGAGGTGACCCAGAACATGCCCGAGGTCGCTCCGACCTGGTTCTTCGCTGTCCCGCGGATCTGGGAGAAGCTGAAGGCCGGGCTCGAGGGGATGCTCGAGAGGCTCGAGGACGAGCAGCAGAAGTCCGCGATCAAGGGCGCCTTGGACGTCGCCCTTCGCCGGGTCCGCGCCGTTCAGGCAGGCGAGGAGGTGCCGGAGGAGCTGGAACGCCAGTGGCAGGAGGCCGACGCCAAGGTGCTCTCGAACGTCCGCAACATGCTCGGCCTCGGCGAAATCGAGGCCTGCAACGTGGGCGCGGCCCCCACGCCGCCCGAGGTGATCGAGTTCTTCCATGCGCTGGGGGTCCCGCTCGCGGAGCTGTGGGGCATGTCCGAGACCACCGGCGCCGGGACCTGCAACCCGCCGGAGCGGATCAAGATCGGCACGGTCGGGCCGCCCGCACCGGGGATCGACATCAAGCTGGCCGAGGATGGCGAGGTGCTCGTGAAGGGGCCCTGCGTCATGGCGGGCTACCGGAATCAGCCGGAGAAGACCAAGGAGACCTTCACCGAGGACGGCTTCCTGATGAGTGGCGATGTCGGCGAGTTCGACGAGGACGGCTACCTGAAGATCGTGGACCGCAAGAAGGAGCTCATCATCAACGCGGCGGGCAAGAACATGTCGCCCGCCAACATCGAGTCCAAGCTCAAGTCTGCCGGGCCGCTAATCGGACAGGCGATAGCCATCGGGGACGAGCGCCCGTACAACGTCGCCCTCGTGACGCTCGATCCCGATGGAATCCCGGGACTTGCGAAGGAGCTGGGCCTCGGGGACGCCTCGGTCGAGAACCTGGCCGAGAACGACCAGGTGATCGAAAGGGTGCGGCGGGAGATCGAGGCGGGGAACGAGGACCTGGCCAGGGTGGAGCAGATCAAGAAGTTCAAGCTGCTGCCCACGGACTGGGAGCCCGGCGGGGACGAGCTGACCCCCACCATGAAGCTCAAGCGAAAGCCGATCGCGGAGAAGTACGCGGCCGAGATCGAGGAGCTGTACTCGAAGTAGCCGGGACGGGCCGGGTGCCCGGCGGCCATAGATACCCTTTGGGCTCGTGGCTTCCAAGCGCCAGATCACGGTCGGGGGCGTCCCGATCGGCGGCGGCGCCCCCGTCGCCGTCCAGTCGATGACCAAGACCGAGACCGCGGACGTCGAGGCGACGCTGCGCCAGATCCGGGACATCGCCGAGGCCGGCGGCGACCTCGTGCGCTGTGCCGTCCCGCGCGACGACGACGTGCGCGCGCTCGCCACGATCGTGGAGGAGTCGCCGATACCGGTGATCGCCGACATCCACTTCAACCACACCCTGGCGCTCAAGGCGATCGACGCCGGCGCGCACTGCATCCGCATCAACCCGGGCAATATCGGCGGGCACGAGAAGACCGGCGAGGTGGTGGACAAGGCCCGGGCGGCGGGTGTCCCGATGCGTGTGGGGGTGAATTCCGGCTCGCTTCCCAAGCACCTGCACGAGCTCGAGAAGGAGAGCCCGGTGGAGGCGCTCGTCCAGGCGGCCGTGGAGTACGTGGAGCTGATGGAGCGGCTCGACTTCCAGGACTTCAAGGTCTCGATCAAGTCCACGAGCGTTCCGAACACGATCGCCTCCAACCGCCTTCTGGCCGAGAAGATCGACTACCCGCTGCACATAGGGATCACGGAATCGGGCACGAAATGGTCCGGCTCGCTGAAGTCGGCGGTGGGGCTCGGGACGCTGCTCGCCGACGGGGTGGGGGACACGATCCGCATCTCGCTGTCCACCTTCCACGCGGAGGAGGAGGTCAAGGTCGCCTGGGAGGTCCTCAAGGCCCTCAAGCTGCGCGAGCGCGGGCCTGTGCTGATCGCCTGCCCGACCTGCGGGCGGCTCCAGTTCGACATGGACACGGTCGTGGCCGAGATCGAGCGGCGGCTGGAGGCCTATGAGCAGCCGATCGAGGTTGCCGTGCTCGGCTGCGCGGTGAACGGGATCGGCGAGGCCTCGCACGCCGACTTCGGGATCACGGGCGCCAAGAACGAGGGCCTCGTCTTCGCCCACGGCAAGCCGCTGCGCAAGGTGCCGCAGGAGCGGCTCGTGGACGAGCTCTTCGCGGAGATCGACAAGTCTCTCGACGTCGGCGACGTATTGGTGGACGAGCAGAAGGCGGCGGAGGGCGCCGCCTGGCTCCAGCGGATCGAGGAGGAGAACGCCGGCGAGCTGACGCCGGAGCGGATCGCCGCGATGGAGGCCGCGGCCGCCTCCGAGGACGCCCTCGCCGACGGCCAGGCGCTGCCCATGGCGACACCGAAGGCGGAGCGGCGCCGGGTGGAGGGCCGCCGCTTCACGCGGGCGTAGCCACCCTTCCGAGCACTTAGACTCGGGCGCCCCCAATGACGCGGCTCTCCGCCTACCTGCTCCCCACGGTCAAGGAGGCACCAGCCGAGGCCGAGGCCGTCTCGCACCGGCTGATGGTGCGCGCCGGACTCATTCGCCAGCTGGGGGCGGGAATGTGGACCTGGCTGCCCGCCGGCTGGCGCGCCCACAGGCGCGCAGAGCAGATCGTGCGGGAGGAGATCGATGCGATCGGCGGCCAGGAGCTGCTGATGCCCGTGCTTCAGCCGGCGGAGCTGTGGCGCCGCAGCGGGCGCTACTGGATCGAGGAGCTGTTCAAGCTGAAGGACCGTCGCGACGCCGAGCTGGTGCTCGCCATGACGCACGAGGAGCCGCTCACCTGGCACTTCTCGCGCGAAGTCCGCTCCTACCGCGACCTGCCGAAGATCCTCTACCACATCCAGGTCAAGGAGCGGGACGAGCCACGGCCTCGCGCCGGGGTGCTCCGCACCCGCGAGTTCATCATGAAGGACTCCTACAGCTTCGACCGTGACGAGGAGGGCCTGGAGCGCTCCTATGGACTCCACATCCGGGCCTACGACCGCATATTCGACCGCTGCGGACTCGAGTGGTACCGGGTGGAGTCCGACGTTGGGATGATGGGCGGCCTCGGGGCCCACGAGTACATGGCGCCCTGTCCTGCCGGCGAGAACGAGGTCGCGCTCTCCGATGCCGGCTACGCCGCGAACGTCGAGATCGCCAGCGCGTCGGCGCCGCCCGTCGAAGGGCTCCCGGAGCCGCTCGAGGCGCCCGAGCCGGTGGAGACACCCGCTGCCACCACGATCGGGGAGGTGTCGAGCCTGCTCGGCGTGCCCGCCGGGGCGCTGATCAAGGCCATACCGGTGGAGGCAGAGGGCCGCGGCTCCGTACTCGCCGTGGTCCGCGGTGACCATCGCCTGAACGAGATCAAGCTCCGGAACGCGGTGGGCGCCCCGGTCGTGCCGGTGGACCAGGAGGAGGTGCGCGAGGTGTTCGGCGCCGTACCCGGCTTCATCGGCCCGGTGGGCGCCCGCGTCGAGGTGATCGCCGACGAGGCGCTCCGCGGCATGAGCGGGCTCGTGGCGGGCGCCAACGAGCCCGATCTGCACCTCCGGGGCGTCGAGCCGGACCGCGACTTCGAGCCCACCTGGGCCGACATCCGGAGGGTGGAGCCCGGGGACCGCTGCCCGAACGGCGGCACCATCCGGACCGAGCCCGCCATCGAGGTGGGCAACATCTTCAAGCTCGGGACGCGCTACTCCGAGCCGCTCGGGGCGAAGTACCTCGACGAGAACGGCAACGAGCAGCTCGTGGTCATGGGCTCCTATGGGATCGGCCCCGCGCGCATCGTCGCCGCCGCGATCGAGCAGTTCGCCGACGAGCAGGGCATCTCGTGGCCGCGCTCCCTGGCGCCGTTCGACGCCGAGCTCGTGGGCCTGGGAAAGGAGGGGGAGGAGGCCCGTGAGGTGGCCGAGCGGCTCTACGGCGAGCTCCGCCAGGCCGGCCTCGACGTGCTGTACGACGACCGCGCGGCGAGCCCGGGCGAGAAGTTTGCGGACGCCGAGCTCCTGGGCTGCCCCCTGCGGCTCACCGTGGGACGCAAGAGCCTGGAGGCGGGGCAGCTCGACGCCCAGGTCCGCCGCGGCCGGGAGGAGCGCTCGCTCCCGCTCGAGAGGGCGGCCGAGGCCGCCGTCGAGGTCTGGCGGAGCCTGCCCTGAGCCGCCAGCGACTGAGCAAGCGGCGCCTCCTGGGGCTCGACCGCTCGGGACCACCGCCGCCCGAGACCCTCCGCAAGCAGCCGCTCCACCCGTGGACGGTGCCGAACGCGATCGGCTTCGCTCGACTCGCGCTGCTCCCCGTCTTCCTCGTGCTGGCTCTCTCGTCTGGCGACGGCCGCGACACACTGGCAGCCGTCCTGTTCGCAGTAGTCGCCGCAAGCGACTATCTGGACGGCCTGGCCGCTCGGCTCACGGGCCAGTACAGCCGCCTGGGGGCCCTCCTCGACCCGCTCACCGACAGGCTGCTGGTGGTCTCGGGCGTGATCGTGGCCTGGCACTTCGAGCTGCTGCCGCGCTGGGCGCTGGCGGTTCTCGCCGCCCGCGAGCTCCTGATGGTCGGATTGACCCAGGTGGGGCTTCGCGCCGGCGTCGATCTCAAGGTGAACATGATGGGGCGCTGGGCGGTGTGGCCGACCATGTCCGCGTTCGGTCTCGCCATGCTCACGGAGACCTGGCTTTCCGAGGTGCTGCTCTACGTCGGGCTCGCCATGACCCTTGCGGCTACGGCCTTGTACCTACGAGATGGCTGGGCGCTGCTGCGGCGCCCGAGGTGACCCCGCGGGTCCCCGCCACCATCCAGGTGCGCCGGACGCACGTGGACCCTCAAGCTGTACTTGACGCCCGCGCCTATACTGGCGTGACTCCCAACCGGAAGTCACCCTGATCGACACGCTCCCAGACCTCGGCGCTCTCTCGGATCAGCAGCTCAAGGAGCTGATCCAGCAGCTCACGGAGGACGAGCAGGAGGTCTCCTACCAGCGGCGCATCCTCCACGGCAAGATCGACACGCTGCGCGCGGAGCTGGTGAACCGCTTGCGGAAGAAGCACGCGCACGGCGACGCAGTCCTCAGCGGCGCGGACGTTCAGCAGCTGACCGACATCCTCGCCGGAAGAGGCATCCCCGACCCGGACGGCGAGTAGGGCGCCGTGCACTGCCCCGAGTGCGGCTTCGTAAATGCTGAGGGCGCCAACTACTGCCAGAAGTGCGGCGCCTTCCTTGCTGAGGCCGTCGCCGAGGGCGAGAGCGAGACCACAGAGGTCTACCAGGTGGATGAGGCCGGGGACCTGAAGCCGGTCGATCTCGAAGAGGTGACGGGGGAGGGCGCCACACTCGTCATCCGGTCCGGGGGCGGCCGCTCCGGCGAGGTGTTCAACGTCAGCGGCGAGCGCCTGACCATCGGCCGCAGCCCCGATGCCGAGATCTTCCTCGACGACGTGACGGTCTCCCGCAACCACGCGCTGCTCGTACGCCGCCGCGACGGCCTCTACATCGACGATCTGGGCTCGCTCAACGGCACATACGTGAACCGGCGGCGCATCGAGTCGCACAAGCTCCAGAACGGCGACGAGCTCCAGGTCGGGAAATACAAGCTCACCTACCTGGACAGATGAGCACGGAGGTACAGGAGAGCCCTCCGCGGCAGAAGGCACTGACGATCGGGGCCGTCTGCAAGCAGCTCGAGCGCGAGTTCCCCGACATCTCGATCTCGAAGATCCGCTACCTCGAGGACCAGAAGCTGCTGGCGCCCCGCCGAACGGCGGGTGGCTACCGGCTCTACGCGCCGGGCGACGTACAGCGGCTGCGGACGATCCTACGTCTACAGCGCGACGAGTTCCTCCCGCTCCGCGTGATCCGGCAGGAGCTCGCGGCCGGGCGTGCCGATCCCGAGGTGGTGGACAAGGCCGGCTCGGAGCCACGGGCGCTCCGCCGGTCGAGCGTCGCCGTCCGTGGGCCCGGCTCGCTCTACGGCTTGGACGAGGTGCTGGAGGACACGGGCGCGGACAAGGCCCTCGTCAAGGAGCTCGAGGACTACGGCGTGATCAAGGGCGAGCGGCGGGACGGCGACGTCTACTACGACGACACCGAGCGCGAGATCGTCCGGGCGGTCACCGAGCTGAAGCGGTTCGGGGTGGGCGGCCGCAATTTGCGGGTCTTCCGGACCTCGGCCGACCGCGAGGCGGCTCTGCTCGAGCAGATCCTCGCGCCGGCGCTGCGGTCGCGGAACCCGGAGCGCCGCAAGGAGGCGGTGGAGGCGCTCGAGAACCTCGCCGCGATCGCGTCCCATCTGAAGCACCTTCTCCTGATCCGCGACCTGCGCAAGCTGGCGAGGTAGCCGCGGATCTGAGGCCGTATATCCAGGACATCCCCGACTTCCCTAAGCCGGGGATCGTCTTCAAGGACGTGACGCCGCTCTTCCTCGACCCACAGGCGCTGGCGCACACGGTCGGCGCCGTGGCCGACTACGCGCGGGGGCGACGGGTCGACTACGTCGTCTCGGCAGAGGCGCGTGGCTTCGTGCTCGGCGGGGCGGTGGCGACCGCGGCGGGCGCCGGCTTCGTCCTCGCGCGAAAGCCCGGCAAGCTTCCACGCCAGGTGGCCTCAGTCGAGTACCAGCTCGAGTACGGGGTGGACGCGCTCGAGGTTCACGCCGACGCCATGGCGGGCGGCTCCCGCGTGCTGGTGCACGACGACCTGCTCGCCACGGGTGGAACGGCCGAGGCCCTGTGCGGGCTCGTTGAGCAGGCGGGCGGCGTCGTGGCAGGATGCGCCTTCGTGATCGAGCTTGCGTTCTTGGGTGGCCGCGAGCGTCTGCGCAACTACGACGTCCGCAGCCTGGTCGTATACGAGTCGGAGTAGTGCGGTGCCGACCGTGTCCCGGACGCGCAGCGTGCGCGCCACGCCCGACGAGATCTGGGCGATCTTGAGCGAGCCCCGGCGGCTTCCGGAATGGTGGCCCGGCGTCCAGCGGGTCGAGGACGCCTCGCCTGAGGCCTGGACCACGGTGCTGTCTTCTCCTCGCGGCAAGTCCGTCCGCTCCGACTACACGCTGGTGGAAGCCGAGGAGAACGCTCGTCTCGTGTGGCGCCACGAGGTGGAGGAGTCGCCGTTCGAGCGCATCCTCCGCCAGTCGGTCACGGAGCTGGAGCTCGAGGCACAGGGCGCGGGCCTCACGAAGGTGACCATCAAGGCGCGCCAGAGTCCCCGGGGCTTCGCCCGTTTCGGCTTCGTTCAACTTCGGCGCGCAGCTGTCCGGCAGCTGGAGGGGGCGCTGGACGGCCTGGAGCGCCTGCTCCCGGCTGGCGGGTCGGGAGGCTGAGGGTGCGCTGGTGGGGGTGGGGAGAGGACTCGCGGTCACCCCCGCTGCCGGCGACGGCCGTGGACGTGCTGCGCTCCGAGCTGGGCGCTCCCGTCGCCCCCAGCCCCCGGGTGGCGCTGGAGGAGGTGCGGCTGCCCCAGCCGCGCCTCCGGGGACAGGTCCGCGAGCGGCTCGTGGCAACCGTCGGAAGCGAGCACGTACGCGAGGACCGCGAGAGCCGCGTCTCCCATGCCGTCGGCAAGAGCTATCCGGACCTGGTGCGCGTGCGCTCCGGCGACGGCTCGAGCGCGCCGGACGCGGTGGTGGTCCCGGGATCGCGCAACGAGGTGGGGGAGGTGCTGCGTGCCTGCTCGGAGGCCGGCGTGGCCGTCGTGCCGTTCGGCGGGGGGACGAGCGTCGTCGGTGGCGTCGAGCCGGTGCGGGAAGGCCACCCCGCCGCGGTTTCGCTCGATCTGCGGAGGCTCGACGGCCTCCAAGCCGTTGATCGGGCCTCCCTGACCGCCACGTTCGAGCCTGGCCTGCTGGGGCCCGCCCTGGAGGCACGGCTGGGCGGCGAGGGCCTGACGCTCGGGCATTTCCCCCAGTCGTTCGAGTTCTCCACTGTCGGCGGCTGGGTGGCCACGCGCTCCGCCGGTCAGGCCTCGACGGGCTACGGCCGCATCGACGAGCTCGTGGAGGGGCTCACCTGCCTGGCGCCCACGGGAAGAATCGACGCGCGCGCGCTCCCGGCATCGGCCGCGGGGCCATGCCTCCGTGAGCTGCTGATCGGCTCCGAGGGGGTGCTCGGGGTGATCTGCTCCGTGACCCTGCGCGTCAGGGTCGCGCCGGGGGCCCGCCGCTACGAGGGCTGGTCCTTCCGCTCGTTCGCCGAGGGGATCGAGGCCTTCCGGGTGATGGAGCAGGCGGACGCCTCGCCCGACGTCACCCGGCTCTCCGACGAGGAGGAAACCCGCCTCGCGCTGGTCCTGGCGTCCAGCGGGAGTACGAGCGAGCGGCTGGAGCGCACCTACCTGCGCCTTCGCGGCCACGAGGGCGGCTGCATCGCGATCGCGGGCTACGAGGGCGAGGGCGAAGACGTGGAGCGCCGCCGGCTCCGGGCGTCGGCCCTGCTGCGAGCAGGAGGCGGGCTCTTCCTCGGTCAGCGGCCGGGCAGGAGCTGGCTACGCAGCCGCTACGCGGCGCCCTATCTTCGCGACGAGCTGCTGGACCGTGGCGTGCTCGTGGAGACGCTCGAGACCGCAACCCCCTGGAGCCGCCTGGAGCGGCTCTACCGCGCCGTGGCCGCCGCGCTGCGGAGCTCGCTCACGAGCCGTGGCACGCCCCCTCTCGTCATGTGTCACGTCTCCCACATCTACCGCTCGGGCGCCTCGCTCTACTTCACGTTCTTCGCGCGTCAGCAGGCCGGCGAGGAGCTCCACCAGTGGCGAGCGGCCAAATCGGCGGCGTCTGACGCAGTCGTCGCGAACGGCGGCACGATCACGCACCACCACGGCATCGGGCGGGACCACCGGCCCTGGATGCGCGCCGAGGTGGGCGACAAGGGCCTCGATCTGCTCCGCGCGGCCAAGGAGCAACTGGACCCGGCCGGTGTGATGAATCCCGGCAAGCTGCTGCCATGACCGGTACGCGCTGTTGCCTCGGCAACGCCACAGGAATAGGGTCTCCCCGAGAGCTCCCGCTGGGCTCGGACGGGGAGGTCGCTTGCCGTGTATCTGCGCTCGGCGAGCCAAACACAGCAATTCTGGCGTCACACAGGGAAGCTGGCCGTCATCGGCGCGCTCATTGCGGTGGGCCTGGCCGCCGCCTTCATGAGCATCGGCCACGATCCTCAGCCGCGTGACGTTCCAGTCGCCGTGGTGGGCCCTCCGGCGGCGGCACGGGGACTCACCACGCAGGCGCCCGGCGAGCTCTCGGCGCGATCCGTCCCCGACCTCGCCGCGGCCAGGAAGGCGATCCGCAGACGCGAGGTCTATGGCGCCGTGGTTCCCAGTCGGCAGGGCGTCCGGCAGCTGCTGATCGCCTCGGCGGCGAGCACCCAGGTGGCGAACTTCCTACGGCGCACGCTGGGGCGCGCCACGCCCGAGAACGTCCCGCGGATCGTCGACGAGGCGCCCCTGCCGCGCGACGACTCCGGCGGTCTCAGCATCGGGCTGCTGGTGCAGGTGCTGATGATCGGGGGGAGCATCGGCGTCATCGGCATCGCGCGCCTGTTGCCCCGCTTCCAGGGAAATCCGCGCCAGGGCATCCTCCCGCTGACGTTCCTGATCGGGTACGGGGTGCTGTTCGGCCTGCTGGTGGCCGCGATTGCCGCGGCCTTCGGCGTTGGAACGGAAGCCGCGTACATCGACCGAGTCCTCGCGTTGGCGTTCATCAGTGTCGCAGTGACCGCCTCGAGCGGGGCACTCGTGGCGCTGATTGGGCCCGCGGGCTCGGGCGTCGCCGCGCTCCTGTACTTCGTCCTGGGCGCGCAGATCTCCGGGGCGGGCACCGCACCCGAGTTCCTTCCGCCGTTCTGGAGTGGGCTCGGCCAGCATCTCCCGGGCGGCGCGGGGACCAGCCTGCTCCGTGACGTCTTCTACTTTCCCGAGGCTCCGACGGGCGAGCCGATCGAGATCCTGGCGGCCTACGTCGGCGTGGGGTTGGTCCTGGTGATGGCGCTCAGCGCGCACTACGCGCGCCGCCGGCCCACGCTAGTGATCCCGCCGCGAACCGCAGCAAGGCCTGCGACATCGCGACGCTGAGGCTCGATCAGCCCGTGTGAGCGGCGCCGACCTTGCCTCGCGGACAACGCGGGGAATAGGGTCTCCTCGAGAGCTCCCGCTGGCCCCGACCGGGAGGGCGTTTGTCTTCCTACCTCTACCACCTCGGGCACTAGGCTTACCGGCGTCGGTGGTTGGTGCTGGGCTTCTGGCTCGCGCTGCTCGTGGCTGTCGGGGCGATCTCCCAGGCCGTAAAGAAGGACACGAACGACGCGTTCAACGTCCCGGGCACGGAATCGCAGCGCGCTCTGGACCTGCTGGACGAGAAGTTCCCCGGCAGCGGAGGCGCCACCGCAAGGCTCGTGTTCGCCGCTCCGAAAGGCCACACGCTCGACGAGCCGCAGTACAAGAAGGTCGTCGAGCCCACCGTCGAGCGCGCGCAGAAGGTGCCACAGGCGGTGACGACCGGCGAGCAGTTCATCAGGGGCTTCACTCCTTCGCGCGACAAGACCGTCGGCTTCACCCACCTCCACTTCTCGGTCTCCGTCGAGGACCTCAAGGACTCGACGAAGAAGGCGTTGGAGCGCGTTGCGGGCCCGGCACGTGCGGCAGGGCTGCAGGTCGAGTTCTCGGGCGGCGTCGTCAGCACGAGCGAGAGCGAGAACTCCGCGGGCGAGCAGATCGGCGTCATCGTCGCGTTCTTCGTGCTGCTGATCTCCTTCGGGTCGCTGCTCATCGCCGGCGTGCCGTTGGTCACCGCGCTGATCGGCGTCGCGCTCGGGCTTTCGTCGATCTTCGCGCTGACCAGCGTCATTGAGCTGAACTCAACCGCTCCCACCCTGGCGACGATGCTCGGCCTGGCCGTAGGCATCGACTACGCGCTGTTCATCGTGTCGCGCCACCGGCAGCAGCTCGCGGATGGGCTGGAGCCGGCCGAGTCCGTGGCGAGGGCGACTGCCACGGCTGGCAGCGCGGTCGTGTTCGCCGGCATGACGGTGCTCATCGCGCTCGTCGGGCTGCTTGTGGTCGGCATCCCCTTCCTCTCCGTCATGGGGCTTGCCGCGGCCGGGACGGTGGCGATCGCCGTGCTGATCGCCCTGACCCTCCTGCCGGCGTTGTTGGGCTTCGCCGGGAAGCGCGCCGGGAGGGGCCGGCGCCCGGCGACGGGCGCCACCGCCGGGTTGCGTTGGGGACAGCTCGTCACGCGGCGGCCGCTGATTGCGATCGGAGGCGTGATACTCCTCCTGGGCGCGGCCGCTCTGCCGATCCTGGACCTCCGCCAGGGCCTGCCCGACGACGGCACCAAGGCCAAGGACACGACGGAGCGCAAGTCCTACGACCTGCTGACCAAGGCATTCGGTCCGGGGTTCGCGGGGCCCCTGACGACCGTGATCGACTTCGGGAACACGAACGACCCCAAGGCGATAGCAGTGGCAGCAAGGGATGAGCTGCGCAAGTTCGAGGGCGTCGCCGCAGTCTCCGATCCGGTCTTCAACAAGAGCGGGCAGGTGGCGATCATCATCGTCACGCCGAGCGGCAGCCCCTCGTCACAGGCGACGAAGGACCTCGTCGCCTCGATGCGGGACGAGGGCGCCAGGATCCGGAGCCAGTCCGGCATCGACGCGATGGTGACCGGCCAGACCGCGATCAACATCGACACCTCGGACAAGCTCACCGCCGCGCTGCCGGTGTTCCTGGTCCTGGTCGTCGGATTGGCGCTGCTGCTTCTGACGCTGGTCTTCCGCTCGATCCCCGTCCCGCTCAAAGCGGCAGCCGGGTTCCTGCTCACCATCGCGGCCTCGCTGGGTGCGGTCTGTTGGATCTTCCAGCGGGGCAACCTGGCCGATCTGCTCGCCGTTTCGAGCACGGCGCCGATCGTCAGCTTCCTCCCGATCCTCATGGTCGCCATCCTGTTCGGCCTCGCGATGGACTACGAGGTGTTCCTCGTGTCGCGCATGCGCGAGAGCTATGTGCACACGGGGAAGGCGCACGATGCGATCGTCACTGGCTTCCAGGCGAGCGCCCGGGTAGTCACCGCGGCTGGGCTGATCATGATCGCTGTCTTCTCCGGCTTCATCATCAGCGACGACTTTGTCATCAAGTCGATCGGCTTCGCGCTCGCATTCGGGGTGCTCGTCGACGCCTTCCTCGTCCGAATGACGCTCGTCCCCGCTGTGCTCGCGCTCCTCGACCGCCGCGCCTGGTGGCTGCCCCACTGGATGGACCGGCGGATGCCCAACCTCGACATCGAGGGGGAGAAGCTCGTGCACGAACTCGAGCCGCCCGTGGAGCCCCGGCCGGCGCATCCGGCGACCCCGGTACGGGACTGATGGCCTGGAAGGTGGTGGTGGCGGGAGGCGGCTTCGGCGGTCTCTATGCGGCGCGCGCCCTCGAGCGCAAGCTCCCGCGGCACAGCGCCAAGATCACGATCGTCAGTGAGTCGAACTTCCTCCTCTACTCCCCGCTGCTGCCGGCCGTCGCGGGAGGAGCGGTCAACCCGCGCCACGTGACGGTGCCCCTTCGCGAACAGCTCGGGGAGGCGCACCTCCTGATCGGCCGCGTGGCCGATTGCGACCCGGAACGCCGCAGGCTCGGATTCGTCCCGGTCGAGGGGGATGCTGTCGAGCTGCCTTACGACCAGCTCATCGTGGCGCTCGGGTCCGTGTCCAGAATCCTCCCGATCCCCGGGCTGGGCGAGCGCGCCGTGGGGTTCAAGAGCATCATCGAGGCGCTCCACGTGCGTGACACGCTGCTGCGGAACCTCGAGATGGCCGAGACCATCGACGACCCGGTCGTCCGCGAGCAGCACCTCACCTTCGTGGTCGCCGGCGGCGGCTACACGGGAGTCGAGGCGATCGCGGAGGTGCAGGATCTGGCGGCGGAGATACTCCACCTGTACCCGCGCTGCGCGGCCCAGGGGACCCGCTGGCTGCTGATGGAGGCGACCGACCGGATCATGCGCGAGGTACCGGAGGACCTCGCAAGGTTCACGGCCGCCGAGCTCCGGCGGCGCGGCATCGAGGTGCGCACCGGAACGCGGCTGGAGGGGGTCACGGAAACCAGCGTCCAACTCTCCACCGGCGAGGAGGTGCCGGCGCGGACCGTCGTTTGGACAGCGGGCATAGCCCCGGCCCCAGCGGTGGCGCAGCTGGGGCTCCCGCTGGACGAGCAGGGTCGGATCAGGGTCGACGAGTACATGCAGGTCGAGGGACGCGAGGACGTCTGGGCGATCGGCGACTGCGCAGCGGTCCCCGACCCGGCCAACCCCGGAGGGTGGTGCCCCCCGACCGCGCAGCACGCCATGCGCCAGGGCCACTGCGTCGCGGGCAACGTGGCCGCCGCGCTCGGACAGGGCAAGCGCCGGCCGTTCACCTTCAAGACCCTCGGTCTCGTGGTCGACCTGGGTCGCCACCAGGCAGTGGCGAAGATCCTCGGTGTGAAGCAGCGCGGCTTCCTGGCCTGGTTCTTCGCGCGTACCTACCATCTGATGGCGATGCCGGGGGTCGGCCGACGCATCCGCCTGCTGCTCGACTGGACCGTGGAGATCTTCTTCCCGCGCGACTCGGCGGAGTGGATCCCGCCTAGGATGCCGCGGCTGTCGCTTGCTGTGGTGCGCGACCCGGACGCGGTGGAGGTCTCGATGAAGGAGCGGGCCTGAGCCGCGGCGCCGCGCGTCGCGGCCCACCGGCAGCGGCCATCCTCCTCGTCCCCGTCGCGGTCGCCCTCGTGTTGACGTTGTTCGCGTGGCCCAGCGCTCGACTGGAGCCGCGCGACCTGCCCGTCGGCGTTGCCGGCCCGCCCGCCGCCGCCAAACCGATCGAGGGGCGGCTCGCCGCCCGCGAAGGGGCTTTCGAAGTACACCGTTACCCGGACGAGCCGGCCGCACGCCGAGCCATCCGGGATCGCGACGTCTACGGGGCGTTCGTGGCCACACGCGCGGGTGCGAAGGTGCTGACCGCGTCGGCCGCAAGCACCGTCGTGGCGCAGGTGCTGGAGCGTGCCGCCAGGCAGAGCCGGGCTCGCACGCAGGACGTCGTGTCAGCCACCCCGGCCAGCACGGCCCTGGGCTCCTCCGTGCTCCCACTCGTCCTGGCCGGCATCCTGAGCGGCGCCACCGCCGCGCACCTCGGGTCCGGCGGCCTCGGCCGGGTCGGACTGGTCCTGGTCGGCTCCGTCTTCGCTGGGATCGTGGCCACCGCGATCGTGCAGAGCTGGCTCGACGTCGTGAAGGGCGACTGGCTGGCGAACGCGGCTGCTCTGAGCCTCACTGTTCTGGCAATCGCTTCCGTTGTCGCGGGCCTTTACGCTCTGCTTGGCGCGCCAGGCGCGATCGTGGGCGCGCTGATCATGGTCCTCATCGGCAACCCGTTCTCGGGCGTCGGCTCGGCGCCGGAGCTTCTTCCCCAGCCGGTTGGAGCCATCGGGCAGCTGATGCCGCCAGGGGCCGGCGGGAACCTGCTCCGCTGCACCGGGTTCTTCGACGGCGCCGGCGCGGGGGCGCACGTCGCGGTCCTTGTTGCCTGGGCGCTCGCGGGGCTGGCCCTTCTACTCGTCTCGGGAGCGCGGGGCCAGCGCCCGGCGACGGAGGTGGCCCCGGCGTGAGCCCGCTAGGCACACCGGAGGCCGCGGGCGGCGCCTCCAACACCGGTGAGCGAGAGCGGCGGAGCTAGCCGCGGACCGGCTGCAGAACGACCTGGCCCAGGATCGAGGCCTGGCCCTTGCGGGCGCGACTCGGCCGCTTCAGCTGCGGGATCCTGCCGCGCAGCACCGACTGGCCCGAGTGGGCGCGGTTCCGGTCGATCGGCTCGAGCGAGACGTCGATGTACTTGAACCTGGCGTAGTCGCTGGGGAGCGGCCCGGCGCCCTGGTAGGCGCCTTGCGCGTTCGTGACCTGCGCGCCGAGGGACTTGGCGTCGCTCTTGCTGTTGTAGAGCCACACCTCGTAGGCCTGACGCCGGCGGTTCGGCGGCAGCGTGGCCTGGACGATGACCTGACGCTGGCTTCCGCGCTGGGCGATGACGGCGATCCCCGCGGTACGTCCGGTCGCGGGGCGGGTGGGGGAGGACGCCTGGCTGCTGCTGTTCTCGCCCTCGTCGCCGCCGGTGAGCAGGCCTATCGGCCACAACAGGAGCGCGACCAGCAGCAGGGCGGCGAGAGCTCCGCCACCCGCCAGCAGCCGACGCCGCCGCACCGCGTCCTGGGCCGCCGGGGAGAGGGTGCCGGACGGGCGCGTGGCGGGCTTCTCACGCTCCGCGCGGCGAGGCCGGCGCTCGCGCACAGCCCGATCGCCCGCCGGCACCTGCGGCATGCCGTCCTGATAGAGGGTGTCCAAGGAGTCGAGCAGCGAGCGGGCCCAGGCGCGGGCAGCTTCCGAGCGGCGGAGGTGTCCCTTGGTCGCCGTCGCCTCTGGGCCGGTCTGCTGGCCGAGCACGTAGTCCGCCAGCTGTCCGCGCCAGTCCGACTCCACCTGCCCCGCCGTGACGGGGGTGAGCTTGACGAGCGCCTCACGCGCCAGCTCCCGCACCCGGTCCTCGGGCATGCCGAGCAGCTCGGCGAGCTCGTCGTAGCTCTTACCGCGCTGGAGCAGGAGCTCGACGACGGCTTGCTGGTCCGCCGACAGCTGGTCGAAGGTGGCCATGCCGGCCGAACGATAGCCTGCGCCGCATCACGGAACCCCCGCTTCAGTCTCAGATGCCGCTCGAGCGGACGATGAACGCCGCGATCGGATTCGAGCAGCTCGAGGCGGAAGAGGGCCGCGCGCGAGGTCGGTTCGAGATAACCGACAACGTCAGACAGCCCCACGGGATCGTCCATGGGGGCGCCTACGCGGCCGCGGCGGAGTCGCTTGCCTCGGCGGCGACCTACGAGGCGGTCTCGAAGCAGGGGATGCTCGCCATGGGACAGTCGAACCACACGAGCTTCCTGCGGCCAGTATCCGAGGGGACGATCCATGCAGAGGGCATCGCCCGACATCGGGGTCGCACCAGCTGGGTCTGGGAGATCGACTTCACCGACGACGAGGGCCGCCTCTGCGCGCTGTCGCGCGTGACGATGGCGGTTCGCTCAGCCGACGGCTCGTAGCCCGGGCGGCCCGGGCTCGGCGCGGCTTTCCCAGCGGTTCGTGATCGGCAACCGTCGGTCGCGCCCGAAGGCCTTGGTGGAGATGCGGATGCCCGGCGGCGCCTGACGCCGCTTGTACTCCGCCCGATCGACCATCCGAATCACGCGCTCCACTTCGTCCGCTGGGAGCCCCTGGCTCACGAGCTCGTTGGCGTCCAGGTCCTGCTCGACGTAGCCGGCGAGGATCCGGTCGAGCAGCTCGTAGGGCGCCAGCGACTCCTCGTCGCGCTGCTCGTAGCGCAGCTCGGCGGAGGGCGGTCGCTCCAACACCGTCTCCGGCACCAGCGCCTGCCCCTCCTCCTCGTTGCGCCAGCGCACCAGGCGGTAGACCCACCCCTTGAAGACGTCCTTCAGGACCGCGAAGCCACCGGCCATGTCCCCGTAGAGGGTCGCGTAGCCCACCGACAGCTCGGACTTGTTTCCGGTCGTCAGGACGAGCCAGCCGAATTTGTTCGAGAGAGCCATGACGACGTTCCCCCGGATGCGCGCTTGGACGTTCTCCTCGGCGATATCGGGCTCGAGGCCTTCGAACGGGCCCTGGAAGAGCTCCTCGTAGGCGCGCATGGTGTCTTCGATCGAGAGCTCCAGGAACTCGACGCCGAGGTTCTTGGCGATCGTTCGCGCGTCCTCTTTGGTGCCCTCCGAGGAGTAGCGGGAGGGAAGGGAAACGCAGGTCACCCGCTCGGGACCAAGCGAATCGACCGCGATCAGCGCAGTCAGTGCTGAATCGATCCCCCCGGAGAGCGCCAGCACCACGTGCTCGAAGCGGTTCTTCTCCACGTAATCGCGCAGGCCGGTGCGGAGCGCGGTGTAGACCTCCTCCTCCGATCCAAGCAGCTGAGACAGGGCGCCGCCCACCTCGTCGCGCGGCCGCGCGCCGTCGAGCTCCAGGCGCGTGAGGCAAGCCGTGCCGCTGGACTCCCGCCGCTTCGCCGAACGATGGCGGGTGTCCCGCAGGCGCGCGGCCGTCACGGCGCCGGGGTCGACCGCGAACGTGATGAGGGCCTCCTCGAACTGGGGGGCTCTAGCCAGCACCTCGCCGTCCTGGTCGATCGCCACGCTGTGGCCGTCGAACACCAGCTCGTCCTGCCCGCCGATCAGGTTGCAGAATAGGACGGCCACGAGGCTGTCGCGCGCCCTCTGGACGAGCATCCGCTCCCGCTCCAGGCCCTTGCCGGCGTGGTAGGGGGAGGCGGAGAGGTTCACGATCACCTCGGCTCCCGCGAGCGCCTCCGAGGTCGCCGGAGGGCCCGGCTCCCAGATGTCCTCGCAGATCGTCAGGCCGACGCGCACGCCGTCCAGCTCGAACAGCGCCGGCTCCGAGCCGGCCTGGAAGTAGCGTTGCTCGTCGAACACGCCGTAGTTGGGCAGGTGGATCTTGCGGTACACGCCAGCCACCCGGCCGTCGGCCAGCACCGCCGCGGCGTTGTATACGTCGTCCGCCCGCTCCGGAAACCCCACCAGGGCGACGATCCCGCGGGTCTGTGCGGCGAGCTCTTCGAGCGCCGCGCGCGCGGCGTCGAGGAAGCTCGTCTTGAGCAGCAGGTCCTCGGGCGGGTAGCCGGTGAGCGCGAGCTCGGGGAACACAGCGAGGCTGGCCCCCTCGTCGCGAGCACGCGCGATTCCATCGGCGACCTTGCGGGCGTTCCCGGAGATGTCGCCGACGGTCGAGTTGAGCTGGGCGAGGGCGACCCTGAGCGGCTGCACGCCTCAATTCTCGCAGGCCCCCCGACCAGAGAACGGTTCGGCACGGTGGCATCTGGCACCCCTCCTGGGGGTGCTAAGTGCCACGCTTGGAGTGCCCTGGCCGCCGCCCGGCGCCTACGAGTCGTAATAGAGGGCGAACTCCCACGGGTGGGGCCGCAGCCGCACCTGGTCCGCCTCCTCATTGCGCTTGTAGTCGATCCAGGTGTGGATCAGGTCCTCCGTGAAAACGCCGCCCTTGAGCAGGAACTCGTGGTCCTCCTCGAGGGCGTCCAGCGCCTCGTCGAGCGAGTGCGGGACCTGCTCGATGTTCGCCAGCTCGTCCTCCGCCAGCTCGAACAGGTCCTCGTCCACGGGAGCGCCCGGGTCGATCCGCTCCTGGATGCCGTCCAGGCCGGCCATCAGCAGGGCCGAGAAGGCCAGGTAGGGGTTGCAGCTCGGGTCGGGGGACCGGAACTCCACCCGCTTTGTCTTGGCGGCGGCCGAGTACACCGGGATCCGCACCGCGGCCGATCGGTTCCGTTGCGAGTACACCAGGTTGACCGGGGCCTCGTAGCCGGGCACGAGCCGCCGGTACGAGTTCGTGGTGGGGGCGCAGAACGCCATCAACGCGCGCCCGTGCTGCAGGAGCCCGCCGAGGTAGTTCAGCGCCTCCCGCGACAGCAGCCCGTAGCCGTCGAAGTCGTACATCACGTTCTCGCCGCCCTTGGAGAGCGACTGGTGAACGTGCATGCCCGACCCGTTCTCCTCGAAGACCGGCTTGGGCATGTAGGTGACGCTCTTGCCCGCCTGGGCCGCCACGTTCTTGACCACGTACTTCTGGAGCTGGAGCTGATCCGCCATCTTCTGGAGAGGCTGGAAGCGGACGTTGATCTCCGCCTGGCCCGCCGAGCCCACTTCGTGGTGGTGGAACTCGCAGCGGATGCCCATCGACTCGAGCGTCGAGACCATGCGCGCGCGCAGGTCGCCATGCGTGTCGCCCGGTGCAGCCGGGAAGTAGCCCTGCTGTGAGCGGAGCTTGTGGCCCAGGTTGGGTTGGCCGTTGCGCGTCGCGCCGAAACCGCGCCCCCGGTTCCAGTAGCCCTCGTCCGAGTCCACCTCGTAGTAGGCGGTGTTTGCCAGCTGGTCGAACGCCACGTGCTCGAAGATGTAGAACTCGGCCTCGGGCCCCATGAAGCAGGTGTCGGCGATGCCGCTCTCGACCATGTGCTGGTGGGCCTTGCGGGCCACGTAGCGTGGATCGCGCGAATACGGTTCTCGCGTGATCGGGTCGATCACGTTGCAGACGACCGACATCGTCTTCTGCTCGTGGAACGGATCGATCAGCGCGGTGCTCGGGTCCGGTAGCAGCACCATGTCCGACTCCGCGATCTCCTGGAAGCCGCGGATGGAGGAGCCGTCGAAGCCCAGCCCCTCCACGAAATCGTCCTCGCTCAGGGCGTGGATCGACAGCCCCAGGTGCTGCCACGTACCCGGCAGGTCGGTGAACTTGAAGTCCACCATCCGCACGCCGTGCTCCTGAGCGAGGGCGAGCACGTCCCTCGCCTGGGCGTCGCGCCCCTCGAGGTAGCGCTCGATCGTCAGCGGCGTCACTTGATCTCCTCTCCGTCGACATCGGCGTCCGCCTTGGCCTCGCCGTTCCCGACGCCCGGTATGTGCTTGGCGAGCTCTTCGAACTTCTTTCCGGTGAGCGCCTCCACGACCGCCGGCAGCTCGGCCATCATCTGGGTGACGTCCTTGGTGATCTTCGAGGCGCCCGGCGAGGAGCCGTTGCCGCCGATCATCACGATCTTGTCGGTCTTGGACAGCGGCGCCGAGACGGCGGAGGCGAGCTCGGGAAGGATCTCCAGCACGCGGTCGGTGATCGCGGCTTCGTTGTAGCCCTTCCAGCTTTGGGCCTTGGCGGCCATCGCCTCGGCCTCGGCGAGACCCTTGGCGCGCAGGGCGTCGGCCTCTCCGGCTCCGAGCGCCGCGGCCTGCTCGCGCTGGGCCTCGGCGACCTCGGCGATCTCGCGTGCCTTCGCCAGAGCAGGCTCGACGATCTCCGCCGCCAGCTCGCGCTTGCGCCGCTCGACCTCGGCCTGCATCAGGTCGATCGCCTTCTGGCGCTCGACGATCTCGACCCCGAGCTCCTCGGCCCGCACCTGCTGGCGGGTGATCGCCTTCTGCAGGTCATAGGACAGGTCGGCCTCAGCGGCGGCCCGCCGGCCCTCCGACTTGAACTGGGCACGCTCGATCTCGTAGTCGCGGCGGGACTGCTCGATGGCCCGGTCGGCCTCGTAGCGGGAAGCCTTGGCCTCCCGCTCCGCCTCGGCCTCGCCCCGGATCGCATCGCGCTTGACCTGCGCCGTGCGCGGCCGCCCGAGCGCCTCCAGGTAGCCCTGCTTGTCGGTGATGTTGCGGATCGTCAGGGAGACGACCTCCAGGCCCATCCGGTGCAGGTCCGGCTCGGCGAACTCGCGCACCGCCTGCACCAGCCGCTGCCGCTCGCGGTAGACGTCCTCGATCGAGAGCGCGCCCACGGCGGTCCGCATGTGGCCCTCTACCGCCTGAAGGGC
>JBKPHP010000051.1:0-12824 GCA_046729895.1 Actinomycetota bacterium
CCTCTCGGCGAATCTGGCTAGGCGCCCAGCGCCCGTACGGTTTTGAGGACCGCAGAAGCGCCCGGGGCGACAGAGTAAGCGTAGTGGCGTTGTAGTGGCGTCGCACCAGGACTAACCACGAACGTACCGCGTGGAAATCCCTGCAAACTGGATACGCGAGCGACGGGACTCGAACCCGCGACCTCCGGCGTGACAGGCCGGCGCTCTGAACCGACTGAGCTACGCCCGCGTGAGAGGGTCCGAGGATAGCGGCGATAATGCCCCTCATGGAGCTTGCGGGACGCACGGCGCTCCTCACCGGCGCGTCCGGCGGCATCGGCCAGGCAATCGCCCGGGCCCTGCATGCGCGCGGCGCGTCCCTCGTTATAACGGCGCGTCGCGGTGAGGTGCTCGAGGAGCTGCGCTCGGCAGTCGTGGGTGAGCGCGTGGTGCCCGTCGTCGCGGACCTCAGCGACCGCGACGACGTTGAGCGCCTGGCGGAGCGCTGCTCCTCCGTGGACGTGCTGGTGGCGAACGCCGCCGTACCGGCGAGCGGCAGGATCGCCGACTTCACGCCAGAGCAGATCGACCGCGCCCTCGAGGTGAACCTGCGCGCACCGATCCAGCTGACGCGGGCCCTGGCGCCCGGAATGGTCGAGCGCGGCAGCGGGCACCTGGTGTTCCTCTCGTCCCTTGCGGGGAAGGTGGTCACCGCGCGCTCTGCCCTCTATTCGGCCACCAAGTTCGGTGTGCGCGCGTTCGCGGCGGGGATGCGCGAAGACCTGCATGGCTCCGGCGTGGGAGTGACCACCGTGTTCCCCGGCTTCGTCAGCGATGCGGGCATGTTCGCCGACTCTCGGGTGACGCTCCCGGGGGGCGTGGGGACGCGCAAGCCCGAGGAGGTCGCAGAGGCCGTGGTGCGCGGGATCGAGAGCGGCAAGCCGGAGATCGACGTGGCGCCCCTTGCGCTCCGCGCGGGGACGTTCGTGTCGACCATTGCCCCCAACCTGACGGCTGCGATCCAGCGCCGGCTGGGGTCCGAGCAGGTGGCCGACGCGATCGCCGAGGGACAGTCCGACAAGCGCTGAGAGCGGTTACATCACGGGCCGCTGCGCGCTGACGTCGGGCTCGAGCCGATCCTTTTCCAGGTCCAGCGCCACGCGCACGATTCGCGACTGCTCCTTCTTGTGGGCAGCCGAGTAGCCCTCGCCCGGCGCGGCGCGGAGCTGGCGTCCAACGTAGTCGTACGACACGCCGTCGGGCAGGATCTTGGCCATCCGACGCCGCATGAAGGCGCGGGGCCCCATGTTGCGAGGCTCCTCCTGGACCCAGACGACCCGCTCCAGCGAGGGGTAGCTGGCCATCAGCTCGATGAGCTCCCTCTCGGGAAACGTGTAGAGGAGCTCCACGCGCGCCACCGCGATGTGATCGGCGGCCCCACGCTCCTCGTTACCGACGATGTCGTAGTACACCTTGCCGGAGCAGAGCACGAGCTTTGTGACCTTCTCGCGAGGCCCCGGTAGCTCCGGGTCGTCGATCACCGGCTGGAAGCCGCCGCTGGTCAGCTCGCCGAGCTTGGAGGTGGCGGCCGGCAGCCGCAGCAGGCTCTTGGGGGTCATCACGATCAGCGGCCGTGCCTTCTGTACGAGTGCCTGGCGGCGCAGAAGATGGAAGTACTGGGCGGCCGTCGTGCAGTTGGCGACCCTGATGTTCCCCTCCGCCGCCAGCTGGAGGAAGCGCTCCAGGCGGGCACTCGAGTGCTCGGGCCCGGAGCCCTCGTAGCCATGCGGAAGAAGCAGCGTCAGCCGCGAGGTCTGCCCCCACTTGGCGAGGCCGGACACGAGGAACTGGTCCACGATCACCTGCGCCGAGTTGACGAAGTCGCCGAACTGCGCCTCCCAGAGCACCAGCGCGTCGGCGGCCTGGACGCTGTAGCCGTACTCGAAGCCGAGGCAAGCCTGCTCAGAGAGCGGGCTGTTGTGCAGCTCGAAGGGAGCCACCGCGCTCCGCAGGTGCTGCATGGAGCAGTGCCGCGCGCCGGTCTTGGCGTCGTGCAGCACCATGTGGCGCTGGCTGAAGGTCCCTCGCTCGGTGTCCTGGCCGGTCAGGCGCACCGGCACGCCCAACGCCAGCAGGGAGGCGAAAGCCAGCGACTCGGCGTGGCCCCAGTCGATGGCGCCGTCGGGCTCGAGGGCATTGCGCCGCCGCTCCAGGAAGGGCGCGAGCTTTCGGTGCACCGTGAACCCCCGGGGAAGCCGCAGGAGCTGGTCGTTGAGGTCCCGCAACAGGTCCTCCTGCACGCTGGTGCGCGGCTCGGGGCTCATCGTGCGGTCGAGCTGGTGCTCGCCCGTGTCTGGCGGCGCGCCCAGGGACTCCTTCAGCTCGGCGTGCGCGTCCGCCACACGCTGGTAGGCCTCGGCGGCCATCCGCTCCGCCTCCTCCGCCGGCACCGTGCCCTCCGCCGCCAGCTTGTCGGCGTAGACCTTCCGCGCGGGAGGGTGCTTCTTGATCCGCTCGTACATGAGGGGCTGCGTGTAGGCGGGCTCGTCTGTCTCGTTGTGGCCGAAGCGCCGGTAGCCGATCAGGTCGATGACCGCGTCGCGGTCGAAGGTCTGACGGAACGCCATGGCCAGCCGGATCGCGGAGATGCACGCCTCCACGTCGTCGGCGTTCACGTGGATGATCGGGATGTCGAAGCCCTTGGCGAGGTCGGAGGCGTAGCGAGTGGACCGGCCCTCCTCCGGGTCGGTGGTGAACCCGAGCTGGTTGTTCGCGATCACGTGAAGCGTGCCCCCGGTGCTGTAGCCCTCGAGCGCCTGGAGGTTGAGGGTCTCGGCCACGATCCCCTGCGCTGGGAAGGCGGCGTCCCCGTGGATCAGGACCGGCAGCACGACGGTCGGGTCACGGCTGATCTCGGCGGCCTTGTGGCTGGTCTGGTCCGCCCTGGCGCGTCCCTCGATGACGGGGTTCACATGCTCGAGGTGGCTCGGGTTGTGGGAGAGGCTCACGGTGACGGGCCTGCCGCTCCGCGTGCGGTGGGTTCCCGAGGCCCCGTAGTGGTACTTCACGTCGCCGGTGCCGCCCTCGGGGGCGGCCGTGTCGGCGGCGAGGGTCTGCTCGCCCTCGAACTCGACCAGGATCGACCCGTAGGGGCGCCCGACGGTGTGCGCGAGGACGTTCAGCCGTCCGCGGTGCGCCATGCCGACTATCACCTCGCGCGCCCCGCCGGCCGCGGCGAGCTCGATCGCCTCGTCGAGCATCGGCACCAGCGCGTCGAGGCCCTCGATCGAGAACTGCTTCTTGCCGAGGAAGGCCTTGTGGAGGTAGCTCTCCAGTGCCTCCACCTGCGAGAGGCGCTGGAGCAGGATCCGCTTCGTTTCCGGCTCTGCCTCCATGCGATAGGCGCCGGACTCGATCGCCTGCCGCAGCCAGACGCGTTGCTCGTGGTCGGAGATGTGCTCGATCTCGTAGGCGATCGTGCCCGTGTACGTCTCGCGCAGGTGGGGGAGCGCTTCCGCGAACGTCTCGCCTGGCACCGCCACCCGGAGCACCGAGGAAGGGATCCTTGCCATCAGCTCGGGCGTGAGGTTCACGGTCTCCGGGTCGAGCGCAGGGTCTCCAACCGGCTTGCCCCCGAGCGGGTCGAGGTCCGCCGCCAGGTGCCCGTGCATGCGGTGAGCCTTGACCACGGACGTCGCGGCCTGGACGGCCTGCAGGAGGGCCTCGTCCGCGAGCGGCTCGGCCGCGGGCGACACGGGCGCCGGCGCGGGCTCGGCTGCGGTGATCGGTGTGGCCTCCGGCTCCTCTGCTACCCCGAGAGCCCTGAAGATGTCCTCGTAGAAGCCGTCCTCGCCCTGGAGCAGCTGGTCTATGCGGCGGAGGAACGAGCCGGACTCCGCGCCCTGGATCACGCGGTGGTCGTAGGTGCTCGTCATCGTCATCACCTTCGACACGCCGAGCTCGCGCAGCCGCCCCGGGTCGACCCCGCCCAGCCCGGGCGGGTAGCCGATCGCGCCGGTGGCCACGATCGTGCCTTGGCCGGGCATGAGCCGCGGCACCGAGGCCACGGTGCCCAGGCCGCCGGGATTCGTGAGCGTGATGTTCGCGCCCTGATAGGCCTCGGCCGGCAGCGTATTGTCGCGCGCACCCGCCACGAGCTCGTCGTAGCGCCGGGCGAAGTCGTCGAAGCCGAGCTCACCCGCGTTCTGGATCACCGGCACCATGAGGGAGCGCGTTCCGTCCTTGCGCTCCACGTCCACCGCGAGGCCGAGGCTGATGCCGTCCGGCGCGACGCGGTGCGGCGTCCCGGCGATCTCCCTGTAGGAGTTGCCCATCACTGGCCAGTCCTCGGTCGCCGCGCGCACGATCGCCCAGGCGATCAGGTGCGTGAAGGAGAGCTTCCTGCCCGCCTCCTTGAGCGCCTTCCGCCGGGCGTCGAGCGCATCCACGGACACCGTCCTGAAGCTCGTGGCGGTGGGGATCGAGCGGCTCTCGTTCATGAACCGGGCAAGCGTCGCCGCGGGACCGCGCAGCGGCGTCGTCGCCTCGGAAGGCGCCGCCGCGCCGTCGCCCTCCACGGCCGCGAGCACGTCCGCCTTCGTGACCCTGCCGCGAGGCCCGCTGCCCCGAAGCGCCGTCACGTCGATGCCATGGGCGGTTGCGATCCGGGCTGCAACGGGGGTGGCGTGGCCGTCGCCGTTGCCAGTCGGGGTGCTGGTCGCTGCTCGCTGGTCGCTGGGAGTTGGTGCGGCCGGCTGCCGGTCGCCGGTTTCCGGGGCCCCGGCTGCGATCCGGCACAGCACCGCGCCTACCGCAACCGTCTCATCCGGCTCTACCAGGACCTCCACGAGCGTCCCCCCGGCGGGGGCGGGTACCTCCGCGTCGACCTTGTCGGTCGACACCTCGACGAGCGGCTCGTCGGCCTCGACCCGGTCTCCGACCTGCTTGTGCCACTCGAGCACCGTGCCCTCGGCGACGGAGTCGCCCATCTGTGGAAAGACGACGTCGACCAGCTCGGTGTCGGGCGCGGCCTCGGTTGCCTCGGGGGCGGGCGCGGCGTCGGGCTCCTCAGCGGCCTCGGCCTCGTCAGTGGCCTTGGCCTCCTCAGCGGCCTCGGTTTCCTCAGCGGTCTCGGTTGCCTCAGGGGCGGGGACGTCCCCGGTTGCCTCAGGCGGCGGCGCGTCGCCGGTCTCGATTTCGCCGAGCACTTGGCCCACCTCCACCATCTGGTCGGGCTCGGCCAGAATCCTGGTCAGCGTGCCGGCGGCGGGGGCCGGCACCTCCGCGTCGACCTTGTCGGTCGACACCTCGACGAGCGGCTCGTCGGCCTCCACCCGGTCGCCGACCTGCTTGTGCCACTCGAGCACGGTGCCCTCGGTGACCGATTCCCCCATCTGGGGCATCGTGATCTGCACGGTGGTGGTGCGCGTCGCCATCCCGGGTTCAACTCTACCCCTGGCACGCCGCGCCGGACCGGCGGCCAGGACGGCTCGAGGGGGCCGCACGATCCCTCCATCGGCAGACGAGAGCGATGTGAGAAGGTTCGCGCCCGTGGCGACGGCGGCCGCAAGAAGGCTGAAGTTCTGGGGCTGGGGATACGAGGATCAGCAGCCTCCGGACGAGCAGGTGGAGCAAGCCGCGGCCGGGATTCGCGCGCGGCTGCGCTTCGGCGCCGAGGAGGTGGAGCGGCCGGTCCGGCTCGAGGACATTGAGCTGCCCCCGCCCCGGCTCGAGCCGCCCCCCGCGCTCGAGGAGATCTGCAGCACGCTCGTGTACGAGCGGGCCGCGCACGCGTACGGGAAGTCCTACCGAGACCTGGTGCGCGCCTTCCGGGGCCAGTTCGACCACCCGCCGGACATGGTCGCCCGCCCGCGCGACGAGGCCGAGCTCTCGGTCGTCCTGGACTGGTGCGCCGAGGCGGGCGCCGCGGCGATCCCCTACGGGGGTGGCACCAGCGTCGTCGGCGGCGTCGAGCCGCTACTACCGGAGGGCTACGCGGGTGCCGTGACCGTGGATCTGAAGGCGCTGGACCGCGTGCTCGAGGTCGATCGCTTCTCTCGCGCAGCGCGGATCCAGGCGGGCGCGACGGGGCCGCGGCTGGAGAAGCAGCTGCGTGAGCACGGCCTCACGCTGCGGCATTTCCCGCAGTCGTTCGAGTACTCGACGCTGGGCGGCTGGATCGCCACCAGGTCGGGGGGACACTTCGCCACCCTTTACACGCACATCGACGACCTGGTGGAGTCGGTCCGCGCGATCACGCCGGGCGGGACGTGGGAGAGCCGCCGCCTCCCCGGCTCCGGCGCCGGTCCCAGCCCGGACCGCCTGCTGATCGGCTCCGAAGGGACCCTGGGGGTGATCACCGAGGCTTGGATGCGAGTGCAGGAGCGTCCCCGCTGGAGAGCGTCGGCGGGAGTGCGGTTCGAGTCCTTCGAGCTCGGCGCCGACGCGGTGCGGGCCCTCTCCCAGTCGGGGCTGCATCCATCCAACTGCCGCCTCCTCGACGGCGAGGAGGCCGCGCTGACGGGCGCGGCGCCGGACGGCCGCGCACTCCTCGTGCTCGGCTTCGAGTCCGCCGATCATCCGCTCGACGCATGGATGGAACGTGCGGCGGAGCTCTGCCGCGACCACGGTGGCGAGCTGCCCCGTGCACCCCGGGCGGGAGAGCGCGGCAGCTCGGAGGGCGCCTGGCGCGACGCCTTTCTGCAGGCGCCCTACCTGCGCGACACGCTCCTCGCCGCGGGGATCCTGAGCGAGACCTTCGAGACCGCGATCACGTGGGACCGCTTCGAGGGGTTCGTGGCAGGGGTGCGCGAGCGAGCGGAGAACGCCCTGCGAGACGTGTGCGGGGCGGGCCGCCTGACCTGCCGGCTCACGCACGTCTATCCGGACGGCGCCGCCCCGTACTTCACGCTGCTGGCGCCCGTGCGCCGGGGTTCCGAGCTGGAGCAGTGGGCGGAGGTAAAGGGGGCGGCTTCCGAGGCCGTTCTCGCGGCCGGCGGGACGATCACGCACCATCACGCCATCGGGCGCGACCACCGTCCCTGGTACGACCGGCAGCGACCCGAGCCCTTCGCGCTGGCGCTGCGAGCGGGCAAGGCCGCGCTCGACCCGCACGCGATCCTCAACCCCGGAGCGCTGTTCGACCCCGGCAGCGGTCGACGATGAGCGACGGCAGGCGGCGGGCCATGCGCACGGCCTGATCGAGGCCAACCGCCGCGAGGTGCGGGAGAGAATCGGCCGGGTGCGCGACGCGATCGCGTCGGGGCCGATGACGCCCTTCGACATCGTTCCCAACCTGGTGGGCGTCGAGGCGCCCAGCCAGATGATGGTGAGCTGGGGCCTGTCCGAGGTCCTCTGCTATCTGCGCCACCTGGAGCTGTCGGGCGAGGCCGCCCGCGTCGAGGGCGAGGACCCGGAGCGCTGGGCCCTGGCGGCGTGACTGCTTGACACACCTGTGCTCGGGGGTACCGTGACCGCAACCGGAGGTTCGGAGGACCGGGATGTCCTGGCTGCTCATTGTTCTCTTGGACGCCCTCGTCGTGGGCGTCTTCTGCCTGGTCGCCTGGAAGCTGATCGCCCGCCGCCGGCCGCCCGCTGAGCAGAAGCAGCTCGATCGGCGCTTCGAGCAGCAGGCCTTCCACGACGAGCTGACGAAGCTCCCGAACCGGATGCTGCTCCGCGACCGGCTGGAGCGGGCGCTGGCCCGCAGCGTGCGGCGGCGCCAGTCATGCGCCGTGCTCTCCGTGGACATCGACCGCTTCAAGCGCGTGAACGACAGCCTCGGTCCGGCCATTGGCGACCAGCTGCTTCGCGAGGCGGCGGCCCGGCTCGACTCCTGCCTGCGCCCGGAGGACACCGTCGCGCGCACGGGCGACGACGAGTTCATGGTGCTGCTCGAGACCGTCCGGAGCCTCGCCGAGGCAAACGCCGTAGCGGATCGCCTCACCAATGCGCTGGGGCCGCCGTTCGAGGTCGAAGGGCACGAGCTCACCCTGAGGGCGAGCATCGGCATCGCCATCGGGCGCGGCGGACGCGACCGCTCCGAGGACGTGCTCCAGAACGCCGACGTGGCGGTCCACCGCGCCAAGGACGGCGGCCGCGCGCGCGTCGAGATGTTCCGGCAGGAGATGAACCCGCATCCGACGCTCCGCCTCGGCCTCGAGGCCGAGCTTCGCCACGCGGTGGAGCGCCAGGAGTTCTTCCTCGAGTACCAGCCCACGGTTAGCCTCGACGACGCTCGGGTGGTCGGCTACGAGGCGCTCCTACGCTGGCAGCACCCCGAGCGGGGGGTGGTCGACCCGCTCGAATTCGTCCCGGTCGCTGAGGAGACCGGGTTGATCCTGCCCCTGGGCCGCTGGATCCTGGCGACAGCCTGCGAGCAGGCCTCCGCCTGGGCCGAGGCGGGACAGCAGCCGGCTCGGATCCTCTCCGTCAACCTCTCCGCGCGAGAGCTGCAGCAGCGGCGGCTGCGGCTCGCGGACGAGGCTGCCTCCGCGCTCGCGGGCTCCGGCCTGGAGCCCCAGGCGCTCTCCGTCGAGATCACGGAGGAGGCGGTGATGGACAACGTGGAGACCGCCGCGTCGAACATGAAGGACCTCGAGGCGATCGGGGTGGGAATCACGCTGGACGACTTCGGCACCGGCTACTCATCGCTGAACCACCTGCGCCGCTTCCCGAGCGACAGGGTGAAGATCGACAGCTCCTTCGTGCACGAGCTGACCGAGAGCGCCGAGGGCGAGGCGATAGTGCGAGCGCTGATCGAGGTCTGTCACGCCCTCCGCGCCGAGGTCATCGGAGAGGGGATCGAGACGGAGGAACAGGTCTCCCGCCTGCGCGAGCTCGACTGCGATCTCGGGCAGGGCGCGTACTTCTCGCGGCCGCTGCCGCCGGATCGCATGGAGGAGCTGCTCGCAAGGGACGCCCCCCTCATGGGGACGAACGCCGGCTAGACGGTCGCTGTCGCGCGGGTCCAGGGATGCGCGGCGCGCAGGGCCGCGAGGATCGCCCGCGTTGCGGGCGAGCGGTTGAGCGTGTAAAAGTGGATTCCGGGCGCGCCGCGCGCCAGGAGATCGGAGCACTGGAGAGCCGCGTAAGCGACTCCAAGCTCGGCAACCGCTTCCGGGTCGTCGGCGCGCTCGTTCAACTCGCGCTCCAGCTCCGCCGGGATGGAGGCGCCGCACATCCCGGTGATGGTCTTGATCTGCTTGTAGTTGGTGATCGGCATGATCCCCGGCACGATCGGCACCGCGATCCCGGCGGCGCGGGCCTCGTCGACGAAGTCGAAGTAGAGCTCGTTGTCAAAGAAGAGCTGGGTGATCAGGAAGCCCGCCCCGGCGTCTACCTTGCGCCTGGCGTACCGGAGGTCGTCCTCGAGGCTTGCGGCCTCCGGGTGCACCTCGGGGAAGCAGGCCGCCCCGATGCAGAAGTCGAAGCGATCACGGATCAACTCGATGAGCTCGACCGAGTACTCGAGTCCCCCGGGGTGCGGCCTCCACTCGGTCTCGCCGCGAGGCGGGTCGCCACGCAGCGCCAGGACGTTGTCGATGCCCGCATCCCGGACCTCGCCGAGGATCTGCACGAGCCGCTCGGTCGGCTCACCGACACAGGAGAGATGGGCCATCGCCTCGATCCTGAGGTCCTTCTTGATCCACTTCGTGATCTCCACGGTGCGCTCGCGGGTCGAGCCGCCCGCTCCATAGGTGACGGAGACGTAGTCGGGCCGGTCGTCTTTGAGGACGGCCAGCGAGTTTTCGAGCATCGCCTGCCCGTCGTCGGTCTTCGGCGGGAAGAACTCGAACGAGAAGACGGGGCGCCGCTCGTCGAGGATCAGGTCGATTCGCATGGCGGCACAGGGTACTGAGGGCCGATTCCGGACCGGGGCTCTTTCAGGCACGAAATACGGGCTCGAAAGAGCCAGCTCGGGGTCGGCGTCAGTCGGGAGGTCGGGGTCCGCCTCAGTCGGGAGGCACGATGTCCAGCCCGGTGGCGACCGTTTCCCGGTCGCCAAGCCTGTACTGCACGTCCACCGAGTCGTTCTTGCCGTAGCTGCCGAACAGGCCGAAGAACATCGCCGTCCAACGACCGGCGCTGAGGCGCTCCTTCTCGAGGGGGCGGAAGAAGTGCAGCTCGTGGCCGCGGAGCTCGTAGTCCTCGCCCTTGGTCTGGGGGACCCCGTTCACGAAGACCCGATAGGGCGGCTCGGCGCCACGGGGCAGAGGTACCCGCCAGCGCCGCTCGGTCACTGGTGCTCCTCGATCGCACGCCGCAGCGCGTCGTAGGCCGACTCGCCGCGGCGCTGCTCGACCAGCCGCCTGCGCAGCCTGCCCGTGAAGGCCTCACTGGAGCCGTCGCCCCGCACGTCCACCCCGGCGCGCAGCCGGCCCGGCCCGGCGACCTCTATGCGCCCGACGACCCGCTGGACGGCGTCGTAGCGACGAATCAGGGTCCCGCCGACAGGCCGTTCGTCAGCGTTGCGTTCGAGCTCACGGCCCAGGCGTTCGACTGCCGCGAGCGCTCGAGGGAGGTCCTCGTACCGCTCCCGGGTGACCCGCGGGCCGGCGCGCAGCTTCAGGGTGTAGGCCACCGCCGGAGGGTAGAAGCAGGCCGTCCCGTCGCTCGCCGGCAGGCGCCCTTATCCGCCGATGGCGCTCATCGTGCGGGGCGGCTGCCTGAACCCTGGCTCACCGACGTGGTGCTTGAGCTCCTTGCGCCACACTGCGTCGCGGACGACCTGCTCGAGCTCGTCGTCGGAGGCGCCCGACCGCAGCACGGCGCGCAGGTCGGTCTCGTGCAGCGAGAACAGGCAGGTGCGCAGCTTGCCGTCCGCGGTCAGACGGATGCGGTTGCAGTCGCCGCAGAAGGGCTCGGAGACGGGGTTGACGAAGCCGATCTCGCCCCTGCCGTCCTTGAAGCGGAAGACCCGCGCCGTCGCGTGCGGCTCCCGTGGCGTCTCCTCCAGGCGGTGGACGCGGTCGATGATTCGCCGCAGCTCGTCGCCGGTCAGCACCGCATCGGGCTCCCAGGCGTGATCGGCGTCCAGGGGCATGAACTCGATGAAGCGGACCTGGAAGGCCGTCGAGCGGGCGAACTCCGCGAAGGGGATCGCCTCCTCCTCGGTGAAGCCCCGCATGGCGACCGCGTTGACCTTGATCGGCCGTACGCTCTCGTGGCGGGCGATCGCCTCGAGCCCGCTCAGGACTCGTGGGAGGGCGTCGCGGCGCGTCATGTGGAAGAAGCGGTCGCGCTGCAGCGAGTCGATGGAGACGTTCACGCGTCCAATTCCCGCCTCCACGAGGGCGTCGGCGTCGCGCTCCAGCAGGTAGCCGTTGGTGGTGAGCGAAAGATCGGCCACGCCGGGAATCCGGGCGAGCATCCCCACGAGCCTGGGGAACTCGCGACGCACGAGCGGCTCGCCGCCGGTCAGGCGCACGTCGCTGACCCCCATCCCGGCCAGCAGGCCCACCACGCGCTCGATCTCCTCGAAGCGGAGGACCTCCTCGCGGTCGAGCCAGGGCAGGCCGTCGGCCGGCATGCAGTACTGGCAGCGGAAGTTGCAGCGATCCGTGACCGAGACGCGGAGGTCGGAGATCTGTCGGCCGTGCCCGTCGTAGAGCGGCGATCGCGTCACACCTGAAGGGTACTTTGCCGGACGTGGAGCTGCCTGAGATGGAGATCGCCGCGCCGACGCGGGGGAACCGCAAGCTCGAGGCCCTGTTCGACGCGGCGAACGCGGACCCGAGGCTCAAGGCCTGGTGGCACATGCAGCAGGTCACCGCCGACCGGCTCGGAATGTCGGACCACTCCTGGGTTCACGTGCGCGTGGTGGTCAACATCGCGCTGCGGATGTTTCGGCTGATGACCCGCGCCGGAGTAGAGCCGGCCATGGTCGCCGACCATGGTCTCGGACGGCGCGACGCCGAGGTGGTCATCGCCGCCGGCTGCCTGCTTCACGACGCGGGCATGTCCATCCATCGCACCGACCACGAGGAGTACTCGCTATTCCTCGCCGCCGACCGGCTGCCGTTGCTGCTGGGAGACATCTACGACGATCCGGAGCTGACGATCGTGGCCAGCGAGGTCCTGCACACCATCATCGGCCACCGGCGCAGGGGTGACCCGATCACGATCGAGGCGGGAGTCGTGCGCGTCGCGGATGCTCTCGACCTCGCAAAGGGGCGCTCCCGGGTGCCGTTCGAGACGCGCCGGCCCAACATCCACTCGCTGTCTGCGGCCGCGATCGACGAGGTCACGATCGACCCCGGCACCGACCGTGCGGTGCATATCGAGATCGCGATGAACAACTCCTCGGGCGTCTTCCAGGTCGACGAGCTCCTGGCCACCAAGCTCCGTGGCTCCGGACTCGAGCAGCACATCGAAGTGGTGGCGCGTATCGAAGCCGAGCACGAAAAGCGCCTGGTGCCGGTCTTCCGGATCTGAGCGTCCCGCGCAGCCGGGAACGGCGCCAACCCGCGTCTGCCTCAGGCCGCCGGATTGATGGTGTTGGTCCCCGCCCGGCCGCTCGGCGTCTCGATGCGCTGCTCGCGCTCCTCCACCGGCTCGTAGTCGCGCTCGCGCTCGCCCGTGTAGATCTGGCGCGGCCGGGCGATCTTGGTCTCCTCGTCGTCGAGCATCTCGCGCCATTGCGCTACCCAGCCCGACGTCCGCGGGATGGCGAACATCACCGTGAACATGTCGGTGGGCAGGCCCAGGGCCTCGTAGATCAGGCCCGAGTAGAAGTCGACGTTGGGGTAGAGCTTCCGGTCCGTGAAGTAGTCGTCGTCGAGGGCGCGCTTCTCGAGCTCGGTGGCGATGTCGAGCTTGGGGTTCTTGCCGGTGACCTCGAACAC
>JBKPHP010000052.1:0-3003 GCA_046729895.1 Actinomycetota bacterium
GAGGAGGGGATCATGCGCGTGATCGCGGGTCCCGAGAAGAAGACCCGGGTGATGTCGGAGAAGGAGCGCAAGGTCACGGCCTACCACGAGATGGGCCACGCCCTCGTCGCGCACTACCTGGAGAACACGGATCCGGTCCACAAGATCTCGGTGATCTCCCGCGGCCAGGCGCTCGGCTACACCATCTCGCTGCCCACCGAGGACAAGTTCCTCACCACCATGGCCGAGCTGAACGACACCATGGCCATGACGCTCGGCGGGCGGGCGGCCGAGGAGATCATGTTCGACGAGGTCACGACCGGTGCCTCGAACGACCTGGAGAAGGTCACGCAGACCGCCAAGCAGATGGTCATGCGCTTCGGCATGTCCGAGAAGCTCGGCCCGCGGGTCTTCGGCCACGACCACGGCCAGCCCTTCCTCGGCCGCGAGTTCTCCTCCGAACCCGACTACTCCGACGAGATCGCGCGCGAGATCGACGACGAGATTCGTCGCATCGTCGAGGAGGCGCACCAGACGGCCCGCGACGTGCTGGAGCATCATCGTGAGCAGCTCGACTACGTCTCCGAGATCCTGCTCCGCCGCGAGACCATAGAGCGCGAGGAGTTCATCCAGCTGCTCGACGGCAAGACCGAGGAGGAGGTCTTCGGTCGGGAAGGCCCGGTCCTCCCGCAGCCGCCCCCGCCGGCGCCGGAGGCGCCGGAGCGGAAGCCCGAGCGGGCGCCCAAGCCGCTGCCCCGGCCGGGGCTGGCGGGAGGAGCCGCCGAGATGCGTGGGGACCGCCCGGGTCCGGCCGGCTCCTAGCCCGCCGAGATCGTCGACACGTTGCGCCCAATCCGGGCCTAGCTGGACCGCAGTTCGCGTTCGCCGATGCCCACGGCGACCACGGCGGGTGTCCCGTCGACGACTCGCACCGGCAGGTCGGCGCCGCCGAGCCAGTGCTCGAGCCGCTCAGCGTTGCCGGCGACCTCGATCCAGCTGATGCCGCCGGCGTCGCCGGCCGCGGCGGGATCGGGCACACCCGGATCGCGGCTGATGAAGAACGGGAGGAAGGGCTCGCGCATCGCCTGTGCCAGGCCGGTCAGTCGCGCGCTCAACCCCTCCCGGGTGACCGTGGTGATCGACGTCCCCAGCCGGTCGGCCTGCCGCCCCACGTCTTCGACGGCGACGGCCCAGCCAAGAAGCCCGTCGCCCCGCTCCTCGATCCGTGCTCGCAGGCCGGCGCCGATCTCCGAGCTCGCCGCCTCCTCGGGATCGGCCACGGCCAACAGCTCGAGATAGCCGTCCCCCAGCGGGACGATTCGGTTGTGGGTTCCAAGCCCCTCGTGGCGGCCACCCGGGACGGGGGTGAGGCCGAGCTCCGACTCGAGCTGGGCGGCGGCCGCGTCGAGATCGTCCGTCGCGTAGATCACGTGATCGATCCGCACGACCCGCGAAAGGTAATCGAATGACGACGGGCGAAGGCGGCGGCTTGGCACGATGTCGCGGATGGCGTCACGGAGCGCGCGTGCTCGATCGTTCGCAGGTGTAGCCGACCACTACGACCGGGCCCGTCCGGCGTACCCCGTGGAGGCCGTGACGTGGCTGCTCGGTCCGCGCGGCCTTGACGTGGTCGAGGTCGGCGCGGGGACCGGGAAGCTCACCGCGGTCCTGCTCTCCGCCGGGCACCGCGTGATGGCGGCGGTCGAGCCGCTCGCCGAGCTCAGGGCGAAGCTGCGTGCGGCACTACCCGACGTCCCGGTGGTTTCCGGCCGTGCCGAAGAGCTGCCGCTTTCCGATGGGTGTGCCGACGCGGTGGTGGTGGGCCAGGCCTTCCACTGGTTCGACGCCGAACCCGCGCTCGAGGAGGTGGTGCGCGTCGTGCGAGCTCGGGGCGTGCTCGGGCTCTTGTGGAACTTCCGAGAGGACTCTCAGGCGTGGATGCGTGAGCTGACCGCCATCGCCGGGGAGGATGTCCTCCGTGAGGGCTGGAACGAGGAGCTCGCCGCGAGTCCTCAGGTCGCGTCGATCGAGCGGCGGGACTTCCACCTCGAGCACCGCGTCGACCGTGACACGCTCCTCGACCTCGTCAGCTCGTGGAGCTACGTGGCCGCCCTCGACGAGGCGGAGCGCCGCGGCGTGCTGGAGCGCGTCGAAGGTCTCTGGGACCGGCATCCGGATCTCGCCGGCGCCCAAGAGGCGTCTCTCACCTACCGCACGGAGACCTACCGCATGCTGCTCGAGCATGACTGAAGCCGCTCGGCGACGGCCGGCCGGGTTCCCGATCGGCGCCGCCGCCAGCCTCAAGGAGCTCGAGAGGGATCCGCATCCGCTGCTCGCCCGGCTGCGAGAGCGCGAGCCGGTTTCGTGGCTCCCCGCGCTGGGAGGCTGGCTCGTCACCCGCCGCGATCTCGCACTGCGAGTCATGCGCGATGCGGCGACCTTCACGGTCGACGACCCCCGCTTCTCGACTGGACGGGTCGTGGGGCCGAGCATGCTCACGCTCGACGGCGCGGAGCATCGCCGTCATCGCGACCCATTCGCGCCGCCGTTTCGCCGCGACCCGGTGCGACAGCGCTTCACGGCGCTCGTAGACGCGGAGACCGACCGGCTTATCGACGCGATCGAGCCGGACGGGGCTGCGGAGCTCCGGCGCGGCCTTGCGGGCCCGCTGGCAGCGGCTGTCGTGGCCCATGTTTTCGGTCTCGAGGGCACGGATACGGAAGCGATGCTCGGCTGGTACGACGCGATTGTCGACTCCGTGACGGGCGTCGCCGGGGGGAAGCCGGTCACGTCGGCCGGCAAGAAGGCGTTCGCCGCGCTGCGCTCGAGCGTCGACGCCAAGCTCGGCCGCGACCCCGGCTCATCGCTCGTCGCGGCCGCCGCGAGCCAGGCTGGCGGACTCAGCCGGGCCGAGGTCGTCTCGAACGTCGCGGTACTCATGTTCGGCGGCATCGAGACGACCGAGGGGATGATCTCGAACGCGATTCTCCACCTGCTCGCGGACCCGAAGCAGTGTGCGCTCGT
>JBKPHP010000053.1:0-5727 GCA_046729895.1 Actinomycetota bacterium
CCCCGACGCCCGCCAGCGCGCGGGACGCCTGCTCCAATCGGTTGTACTCGTCCACCAGGGGACGTAGCTCGCTCAGTCGGCTCTCTATCTCCTTGCGCTTCTCATCGAGAAAATCAGTCATGTTCCCCCCTATCCGCGCTGGCGAATAACCGTCATGTGACTGTAACAGTTAAGACAGTTCGCCAGCGGGAGGGCTACTCGAGCAGCTGCTTCAAGCGCTCCAGCGTCGCGTCGACTTCCTTGGCCGTGACCCGTCTGACCGCGCCGCCCGCCATCCTCCCCAGCACGCCGCCAGGAAGGTCGTACTCGTTGGTATAGGAGAAACGGGTGCCGTCGGCGTTCGGCTCGAACTCGTAGACCACCCGCGCCCGGGAGTGGACGGGCCCCCTTCCGTCCCAGACGACCCGCCGGCAGGCGTCGTTCTCGACCACCTTCCAGTGCACGTGGAACCTCCTGCCGGCCAGCTTGAGGCGCTGGGTCAGTTCCGAGCCGTCGTCGAGCCTTCCCTCGGGAGCCGCCTCGAGATCGTCGTGGATCGTGACCCAGTCCTCCAGCTGCCTCGGGTCCATCACCACCTCGTAGACGCGCTCCGGAGGGGCACCGATCTCGATCGTCCGCTCGATCTTCATCGCGCCGCCAGCGTCTCGTGCGACTCCCACTCGGCGAGCGCGTGCTCGACCGCCCGGTCGAAGGGGCGGGGGCGGATTCCATACAGGCGTGGAGCCTCCTCGGGGGCGCGCGGAAAGACGTCGAATTCGAGGCTCTCCATCAGCGGCCGCACGAGCTCGAGCGGCTGCTCGGTCACGGCGCTTACCAGCGCGCTCGCGGGCGGGGTGAGCGAGGCCCCGAGGCCGAGCGGCAGTCGGCCCACGCCCATCAGCTCGGCGATCCGCTCGATCATCTGCGCGTAGCTGAGCACGTCGGGCCCCGCCACGTCCAGCGAGCGACCCGCCGCGGCGGCGGTATCCGGTGTTCGCGCTAGAAACTCGATCACGTCGCGCTCGTCGATCGGTTGCGTCCGGTTGTGCCGCCAGGCCGGGAGGATCAGCACACGCATGCGCTCAACGAGCCGGACGAGCACGCGGAAGGAGGCCGAGCCCGCCCCGATCACGATCGATGCCCGCAGCGCCGTGGAGCCGGGCACCGCCTCCAGAAGGATCCGCTCGACCTCGAGCCGTGAGCCAAGGTGCCGGGAGGGAGAGCCCGCCGGCGAAATCCCCCCGAGGTACACGATCCGCTCGACGCCAGCGGCCGCCGCCGCCAGCCCGAACGCCTCGGCCGCGCGACGGTCGCGGTCGGCGAAGCCGCCGTCGGTGGCCGCCTCCATGGAGTGCACGAGGTAGTAGGCGGTTGAGCACCCCTCGAGCGCGCTTTCGAGGCCGTGCTTGACGAGCAGGTCGCCACTGACCGGTTCGACTCCCCCAAGCCGCTCGAGGCGCGAGGCATCCCGAGCAAGCGCCCGCACGCGTCGGCCCTCGCGGGCGAGGCGGCGTGCGAGCCGCCCGCCGATGTACCCCGTCGCGCCGGTCACAAGCTCCATAGCGACACATCCTTCCCGATCGCCGCGGCGCTACGCCCAGGGCTTTCTCCTAAGTCACTCGGGCCGCCGCCTCGCCCCTCGGTAAACCCTGCAACTTGCGGGCGCCACCACGAAAAGACTGCTGGTTGCGGAAAAACGAAAAGGCTCGGTTTTGCGGAAACCGACGTGGCGCGCTTGCCGCCGCTGTTGCAGGATGGGGTCGTGGCGAAGAGCAGAGCGAAGCAGCCGACTTGCGAGGACTGCTTCTTCCATCAGAACATGCTCTGCGCCCTCAACCTGGAGAAGCCCTGCACCACCTTCCGACCCGCTGAGCGCGGCCTGGCCCCGGAGCGGCAGCTCGCGTTCGTGTTCCGGACGGAGCGCACCACGGCGGCGTACGCGTTTCCTCCGCCCGCCGGCGCCTGACTCAGGGCATTTGTGAAGGGATAGAGTCGCCCCATGCGGGTCACCGTGCTGGGGAAATCACCTTCCTGGCAGGACGCGGGCGGAGCCTGCTCCGGCTATCTGGTCCGGGAGAAGGACACCGCGGTGATGATGGATTGCGGCAACGGCGTCTTCGCCAAGCTCCGCGAGCGCATCGACTACGTGGACCTGGATGCGGTGGTGCTGTCGCACCTCCACGCGGACCACTTCCTGGACCTGGTCCCCTTCGCATATGCGCTCACCTACGCGCCGCGCCAGCAGCCCGTCCCGGTGCCGCCTTGGCCCGGCACGGACCAGCCGGCCCGACCGCGGCTGATCGCGCCCCCGGGGGCCCGCGAGGCCTTCCGCCGCGTGGTGGGCGCGTGGGGAAACGAGGACCTGATCGAGAGCGCCTTCGAACTCGAGGAGTACGAGGAGTCGTCGACGCCCGAGGTCGGGCCGCTGCGCTTCGAGTTCCGGTCGGTGCCTCACTTCACCGAAACCTTTGCCATCCGGGTGGCGTCGAGGAACGGCAACGGCAAGCTCGCATACGGGGCGGACTCGAGCCCCAGCAACGATCTCTGCAAGTTCGTCAAGGGCGCCGACCTGCTTTTGATCGAGGCAACGCTCCCACGCCCAGAGCGCACCGGGGTGCGCGGCCACCTGACGCCCGCTGAGGCGGGCCAGCACGCCCGGGAAGCCGGAGCGAAGCGGGTGGTCATCACCCACATCTCGGATGAGCTGGACTCCACCTGGGCACGCACCGAGGCGTCACGCACCTTCGGCGGACCGGTGCAGGTGGCGAAGGAGGGGGATGTCTATGACGTCTGAGTTGGCAGTTGGCGGTTGGCAGTTGGCAGAGGCGGCCTAGGGACCAAGCTGCCAACCGCAGCCGGCGAAGCCCGCGTACCGCCAACTGCCAACCCCGGGTAACCTCGACTCACTGTGACTCCCTCTCGCGATTTGTTCGCCAACTTCGAACGCATGCGCCGCGAGATCGACGAGCTGTTCGGCGACGTGTTCGAGCGCTCGACAGGCCTCAGGGGCCGGGGTTTCTCGCCCTCGGTCGACGTCTTCTACATGGACGACCCACCGCGCGCGGTGGTCAAGGCCGACCTTGCGGGCGTGGACATCGAGAACGTCGGCCTCGAGATCCGCGGCAGGAAGCTGCTCATCTCGGGTGAGCGCCGCTCCACCGACGCGGAAGGCCAGGTATACCAGCAGATCGAGATCGAGCAGGGGCCCTTCCAGCGGCTGGTCGAGCTCGGCGTCGATGTGGTCGCCGAGGAGGCCAAGGCCGGCTACGAGGACGGGATACTCAGGGTCGAGATCCCGCTGCGTCAGCGCGAGGAGCAGGTGCGGCGGGTCCCGATCGAGGAGGGGGAGGCCGAGTGAGCATCCACATCCCGTCCGGTGATGGCGAGCCCCGCGAGCCAGTCACCGGTATGAGCCTCCCGCAGGCGCTGCCGATCCTGCCGCTTCGTGACAGCGTTCCATTTCCGGAGACGCTCACGCCGCTGGCGATCGCCCAGGAGCGGTCGATCAAGCTCGTGAACGACGTGCTCGGCGGCAGCCGAATGCTGGCCATGGTGGCGTCTCGCGACCCCGAGGTCGAGAACCCCCGCCCGGACGACCTCTACGACGTGGGCGTCGCCGGCGTCGTCGCGCGCATGCTGAAGGTGCCGGACGGAAGCCTCCGGATCCTCGTACACGGGGCCCAGCGCGTGGAGATCGGCGACTACGTGGCCACCGAGCCTTACCTCGTGGCGCGCATAACCGAGGCCCCCGACGAGGTGACTCCTTCGCCCGAGCTCGAGGCCCTGCACCGGAACGTGCAGAGCACCTTCTCGGAGATCATCCAGGAGGTCCCATACCTCCCCGAGGAGCTCCAGCTGGCGGTGGCCAACCTCGAGGATTCCGCGGAGCTCGCTCACATGATCGCCGGGGCCCTCCGGATCAAGACCGAGGAGAAGCAGGCGCTGCTCGAGGAGCGCGACGTCGCCAAGCGCCTCCGCCTGCTCTCCGAGCTCCTTGCACGCGAGCGGGAGTTGGTCGAGATCGGCACCAGGATCCAGTCGCAGGTCCAGTCGGAGATGGAGAAGGGCCAGCGCGAGTACTTCCTGCGGCAGCAGCTCAAGGCGATCCAGGAGGAGCTCGGAGAGGTGGACGAGCAGCAGGCCGAGGCCGCGGAGCTGCGAGAGCAGATCGAGCAGGCCGGTCTGCCGGACTACGCGCTCAAGCAGGCCGAGCGCGAGCTGCAGCGGTTCGAGCGGCTGCCGCCGCAGTCCGCTGAGCACGGCGTCATCCGCACATACCTCGAATGGCTGGCGTCGCTGCCCTGGTCGAAGTCGACCGAGGACCACCTCAACCTGAAGGCCGCCCGGAAGCAGCTTGACGACGACCACTACGACATCGACAAGGTCAAGGACCGGATCCTCGAGTTCCTCGCCGTTCGAAAGCTCAAGCCGGACGCGCGCTCGTCGATTCTTTGCTTCGTTGGCCCGCCGGGCGTCGGCAAGACCTCGCTGGGGAGGTCGGTTGCCGCCGCGATGGGTCGCAAGTTCGAGCGCATCTCGGTGGGCGGCATCCGCGACGAGTCCGAGATCCGCGGTCACCGTCGCACCTACATCGGCGCGCTTCCGGGAACGATCATCCGGGCCATTCGCGACGCCGAGTCCAACAACCCGGTGCTGATGATCGACGAGATCGACAAGATGGGCACCGACTTCCGCGGCGACCCGTCGAGCGCGATGCTCGAGGTGCTCGACCCCGAGCAGAACTCCAGTTTCCGCGACCACTACCTCGACCTGCCGTTCGATCTCTCGAATGTCTTCTTCATCACGACGGCCAACTTGCTCGACCCGGTCCCACCCGCGCTGCGCGACCGCATGGAGGTGATCGAGCTCTCCGGCTACACCCACGAGGACAAGCGGGAGATCGCCAAGCGCTATCTGGTGCCACGGCAGATCGAGCGCAACGGGCTCGGAAAGTCGAAGATCGAGTTCACGGACGAGGCGCTCGACTTGATCATCGACGGGTACACCCGCGAGGCCGGCGTTCGCAATCTCGAGCGCGAGATCGGCTCGATCTGCCGCAAGGTGGCGCGCGAGTTCGCCGAGGGCAGCCGGAAGTCAAAGCGGGTGATCCGCGACAAGACCGTGACGGAGCTGCTCGGCAGGCGGAGGTTCCAGCCGGACGTGCAGCGCCGGACCGACGAGCCTGGCGTGGCCACCGGTCTCGCGTGGACGCCGGTCGGTGGCGACGTCCTGTTCGTCGAGGCCACGGCCTACCCCGGCGACGGCAAGCTCCAGATCACCGGACAGCTCGGGGACGTGATGAAGGAATCCGCGAACGCCGCGCTCTCGTACGTGAGGGGAAACGCGAACAGCCTCACGGATGGCGAGCTGCCCGAGGACTGGTTCAGCAAGCACGACATTCACATCCACGTACCGGCGGGGGCGATCCCGAAGGACGGCCCGAGCGCCGGCGTGACCATGGTCACGGCGCTGGCCTCGCTCGTCACTGGTCGCCCCGTCCGTTCGGACACCGCCATGACAGGCGAGATCACCCTCACGGGGCAGGTGCTGCCGATCGGCGGGCTGAAGGAGAAGGCGCTCGCTGCCCAGCGCGCCGACATCAACCGCATCGTCATCCCGCGCCGCAACGAGGCGGACATCGACGACATACCGGAGCACCTGCGGAAGCACATGGAGTTCCTGCTCGTGGACTCGGTCGACGAGGTCCTGGAGGCGGCGCTGGAGCCGGTCCGGCCGAAGGACGAGCGC
>JBKPHP010000054.1:0-5878 GCA_046729895.1 Actinomycetota bacterium
TTCCGTAGCCACCCTTCGTCGCCACGACGCAGCCGTCGCGCGAGGAGGAGAGGGCGGCGCCGATCGTCCGCTCGCTGTCCCCGCCCGTGTAGGTGTGGGCGGTGTCGATCAGGCCGATGCCGGCGGCGGCCGCATCTCGGATGAAGGCAACGTTCGCCGGCGTGTTCCTGAGCCGATTGGTCCCAAGCCCGATCCGCGTGAGCGGCGTCTCAGCGAGCGTGAGCGTGGCCATGTCCGTCACGGTAACGCCGCTTGTGAGCGGTCTCGGGGCGCGGAGAGCGCGGAGATGGCCGCGGCTCTTGCGGAACCCGGCCCGAACACCAAGAACGGTTCGAGCCGGGGTGTCCTGGGGCGGGAGCGGCGGCGGGATCCATTCGAAGCAAGCGGCGCAGACTCCGCTGTCCGGCGGAGTGGCGTGCGCTCAAGCCGGCGGTCGAGCGGGGGTGCGGCTCGCGAAGAACTCGGCCTCCTGGCGCCCGAGCGCGGTCTGTGGCGGGTCGCCGTATAGGAACTCGCGCGCAATCCGGTGCCAGTTGGCAGCTGCCTCGAGCTGGCCGAGCACCGCAACGGTGAGCCCGGCCATGCGCTGGGCGAAGACCTGGTCCCGGGGGAGGTTGACGCGCCGCAGCAGGTCCCGGTACTCGGAGCGCGGGTCGCCCGTGTCCACCATGAGTCGTGTGACGAGCTCGCGCGAGATCGTGAACTCGCCGCGGTCCTCGATCCACCACCACGACAGGGCGCGCAGGTAGTCGAGCAGCCGCTGCGGGTTGACCCACTCGTCGGAGGGGTCGAAATACCCGAGGTCGCCCATCTGGCGATGAAGCCGCTCGGCGTCTCCCTCGATCACCGCGCGCAGCCAGCGGGTCTCGGTAGCGAGCTGCTCGCGGGGGATCTTCTTGTTCATCCCGAAGTCGATGAAGGCCACCCGCCCGTCCTCCATCAGCAGGTAGTTGCCGGGGTGGGGATCGGCGGAGAAGTGTCCGTGCCGGTGGAGCGAGCCGATGAAGAAGCGGTAGAGGATCTCGCCGAAGCGGTCGCGCTCCGGCTGCGGGAGCTCCTTGACCTCCCCGAACGCCAGCCCGTCGACCCACTCGACGACGATCACCCGCTGGCGCGAGAGCGAGGTGACCACGTCCGGCACATAGATGAACGGGTGTCCGCGCCATTCGCGGGCGAACCCGCGGTGGGCGATCGCCTCCGCCTCGTAGTCGCACTCGTCGAGGATGCGCTCGCGGATCTCGCCGGCGACGGCGGGACCGTCGAGGCCGGGGGCGATGATCTTGGCCGCCCGCAGCAGCAGGCCGAGGTTCTGCATGTCCGCCCGCACCGCTTGCTCGGCGCCTGGGTACTGGACCTTCACGGCGACGTCACGCCCGTCGTGCAGCCGGGCGCGGTAGACCTGGCCGATCGAGGCGGCGGCGACCGCCTGCTCGTCGAAGTCGGCGAAGGCCTCGTGGATCGGCTGCTCCAGGTCGTCCTCGATGACCCGCCGCATGTCCTTGAATGGGACGACCGGGGCCGCGTCGCGGAGCTGGGCCAGCGCCTCCTGGACCACGTCGCGGTACTCCGGCGGGACGGCGCTTACGTCCAGGAAGGAAATCACCTGGCCCACCTTCATCGCGGCACCCTTCATGCCCCCGAGCACCTCGACCATCTGGGCCGCGCCCTCGACGTAGCGGCGGTCGATCGCCTCCAGCCGCCTGTCCCGCGAGCGGACCACGTTGAAGGCGCGCATGAAGGCCACACGCGCCGCCTGGCCACCGACAAGGCCGCCGACCCTCGCCGTGCGGCGCATACGCCCCGTAGGTATCGGATCGCGCGCCATTCCCCGAGGTTAGGGACCAGCGGACGAGCAACGCCGCGCCCGCCTTAGACGCACGCTGGGCGTGTGCAGGAGTGAGGAAACGGGCACGTATATAGTTGACCTTATGGTGAACGATTCGTTCAAGGCCCTGGCCCACCCAGTCCGGCGCGGAATCGTAGAGCGGCTTGCGCGAGGCGAGGCGACAGTGGGCGAGACAACGGGCGGATTCGGGGTCTCAAAGTCGGCGATCTCGAAGCACCTGAAGGTGCTCGAGGAAGCCGGCGTGATTGCGCGTGTGATCGACGGCCGCACGCACCGGCTCGCGCTCGACATTGCCACGCTCGGTGAGGCGGGTGACTGGATCGACCGTCAGCGAGACGTATGGGAGCGGATGCTGGACGGGGTTGATGACTATCTAAGGGAGCGCGGACACTCCCGATGACCGACCCCCTGCCCCCGGACCCGAGCGTGCTCCGCCTGGAGCGCGTCTTCAGAGCCCCGGCGCAGGCGGTATTCGAGGCGTGGACCAGCCCTGAGCTGCTCAGGCGGTGGTGGCCCGCGGGCCCCGACTGGGAGACGCCCGTCGCCGAGGTGGACGCCCGCGTGGGCGGCAGGCTGCGGCTCGTCATGCGCAGCCCGAGCGGTGAGGAGTTCGGCGGTGGCGGCGAGTACGTCGAGATCAGCCCGCCCGACCGAGTCGTCTTCACGTGGACCTGGGACGGGCACGAGGGACACCGGGGGACCCAGCTCGTCGAGGTCGAGCTCGAGGAGCACGACGACGGAACCACCACCTTGGTGCTGACGAACAGGGGGCTCGAAGACGAGGAAGCCAAGCGGTTGCACCGGGAGGGGTGGGAGCTCTCGTTCGACAACCTCGAGCGCGTCCTTGGGGAGCTGCGGGGTGACAAGGGGTCGCGATGACCAGCGAGGTCCGGTGAATCGGCCTGTGTGCTTGCGCTGTTCGGGCGTAGGGAGAAAGCCAAGGTGGCGACGGTCCCGCCGGCTCGACGAGCCCCGCCGTGCCCGGGCCGCGCGACCGCGATGCCGGTGGTACCCACAGAGGGTGGGAGCTAGGAAGGAGAGAGAGGTGAGCTTGGACAGCCACAGGGTCAGGACGTCGATCGCCGTTTCCGACATGGCCAAGGCCACCGAGTTCTACGAGGGGAGGCTCAAGCTCGCCCCGCGAGGGGAGCAGTCCGACCAGAGCCGCATCTACGCGTGTGGGGGCGAAACCTCGCTACACCTCTACGAGTCTCCCGAACATGCCGGCAACGCGACCGCAACTCTCGCCACCTGGTACGTGGACGACCTCGAGCCGGTGGTCGAAGCGCTCGGCTCCGACGGCGTGGAGTTCGAGCGCTACGACGATCCCGCGCTGAGGAGCGACGAGATGGGAATCCACGAGCTCGATGACGGCAGGGTCGCCTGGTTCAAGGATCCAGACGGAAACACATTCGCGATCGAAGAGGGGACCACACGGTGAGCCTCACATTTCCCGGGGAGTCGGCGGACTACCGGAGGGCCCGCGACCGGCTGCTCGAGCAGGAGATAGAGCTGCGCCGCGCTATGGAGGCGGTGGCTGGCGCGAGGCGCGAGCTGCCGCCAGGCGGGGTCGTTCCCGAGGACTACGTCTTTCAGGGCCCCGGAGCGGATGGCAGCCCGACCGACGTGAGGTTGTCGGAGCTGTTCGCCCCCGGCAAGGACTCGCTCGTCATCTACAACTTCATGTTCCCGCGCGCCCCCCAGGACGATCGCCCAGGTCCAGCGAGCGGAGAGACGGCGCTCTTGCCGCTCGAGGAGGGTCCCTGCCCGTCGTGCGTGGCCCTCCTCGATCAGCTCGACGGTGCGGTCGAGCACGCGAGTCAGCAGATCAATTTCGCGGTGGTGGCGAAGACGACGTTGCCGCGGCTTCTCACCTTCGGCGAGGAGCGCGGCTGGCGACACCTGCGGCTGTTGTCCTCGGCCGGCAACAGCTACAACCGGGACTACTTCGGCCAGACGGCCGACGGATCCCCGATGCCGATGCTGAACGTGTTTCAGCGCGACGGCCAAACGCTGCGCCACTTCTGGGGCGCCGAGCTCACCTACGGGCCAAGCGACCCCGGGCAAGACCACCGAAGCGTCGGCACTCTGGAGCCGCTCTGGAACCTGTTCGACCTGACGAGGGAGGGGCGCCCGGCCGACTGGGATGAGCAGCTGAACTACAAGTGATGGCGACGGTTCCCCTCCACGCCGTCAGCGAAGGCAGCGGTCCGCCGCTTCTGTTGCTGCAGGGCTTTCCCGAGACGCATCGCTGGTGGGACCGTGTGGCAGCCGAGCTGGCTCGCGAAGTCACCGTCGTGCGGGCCGACCTGCCTGCCTACGGGCCAGTTCCAAGCCCCCCGGCGAGGGCGCGTAGACGAAGCCGGAGATGGCGTGGGACGTGCTCGCGCTGAGGCTTCGCAGCCTCGAATGGCGCGAGCGCGATGACCGCCGCGATCGCCAACCCCAGCTGTGGCTCGCTCGTGGACTGACTCACAAAGCTGCGAGCGGCAGCGGACACCCGCTGGTCGTCCCTTGCGAGCGTCTGCGAGGAGCCGCTGGGAACGCCCGCAAACGATGGCGTCGTGGACCTCGCATCATTCGAACGGATGCGAGGATGCCGAGCATGTCGCAGCCGTCGCCGAGCCCAAGGATTTCCTCTACCTCGGGGACACGGCTCGCTTTTCGTATGCGAATCGGTCTCGTACTGCACCCGCGTCGCGACCCGATGCCCGCGGCGGGGACGGTCGTGCGCTGGGCGCGGTCGCACGGTGCCGAGGTCCTGGTCGACGTGAAGGATGCGGCGCGGTGCCCGGATGGGGTGTCCGCCGTCGCCGCGGATGAGCTGGCGCAGCGGGCCGATGCGCTGGTGAGCATCGGCGGCGACGGCACGATGCTCGGCGCTCTGCGGCTCGTCGCGGGGCGCCCCGTGCCCGTGCTCGGCGTAAATCTCGGGCGGCTCGGCTTCCTGGTCGAGGTCGAGCCCGACGAGCTGACTGCGGCGCTCGATCGCATCGGGCGCCGCGACTTCACGATCGAGGAACACGGCGCCGTTGTTCTCTCGGCCGGGCGCGAGCAGCTGGTGGCGTTCAACGAGATCGCGCTCACGCGCGTGCCCGGCGAAGGCCTCGTGCAAGCGACGCTCGTCGTCGCCGGCCGTCCGGCGGGTCGCTATCGCTGCGACGCGCTCGTGATCGCCACGCCGACCGGCTCGACCGCGTACTCCTACGCCGCCGGCGGCCCGGTGGTCTCGCCCGCGCTTGATGCCGTCATCGTCAGCGCCGCGGCCCCGGCGTCCGGCGTCGCCCGCCCAGTGGTGGTGTCGGCCGCCGAGCCGCTGCAGCTGCGGCTCCTCGATGAGAGCGGGCCGCCGGCGCTCGAGGCCGATGGGATAGTGGTGCGCCGGGCGGAGCCCGGCGAGAGGCTCGACGTTCGCCTGCGCCCGGGGGCGGGCCGGGTGGTGCGACTCGACCCTGAGCGCTACCAGCGCCGCAAGCAAGTCAAGCTCAGCCTCCTGGACCTTCCGTTCCTGCCGGACGAGATGCGCGACCTGCTGCCACCACCGCCGGGCTCGGTGCCGGACCGCTAGAGGTCCTAAAGAAGTCCGTTCGGCGCGGGCAGGTAAGGCTCGACGTGCACCAATCCTGTTCGAGGCCCACCGCGTTCCGTAGTCGCTAGATCTCGATCTCGTTTGGGAGCCCGAAGCGCGGCAGGAGCTCGGCATCGAGGAAGGCGGTGATCTCGGCGATTCGATCACCGTCCAGTGTGAGCACGGTGATGCTCTCCGCCGCGAAGGTCGCCCGCTCCTCGTCCCAGATGTAATGACCGAAGGCCAGCTGCCCGTTCGCGCGGGCCGGGACGACGCGCCAGCGCCTATCCCTCCGCAGGGGCCAGCCCTCGAGGAATGCGGCGACCGCCTTGCGGCCCCGATACCAGGTCGGCAGCGGGGGCATCGTCATCGTCGGCTCCTCGGTCAGCATCGACACGAGCTTGTCGACGTCGGCGCGCTCCCATGCGTCAACGAATCGGTCGACGATCTCGCGTAAGCGCTCG
>JBKPHP010000055.1:0-16037 GCA_046729895.1 Actinomycetota bacterium
ACCCCGGCCCGGTTTGGGCCCACACGCTCGCGGGCAAACTGGGGGGGCCCCCCCCCCGCGCGCCGCCCGGGCCCCCGGGGGGCCCCGCGCGGGCCCCCCCCCCCCCACCCCCCGACCCGGCGGCGGCCCCCCGGCCCATAGGGTCCGGGGGGCCGCTGCAGTCCTGAGGCCCGTAGCCTCCCGCGCCCATGTGGCCCAACCAGCCCGTCGTCTACCAGATCTATCCGCGCTCCTTCCAGGACTCGAACGGCGACGGCGTCGGTGACCTGCGCGGCATTCGCTCGCGCCTAGACCACCTCGTCGGCCTGGGGGTGGACGCATTCTGGCTGTCGCCAATCTATCCGTCACCGCTCGCAGACCTCGGCTACGACGTCTGTGACTACACCGACGTGGACCGCGTCTACGGGACCCTGGAGGACTTCGACGCGCTGCTGGCCGCGGCCCACGAGCGCGGGCTCAGGGTCCTCCTCGACATGGTCCCGTGCCACACGTCGATCGAGCACCCGTGGTTCCGCGAGCACCCCGACTGGTACATCTGGGCCGACGGCCGGGACGGGGGGCCTCCGAACAACTGGTCGAGCGCATTCGGTGGCTCGGCTTGGAGCTTCGACGAGGAGCGTGGGCGGTGGTATCTGCACTCGTTCTACCCCGAGCAGCCGGACCTCGACTGGCGCAACCCCGAGGTCGTCGAGGCCATGCACGGCGTGCTGCGCTTCTGGCTCGGGCGGGGCGTCGACGGCTACCGGATCGACGCGATCGACCGCCTGCTGAAGGATCCCGAGCTTCGCGACGATCCTCCGGCCAGCGAGCCCTTCGGGCTTCCGCTGCGCGATGACGAGGCGAGGCTGGCGCTGTCCAACTCGCGCAACCACCCCGACATCCGGGAGGCGCTAGCCGGCATCCGAGAGGCCGCGGAGGACGCCTTCCTCGTGGGCGAGGTCTATCTCCCCAGCGCCAAGTGGCAGCCGTACCTGGAGCACCTCGACGTGGTCTTCGCGTTCGAGCTGCTCTACTCACGCTTCGAGGCCGAGTCGCTGCGCGCCGCGATCGAGGCGACCATCGCCGTGCGCGGACGGCACGGCGTGGGGGCGGCGTGGGTGATGTCCAACCACGACTTCGGTCGCATGGTCACGCGATACGGCGAAGTCAATGCCCGCGCAGCCGCCGTGCTGCTGCTCACCCTGCCCGGCACGTCGTTCCTGTATCAGGGCGACGAAATCGGACAAACGGAGGGTCCGGGCGCCGATCCACCCTACGACCGCGCCGGGCGCGACCGCCACCGCCACGCGATGCACTGGGACGCCTCCCTGTTCGGCGGGTTCACGACAGGACAGCCGTGGCTGCCGCCGGTGGACCCCGAGGAACGGAGCGTCGAGGCTCAGGCCGGCGATCCCCACTCCCTGCTCTCGCTGTACCGCGAGCTGATCGCGCTGCGGCCCTGCCTCGGCTCGGACATGCGGGTGGTGGAAGCCGCGCCCGGGATGCTGGCTTACCGGCGCGGCGACCACCTAATCGCAATCAACCCGACCGATCGCAGGCTACCGACGCCCGCTTCCGGTGCGGCTGTACTGGAGAGCGCACACGGCGCCCTCCAGAGCGAGGCGCTCGCCCCGCACGCCGCGGCGGTGCTGAGAGGGGGTTAGTCGGACGCGGCGGGAGGGTAGTCTTTCGTCTTGATGGAGGAGGGCGAGTGCGTGTAGGCCGCGTGGTGGCGTTCGGCCCGGTCCTCGCGGCAGCAGCGCTTGCGGGCTGCGGCTCAGGAGGAGGCGGTGGGGGCACCCCCACACTGAACTGGTACGTCTTCAAGGAGCCCGGCGGCGCCTACGACCAGGCGGTGGCCAACTGCAACAAGCAGGCCGGCGGCCGCTACAAGATCAAGTACCAGGCGCTCCCCACCGACGCCAACCAGCAGCGCGAGCTGCTCGTCCGCCGTCTCGCCGCCAAAGACTCGAGCGTCGACCTGGTAGGCATGGACGTGATCTGGACCGCCGAATTCGCACAGGCGGGTTGGATCAAGAAGTGGACCGGCTCAAACCGCGCGCAGGCGGTGAAGGATCGCCTCGTGGGGCCGCTCAGGTCGGTGACGTACAAGGGCAACGTCTGGGCAGTGCCGTTCACGAGCAACACGCAGCTGCTCTGGTACCGCAAGGACCTCGTGCCCAACCCGGGGGACAAGGCCACCTGGGACCAGTTGATCGACACGGCCATCAAGAAGGGCAAGTCGATCGAGGTGCAGGGCAACCAGTACGAGGGCCTGACGGTATGGGTCAACGCGCTCGTCTATGGCGGGGGCACTCCCATGGTCAGCCAGACGGGGAAGGTCACTGCCAGCGACCAGGCGGTCGAGAAGGCGGCGGAGATCATCAAGCGGCTCGCTACGACCAAGGCGGCTCCGCCCGGGCTCGGGACGAACAAGGAGGACGAGGCCCGGCTCGGCTTCGAGTCCGGCCGCTCCGTGTACCAGGTGAACTACACGTTCATCTACCCGAGTGCCGCCGAGGTCGCGGGCGGCTTCCAGAAGAAGATCGGCTGGGCGCGCTACCCCCGTACCGTCCCGGACAAGCCCAGCCGGCCGCCGCTGGGAGGGATCAACGTCGGTGTGGGCAACTACACGAAGCACGCCGACCTTGCCTTCCAGGCCGCCCTATGCCTGGCGCAGCCGAAGAACCAGGCGATCGCGTCTGAGAAGGGCGGGCTGCCGCCCACCTCGGAGGCGGTCTACAACGACCCCAAGGTGAAGAAGGCCTTCCCGTTCTCGGAAGAGCTGCGCAGGTCGATCCAGTCCGCCGGGCCGCGCCCGGTGACGCCGGCCTACAGTGACATCTCACTCGCGATCCAGAAGACCTTCCACCCCGAGAGCGAGGTCCAGCCGAGCGACGTCGTCAGCAAGCTTCAGGACCGCCTCGACAAGGCGGCGGAAGGGAAGATCTTCTGATGGAAGCCGCTACCACCGAAGCCCCACCCGCAGCACCCGCAAAGGCCCCAAAGGTCACCGAGCGGGCCCGCGAAGAGCACCGCCTGGCGTGGATGCTCTGCGCGCCCGCGGTGATCACGATGGTGCTCGTGACGGGCTTCCCGATCGCCTACGCGGTCTACCTGTCGCTCCAGAAGTACGACCTGCGATTCCCGGACCAGAAGGAGTTCGTCGGGCTCTCGAACTACTCCGACGTGCTCACCTCGAGCACCTGGTGGGGCGACGTCTGGAACACGTCGCTGATCACGATCGTCTCGGTCTCCATCGAGCTCGTGCTGGGAATGCTCATCGCCCTCGTCATGCACAGGGCGATCTTCGGCCGCGGGCCGGTGCGGGCCGCGATCCTGATCCCGTACGGAATCGTCACGGTGGTGGCGGCATTCGCGTGGCGCTACGCCTTCGATCCCACCAGCGGCTTCGTCCAGGGCCTGCCATTGATCTCGGACAGCGCGGCTCCGCTGACCGAGCGCAGCGGCTCGCTGATCGTGATCATCCTTACCGAGGTCTGGAAGACCACACCCTTCATGGCCCTGCTGCTGCTGGCCGGGCTGGCGCTCGTGCCGGACGAGCTGCACGAGGCGGCGAAGGTCGACGGCGCGAGCGCCATCCAGCGCTTCTTCCGAATCACGATCCCGCTCATGCGGCCGGCGATCCTCGTGGCGCTGCTTTTCCGGACGCTCGACGCCTTCCGACTGTTCGACACCGTCTTCATCCAGACCCAGGGGGCGAACGGCACCGAAACGGTGTCGATCCTCTCCTACAACGTGCTGATCAGCCGGGTGAACCTCGGCCTCGGGTCCGCGGTCTCGGTGCTCATATTCATCTGCGTGCTGCTCATCGCCTTCCTCTTCGTGAAGGGGCTGGGCACGAGCACCGCGCAGCAGAGGGGGGAGGTCTAGACGATGACCCACACGCCGCGCGAGCGGGCCGCCTGGTCGCTGGCAATCCTGATGGTCCTCATCTACGCCCTGGTCCCGGTGATCTGGATGATCTCGCTGTCGCTGAAGCCGGCCGAGAAGCTCAGCACCGAGAGGGGCTTCTTCTACGGCATCTTCCATCCCGACTTCAGCAATTACGACACGATCTTCTCCGGGAACGTGTTCACGAGGCCGCTCGTGAACTCGATCGGGATCGCGATGATCTCGACCCTGATCGCGATCCTGCTCGCCGCGATGGCCGCTTACGCGCTGTCCCGGCTGGACTTCCCGGGCAAGACGCTGATCCTGTCGGGTGCGCTCGCCGTGGCGATGTTCCCGCCGATCTCGATCGTCGGCTCCCTTTTCAACATCTGGCGCAACGTCGGCCTCTACGACACCTGGCCCGGGCTGATCATCCCCTACATGACCTTCACCTTGCCACTTGCGATCTACATCCTGTCGGCGTTCTTCAGGGAGATCCCCTGGGAGCTTGAGCAGGCGGCCCAGGTCGACGGGGCCACGCCGTTCCAGGCGTTCCGGAAGGTGATCGTCCCGCTGGCCGCGCCGGGCGTGTTCACGGCCTCGATCCTCGTCTTCATTTTCGCCTGGAACGACTTCATCTTCGCCAACACGCTGACGTCGACCGACAACGCGCGCACCGTGCCGGCGGCGCTCGCCTTCTTTACCGGCGAGTCGCAGTTCGAGCAGCCGATCGGCGCCATATCGGCGGCGGCGGTCGTGGTCACAATCCCGATCATCATTATGGTCCTGATCTTCCAGCGCCGAATCGTCGCGGGTCTCACCGCGGGCGCCGTCAAGGGTTAAGGAGGCCGCAGATGGCAGAGATCACGCTCAACCACATAACCAAGCGCTACCCCGACGGCTTCGAGGCCGTCAAGGAGATGAACCTGCAGATCCAGGACGGCGAGTTCGTGATCCTGGTCGGGCCCTCGGGGTGCGGCAAGTCCACGGCGCTGCGCATGGTTGCGGGCCTCGAGGACATCACCGACGGCGAGCTGCGCATCGGCGACGAGGTGATGAACGACAAGGCTCCCAAGGACCGCAACGTCGCGATGGTCTTCCAGAACTACGCGCTCTACCCGCACATGACCGTGCGCGACAACATGGGCTTCGCCCTCAAGCTCAGAGGCACGCCGAAGGAGGAGATCGACAGGAAGGTCGAGGAGGCGGCCGGCATCCTCGACCTCACCCAGCACCTCGACCGCAGGCCGGCGAACCTCTCCGGCGGGCAGCGCCAGCGCGTCGCCATGGGGCGCGCGATCGTCCGCGACCCCAAGGCGTTCCTGATGGACGAGCCGCTCTCGAACCTCGACGCCAAGCTGCGGGTGCAGATGCGCACGGAGGTGTCGCGCATCCAGAGCCGCCTCGGCACCACGACGATCTATGTCACCCATGACCAGACCGAGGCGATGACGCTCGGTGACCGCGTCGCCGTCATGCGCGCAGGCATGCTGCAGCAGGTCGGCTCGCCGATGGAGCTGTACAACGACCCGATCAACCTGTTCGTGGCCGGCTTCATCGGCTCCCCGGCGATGAACTTCATGCCGGTTAAGGTCGAGGGCGACACGATCAAGCTGCCCTTCGCCGAGGTCAGGCTGCCGCAAACCGTGCGCGAGCGGCTGGGCCGCGCCGCGGAGGGACGCGAGCTGATCGCCGGCATCCGTCCCGAGAGCTTCGAGGACGTTGCGCTGGTGGGGGACGCGAAAGATCGCGGAGCCACCTTCCGGGCTCAGATCGAGGTGCTGGAGTCGGTGGGCGCCGAGCTGTACGCCCACTTCACCGTGGAGCACGAGGCCGTGGAGTCGCAGGAGCTCCAGGAGCTCGCCGAGGACGCGGGAGCCGGCGAGGTGCCCTCGGCCGGTGAGGAGGGTCGGATCGTGGCCCGCCTCGACCCCGCGAGCGGCGTGCAGGAAGGACAGGAGGCCGAGCTCTGGGTCGACGCCGAGCGGCTGCACCTGTTCGACCCCGACACCGGTCAGAGCCTGACTGCGGAGGTCAGCGGGGATGGGGCGGCAGCGCTCCAAGCCGCCACCGAGCAGGAGGCGCAGCCCGCTAGCCAAGCTCCTTCCTGAGCCGGCGCACCATCGTGTCCTCGTCCAACGAGGGCCTCTCGAGCTCGCCGCGTAGGCGCTCGATCACCTCGTCGTCCCATTCGTGGGTGCGCAGCAGCAGGTAGCGGAGCGTGGCCACGCGCATGTAGGCCTCCGTCTCGGTGCCGTGCCCCATCAGGTCCGCCTCGCGCAGCATCTCCACTACCGGCTCGTACTCGTCCTCGAACCAGGCGCGGGCCACCTCCTCGCGCGTCATCAACTCCGCGCGTGACTGCATGAGGCGAAACCCCCAGGCCTCGACTCCTTCGGCCAGGCCGGCGTAGCGCCATTCGTCGGAGAGCTGGATCCGCTTGCGGGCCTCGGGGTGCAGGGGAATCCGTTCCCAGAAGAGGCGCTCGTGGCTCTTGAGCGGCAGGTCCTTGAGCGTGATCTCCCGGCTGGCACCGATCTCGGTGAGGATCTCCGTCACGTAGGCGTCGATGACCTTGAAGCCCATGGCTCGCGCTACCGAGACGCGGTGGTGGCCATCCTTCACGAAGTGAAGCTCGCCGATCCGGTAGACGTCGATCGGCGGGATCTCCGCGCCCCGGCGGGTCGCGGTCGCGATCCGCTCCCAGCGGGGGCGGACCCTGCCGGTTGTCGGACGGAAGCGCCGGTCGAACTCCCGCGAGCGGTCCACGGAGCCGACGATCGAGTCGAGCTCGATCGTCTGGAGGCCCAGGTAGCGCTCGCCGCGCCGCCCCAGCGCCTTCACTACTTCCTCGAACGGGAGGATCACGTTGAAGTCGCTCGGCCCGCGCCGCAGGCGGTTGGCGAGCCGCGACAGGGCCCGCCGGCGGCGCAAGCGGCTGAAGTCGAACTGCGCGTCGGTCTCTGGTAGGCCCGTGTCCTTCGGCATGGGAGCCTCTGAGTATGGATGTCCCGCTGCTCGACGCCGCAATCATCGGCGCCGGCCACAACGGGCTGGTCGCCTCAGCGTACCTTGCTCGCGCCGGTTTCTCGGTGGAATGCTTCGAGCGCCGCGAGCTGGTCGGCGGCGCCTGCGTGACCGAGGAGCTGTGGCCGGGCGTCCGGGCCTCGACCGGCGCCTACTCGCTGTCGCTGCTGCGAAGCGAGATCGTGCGCGACCTGGAGCTCATGCGTCACGGCCTCGAGGTGCGCGTTCACGAGCCCTATCTGTTCGCCCCCTTCCCCGACGGGCGCAAGGTCGTGGCCTGGTCCGATCCGCGGCGGACTGCGGCCCACCTCGCGTCGGAATGGTCGCAGGAGGACGGCGACGCCTACCTCGGCTGGTCGAACGCGCGGGCACACGCCGCCGCACGCGCGCGGCCGCTGATGCTCGAGCCGCCGAACCGTGAGCGCTGGCTCGAGGCCGTGGGTCCGCGGTTGTTGGGCGGCGCGATCGCCGACGAGCTCGCTGCAATTCCATCCGAGCCGGTGCGAGTGCCATTCGCCATCCAGGGCCTCATCGGCACCCTCGCAGGCCCCGAGGACACCGGCACCTCGTTCGTGAGCCTCTACCACGACCTCGGGGATGCGGCCGGGCCGCCCGGCGCCTGGGGTTACCCTCGCGGCGGAATGGGAGCGGTGACCGCGGCCGTGCGGTCGGCCGCGGAGGAGGCCGGCGCGCGGATGCGCCTGTCGGCGCCCGTCGAGCGGATCCTCGTGCAGGACGGGCAGGCCACCGGACTGGTGCTTGAGAATGGCACGGAGGTCGCCGCCGGGGTCGTGCTCTCGAACGCCGACCCGCTGCGCACCGCGGCGCTCGCCGGTGTCGAGCCGCCGTCCGGGTGGCGACAGGCCGGGCCGGTCGTCAAGGTCATGCTGCTGCTGGACGGCCTGCCGGAGTTTCCCTCCTGGCCAGACGCCGCGGCATGGCGCGGCGGGATCGACATCGGGTACTCACTGGCCGACCTGTCGGCTGCCGCGGCTGACGCTCGCGCCGGCCGGCCGGCGGCGCGTCCCTGGATCGAGGCCGCGAGCCAGACCTCCGTAGACGACTCGCTCGCACCGCCGGGCAGGCACGTGCTTTCGATGTTCTGCCAGTGCTTTCCCGAGACCGCCGACGCGGAAGCCGCCGCCGACGCGGCGATCGCACGCTTCGCCGAAGCCTGCCCGGGGCTCCCGGAGCGGGTCGTCGACCGCCTGGCACTCGGGCCCCGCGAGCTCGAAGCACGCTTCGGGATCACGGGCGGGCACATCTTCCACGGCGAGATGCTGCCCGGGCAGCTCTTCGAGGACCGCCCGGACCGGCGCCGGTTCGGCGGCGTCGAGGGCCTCTACCTGGCGGGATCGGGAGCGCACCCCGGCGGAGCGGTGACGGGCGCTCCCGGATATCTGGCCGCCCGCGCCGTTATGGAAGACTCCACCCGTGGTTCTTGAGGCCAGCCGGACGGTCGAGGTCGACGCCCCGATCGAGCGCTGCTACGAGCTCGCGGCGGACATCGAGGGAGCGCCCGACTGGCAGGAGACCCTGCTCGACGTCGAGGTGCTCGAGCGGGATGAGCAAGGGCGCCCGGCGGTGGTGGAGACGGTCTCGGACGCCGTCGTCAGGAAGGCGCGCACCAGGCTCCGCTTCCGCTACGACCCCCCGCACGGCTTGAGCTGGGAGCAGCTGAAGGGCGACCCGAAGTGGCTGAACGGCCGCTGGGGCTTCGAGGACCTCGGCGACGGCCGCACCCGGGCGACCTACGCGCTCGAGAGCGATCCGGGGCGGCTGCTCGGGATGCTGCTACGCGGGCCGGTGCAGGACAGGGTCAAGGAACACCTCACTCGCGCCCCGACCGACGGGCTCCAGCGGGTCGCCCCCGGCTGAGAGCTCCCGCACTCACCACGACTATCGTGCCGCGGCAATGGCGCGCGTGTTCGTGACTTGGCAGCTGCCCTGGTCGGCGCTCGATCGGCTGGCCGCCACGCACGAGACGGCGGTCTGGGCCGAGGGGGCGCCGCCCCCTGCCGACCAGCTGCGTGAGCGGGCCGCCCCCGTCGAAGGGCTGCTCACCATGCTCACGGACCGAGTCGATGCCCAGTTGATCGCCGCCTGCCCGAACCTGCGCGCCATCTCGAACTACGCGGTCGGCGTCGACAACGTCGACCTGGCCGCGGCAACGGCCCGCGGGATCCCGGTCGGCAATACGCCCGGCGTGTTGACGGACAGCACCGCCGACCTGGCGGTGGCCCTTATGCTCGCCGCCGCGCGCCGGATTGTCGAGGGGGACGCCGTGGTGCGCCGCGGGGAATGGCTCACCTGGGAGCCCGACTTCATGTTGGGACGCGACCTGCACGGCGCCACCGTGGGGATCGTCGGCTACGGCCGCATTGGGCAGGCGGTGGGACGACGGCTGGAGGGCTTCGATTGCGAGCTGCTACACCTCCGCCGCTCGGGAGGCACGCCGCTGGAGGAGCTCCTGGAGCGCTCCGACTTCGTCACCCTGCACCTTCCGCTCAGCGAGGACACGCGCGGTCTGATCGGCGAGGAGGCGCTGGCACGGATGAAGCCGACGGCGTACCTCGTCAACACCGCCCGCGGGCCGATCGTCCACACCGCCGCGCTCGACCGTGCGCTGCGCGGGGGCGAGATCGCGGGCGCCGCGCTCGACGTCACCGACCCCGAGCCGCTACCGGCGGACCACCCGCTGCTGGAGGCCCCCAACCTCACGGTCCTGCCGCACCTGGGCTCCGCGACCCACGCCACCCGCGCGGCGATGGCGGGCGTGGCGGTGGACAACCTCATGGCGGCGCTGGCCGGAGAGCGGATGCCGTACTGCGCCAACCCGGAGGTCTACGAGCGGTCCTGATCACCGCCGTCTCGGACCTCCTCCTCAGTCTGAGATGCGAGCAGGGGCGGCTTTTGCCGCCGCTTACTCCCCGATCACCTTGATGACCAGCCGCTTCGCGCGCTGCCCGTCGAACTCGGTGTAGAAGACGGCCTGCCAGGGGCCGAGGTCGAGCCGCGCATCGGTGACCGGCAGGATCACCTGGTGGTGGACGAGCAGGTTCTTAAGGTGGGCGTCGCCATTGTCTTCGCCGCCGCGGTGGTGGCGGTAATCGCCGGGGTCCGGCAACAGCTGGCGGGCCACGTCGTTGGACGGGGGCTGCCAGCTTGGCGGCGCGAGCTTGTCGAGCCACTCGAGGGCGTCCTCCTGGATGCCCGGCTCGTCATCGTTCACCCACACCCCCGCGGTGATATGCATCGCCGATACCAGCGCGAAGCCCTCCGCGATCCCGGCCTCGTCCACCGCCGTCTGGACGTCCTCGGTGATGCGGACGAACTCGCGCCGACGCTCGGTGTTGAACGTCTTGTAGACGGTGTGGCTCTTCACGGTCTAGCCCGGCGGCGGGGCTACCAGCGGCTGTCGCTGTCTCGGCTGAAGCCGCGCTTCTTCGTCGGGTACTGACGCTTGTTGACCGCAATGGCGAAGCCCAGGAACGTCAGGAAGAAGGCGCCGAAGACGATGTAGTCGGACCAGTCGTCGGCGATCAAGATCGCGGCGGCGACGATGACACCAAGGAACAGGGCCGCGGCAATCAGTTGCACATGTAAGGGCTGGCTCATTAGGCTCCTCTGGCCGGAGGTGGAGCGAGCATAGGTCAGGCTGCCACCCGCGGCAAGGAGGGCAGATGCTGAGCACGATCGCCGTGGGAACCGACGGCTCCGATACCGCCGCCAAAGCGGTGGACTTCGCGATCGACATGGCCGAGCGGTACGGCTCGCGGCTCGTGATCGCCAGCTCTTACACCCCTATCTCGGAGGACAGGCTCGCCAAGGAGCAGACGGACGCCCCCCAGGAGATCCAGTGGTCGATCAACCCGATGGAGGATGTGGAGGCGACGCTGCGGGAGGTCGAGCAAAAGGCGGGGGAGCGCGGGCTCAAGACCGTGTCCGAGGCCCGCCAGGGCGATCCCGCCGACGTGCTCTGTGACATCGCCGAGCAGCATGACGCCGACGTCCTCGTGGTCGGCAGCAAGGGCATGCACCGCAGGTTCCTCGGGAGTGTGCCCAACACGGTGTCTCACAAGGCCCCGTGCTCCGTGATGATCGTGAAGACGGTCTGACCGGCGTCGCCATGCCACGGTCGAGCGCTTCGACGAGGCCGTCTGAGCCGATCGCATACCGGTCGCCCTAGAAACCGAATGGAGCCGGCCTTGTAGGCGGGGTGCGACCCCTTCGGCGATCATGCCCGCATGGAACTCGAACTGAACGGCAAGGCATGCATCGTGACGGGCGCGAGCCGCGGGATCGGCGCCGTCACGGCTCGGATGCTGGTCGAGGAAGGGGCCAACGTCCTAACCGTGTCGCGGGGTGGCGCCGACCTGGAGCTCGACCTGACCGCGCCGGACGCCGCGGACCGGGTCGTCGGCGAGTGCAAGCGGCGCCACGGCGGGGTGGACGTGCTGGTGAACAACGCCGGCACGAGCCACGCCAAGGCACTCGATGAGCTAACGGACGACGACTGGCGGGGTCAGTGGGAGCTTCACGTGATGGTGCCGATGCGCCTGATGCGATCGGCTGCGCCGCTGATGGCTCGCCGTGGGGGCGGACGGATCGTGAACGTCTCCTCCTCGTCCGGGAAGCGACCATCGCTGACCAATGCCGCCTACTCGGTCACGAAGGCGGCGGAGCTGTCACTGTCGCGCGTCTACGCCGACGCCTGGGCGAGGGAAGGGGTCCTCGTGAACGCAGTAACGCCCGGGCCGGTGAGGACCCCCCTCTGGATGGCCGAGGGCGGGCTCGCAGACCAGGCGGCCGCCGCCAAGGGCATCTCGCGGGAGGAGGCCCTCGAGGCCACGCGGGAGAAGATTCCGCTCGGCCGCTTCGGCAGGGAGGAGGAGATCGCCGCCGTGATCGTCTTCCTCTGCTCCCAGCGTGCGTCGAACGTGACGGGCGCCGCCTGGTCGGTGGACGGGGGCTCGGTCCCGGTGATCATCTAGTCCGCGCCACACGTCCGGGCGGTAGCGTGCCCGCGTGCCACGGGTGGTGATGGGCCTGCTGTTCTTCCCCCGCGGCGGCTCCGCCCAGGTCGCGCGGTACCTCGCGCGCTCGCTGCCGGACGCCGGCTGGGAAGTCTCGATCGCCTGCGGATCGCTGGGCTCGCCGGGCGAGGAGTCCCACGCGGCGACCTTCTACGAGGGACTCGACGTCCACTCCATCGATTACACGATTGCTGCGGAGGCGCCGGACCCGCTGGCGGCCGAGCCGCCCTTCCAGCCGTCATACGAGGACAGGACGGGGGCGCCGGACCGGATCTTCGCCAGCGTGGACGACTCCACCCTGGCGCGCCTCGTCGGGAACTGGGAGCGGCAGCTGGGCCGGGCCGGAGCGTGCGAGGCCGACGTGCTTCACCTGCATCACCTGACCCCGATCAACGCCGCCGCCGAAAGAGCCTTTCCGCAGACACCCCGCATAGGGCACCTACATGGCACGGAGCTCCTGATGCTGCAGGAGATCGAGGCGGGTCCGCCGGTCGGCTGGGACCACGCCGCCGCTTGGGGCGAGCGGATGCGCGACTGGGCGCGGGGATGTCAGCGTCTATTCGTGCTCTCCCCCGACGCCGTGCGGCGGGTGCCCGGCCTGCTGGACGTGGATCCCGAACGCATCGTATGGGCGCCCAACGGGTTCGACCCCTGGCGGTTCGACCGCCGGCCGCTGCGGGGGGACAGGCGGCTCGCTCACTGGCGCCGCTGGCTCGTCGAGGAGCCGCGCGGCTGGGACGAGTCCGGCGAGCCCGGCAGCGTGGCTTACCGCGAGCACGACCTGGAGCCGTTCCGCGAGGGAGGCCCAGTGCTCCTGTACGTCGGTCGCTTCACCGAGGTCAAGCGAATCCCGTTGCTCATTCGCGCGCACGCGCGCGCTCGGGAGCGCTTCGGCTCCGGCGTGCCGCTCGTATTGCTGGGCGGCTTCCCGGGTGAGTGGGAAGGCCCGCACCCGCTGGAGGTGGTGCGGGAGACCGGCGACCGGGACGTTTTCCTCGCCGGCTGGCGGGGTCACGACGACCTGCCGGCCGGGCTCAACGCCGCCGACGTGCTCGTCCTGCCCTCGGTGCGGGAGCAGTTCGGACAGGTGTTGGTCGAGGCGATGGCGTGCGGCGTGCCCCCAATCGCCGTGGACGCCCATGGACCCGCCGAGATCATCAGGGAGGGGGAGACCGGCTGGCTCGTGCCGCCCGACGACGAGGACGCCATGGCCGAGGCCCTCGTGGCGGCTGCCGGTGATCAAGCCGAGCGGGCCCGCCGCGGTGAGGCGGCCTACGCCGAGGTGCGGGACCGCTACTCCTGGCCCGCGCTGGCCCGCGGCGTGGCGCACATCTACGACGACGTGGTGGCCGGTCGCCCGGCGGCGACCGGGGCACACACCTTGCTCGAGGCCGAGTAGCGTCGGAGCGACCGGGGCACACACGCTGCTCGAGGCCGAGTAGGCGTCGGAGCGACCGCGGCACTGCCTATCCTCCGCCGCCGTGAGCTCCGTCCCGTACCGCATACGCCGCTCCGACCGTGCCCGCCACGCCCGCATCCTGGTGGGCGGCGACGGCGTGGAGGTGGTTGTGCCGCGCCGCTTCCCGATGCGCGACGTGGCGCCCTTCGTGGAGGAAAAACGATCCTGGATCGAGCGCACCCTCCGCCGGATGCGAGAGTCCGAGACCGAGCTGCCGCCCGCCCGCCTTGAGCACGGCGGCGAGCTGCCCTATCTGGGTGAGCGGCTGGCGCTCGTGGTAAGGGTGGAGCGCGGGCGTCGCAGGCCGCACGTGTCCCGGCGCGGCAGCGAGGTCGTCGTGGCGGTGGGGGGTCCGGGCCGTGCCGCCCTGCGGGACGCGCTCGAGCGCTGGTACCGGCGCCAGGCCCGGCTGGAGGTCAAGGGCCGCCTCGATGCCGCCGTCGCGGCGGCTGGCGTCCGCTACGAGTCGCTGCAGATCCGCGGCCAGCGCACCCGCTGGGGAAGCTGCTCCTCGTCCGGCGCCATGAGCTTCAACTGGCGGCTGCTGCTCGCCCCCGCCGAGATCCTGGACTACGTGGTCCAGCACGAGGTCGCGCACCTGGAGGTCCACGACCACTCGGAGAGCTTCTGGTCACTGCTCGCCTCGCGCTGTCCGGACTGGCGCCACCACGAGCGCTGGCTGCGGCGGCACGGTCACGCGCTGCGGCTGTAGCCGGCGCACGCGCGACGCTGGCGCACGTACAGCATGTACGTCCCGTGGGAGCCGGGCCCCTACTCCCAGCGGAAGCCGCGGACCGCGAGCAACACGCCCAGCGCGGTCCAGGCAACCACCACCCCTGCCGCGCCCGCCATGTCGACCGAGCCCCCCACGATCGCCCCGGAGAGGCCGTCGATCACGTGCTTGAGCGGCAGCGCCCGGGCCACGCCGTCGAGGAACGCCGGCAGGTCGTCGCTCGAGTAGAAGACGCCGGAGATGAAGATCACCGGCAGGAAGACGGCGTTGACGTAGGCGGGCGCCGCGTCGGAGCTCGGGATCGCGTGCGAGAACGCGATCCCAAGCGATCCGAAGCAGGTCACCCCCAGGGCGGTGAAGCCTGCGAGCGCGGCCCAGTTGTGGGGCCAGTCCACTCCATAGGCGAGGTGCCCGATCACGACCACGAGCGCGATCTGCACGAAGGCGTTGGCTACCGCCGAGCCGAGCAGCCCCGCCAGGTATGAGGCTGCCGGCATTGGAGTACCCCGAACCCGCTTCAGGATCCCCAGCTCCCGCAGGGCCGTGAGGTTGAAGGCCAGGGCGTTGAAGGTGGTGGCCATGACGCTCATTCCGGCGATGCCGGGAACAAGCACCTCGAGCTCGTTGGCGTCGCTCGAGAAGACGGAAGCGACCAGCACCAGCAACAGCAGTGGCAGGACGAAGTTGAAGAACGCGGCCGTTGGACTTCGCCAGAAGAGCCGCCGCTCGAGGCGGAACTGGGCCCAGGCCAGGGCGGCGGGGCTCATGCCCGCTCATCCTCGGTCGTGAGCTGCAGGTAGATGTCCTCGAGCGTCGGCCGGCTCACCTGGAGGCCTTCGAGTCGCTGGCCCCTCGCCAGTGCCTCCCCGGTCAGGCGGTGCAGGAGTTCGGTGGGGTCCTCCGTCTCGTGCTCGACCCGCTTCCCGTTGGCGGTGTACGAGACCCGGTAGCGGGGACGCTCGGCGCCGAGCTCGGCGGGCGGGCCCTCGGCGACGATCACTCCATCCTTGATGATCGCCACCCGGTCCGAGAGCGACTGCGCCTCGTCGAGATAGTGGGTCGTGAGGAGGACCGTCTTACCGAGCTCCTTGAGCCGGCGGATCACGGCCCAGGCCGTGCGTCGCGCGGCGGGGTCAAAGCCGGTGGTGGGCTCGTCCAGGAAGATCAGCTCGGGGTCGCCGACCAGGGCGAGCGCCAGGTCGAGCCGGCGTCGCTGCCCGCCGGACAGCTCTTTGGTCCGCGCGCCCGCCTTGCCCTCGAGCCCGACCAGCTCGATCGTCTCCCGGGGGTCGCGCGGCGAGGGATAGGCCTTGCCGAAGTGCTCCACGGCCTCGTGGACGGTGATCATCGGATGGAAGCCGCAGCTCTGGAGGACGATCCCGATCCGCTCCTGCCAGCGACGCTCGCGGCGCTCCGGGTCGTGGCCGAGCACCCGCACGTCGCCTCGCGAGCGGTGGCGGTAGCCCTCGAGGATCTCGACGGTGGTGGTCTTGCCGGCTCCGTTGGGCCCGAGCAGGCCGAAGACCTCGCCTCGTTCGACCATGAACGACACGCCGCGGACGGCATCCAGCGGCCCGTAGCTCTTGTGGAGGTCGGAGACCTCGATCGCCGGCGCAGCCACGTGCCTGAGCCTAGACGCCGGCCCCGGCTCCGCCCCGTCCCTCGCCGCCCGCAAAGCGACCAGCGCCCCTCCACGCCGTCTCGAGCGTGGCGGGGCCGCTCTCCGCCTCGAGCTCGAGCCCGGCCTCCAAACGCATCCCGAGTCCCTCGATGGCGGCGCGGCGATCGGCGAGCATCGTGTCCTGCGGGAAGGCTGCAAGGCCCTCCGCAATCTCGAGCGCCCGCTCGAGGTGACGGCCGGCGGGCACGACCTCTGTCACCAGGCCCATCGTGAGCGCCTCAGACGCCT